>CAIXKO010000916.1 GCA_903919925.1 uncultured Bacteroidota bacterium | reverse complement strand
CCAGAGGCAAAGGCAGTACCCAACGCTGATAAGCCAAAAAGGATTCCGATCATCAGCAGGGTCTTTTTACGTCCCCACAGATTGGTTGGGAAGGAACCGAGAATCGCTCCCAAAACGGTCCCCCACAGGGCCATCGACATAATAAAGGTGCCGTGAAACAGTGGGGTGGTGTGCCATAATTCTTTAATTGGCAGATTAGCTCCGGAAATTACCACCGTGTCAAAACCGAAAAGGAATCCGGCTAATGCCACAGTAGCCGTGAAAAAGGATAGATTGTTTTTTGTCATAGTTTTTAAATATTCCATGACAAGGTATACAAGAAAATGCCGAGCCCTCTTTTAGCTTTACAACTATTATTTGAATGTTTGTTTCAATCCACTTGAATTCATAACGTATTGAATACCTGTAATATGGTTTGAGAAAATGAACAGATGCTTATGAAACTTTAAAAAATTCGACAGATTCTTTAAGTATTAGAACCTGGCTCTTGGAAAATTAACGGTCTTGCCCCCTGCTTTTCTTCCATTGAAGCGGGCTCATCCCAAACTGGTTTTTAAAGTTGGTGGAAAAATAGGAGGCAGAATTGAAACCGCATTTCGCAGCTATTTCTGAAAGGCTGAGTCCGGATTCGGAAATCAGTTCCTTAGCATGCGCAAGCCGGATATGCTGAACGTAATCAACGACCGATATGCCGGTCAATCCTTTTAATTTACGGTAAAGCTGAACGCGGGAGAGCTTCATGTGCTCACTGATCAGATCAATATTGAGGCTAGGGTTTGAGAGGTTTTTGGTGATGAAATCATCCAGGCTCTCCAGCAGTTGCAACTCATGAATCCTCGATCCCTCCTTAAGCCGGTTTTTTCGGATTGCCAATTGATCAATCGGTGACCGGCCATCTGAAGGATCTTTATGTATCTCGTTTCCCGCCTCCTGATTCTCCGAGTCCAGATCTTCCAGTAATCTTTTCTGTTCCGTGATTTCCTCATTCTGCCGCTGCAATAAATGGTTGATCCGTTTTTTTGTTCTGAGCTGGATAAGCACAACCCCGGAAAGGACCATTAGCATCATTACTAACAATAACAGAAGCACACCCACCAAACGCTGGTTTTTCAGAGTTCTGTTCCTGGCTGCGAGAATCTCCCCTTGCTGGTTTATGCTGGATTGCTGCTTGATTAGTTTATCGCCCTGAAATTTGAGCATACGTGCGTTTTCCTTATCAACCATACTGGTGGACAGCCGGATCTCCCTGGGAACAGTCGACCCTTGAAGCACTTTCATGGCTGTGGTTATCGCCTCCTCTCCGCCGGTTGGATAAATGAAGGTGGCATCAATCAATCCATCGAGAACCATTTGAATACCGCCCCTTGGACCTGGCAGGGCATCGATCCCAAGCAACAGGAAATTCTTAGGCTGGTTCATCTGCCTCAGATGGTCGCTCACAGCGAGAGCCATTTCGTCATTATGGCAATAAACGGCATCGATGCCGGTAAAATCAATAAAAAGGTCTGAAAACAGCTTTCTGGTGAATCCGTACTGCCAGTTACTCTCAACCGTTTTAACGAGTTGAATGTCAGGATGCAATGCAATTTCCTTTTGGAAGCCGTTGTGTCGCTCAATGGCCGGACTCGAGCCGGGTAATCCCATTACCTCCAAAACCTTGCTTTTGCCGGTTAACTTATTTGCTGTATAAAGTGCTGCAATTTGCCCGATCTCTTGATTATCAGACCCTATATAGGTGGTGTAATCGGAAGAATTGATCATCCGGTCTATCAGAATCACTGGTATTCCAGCTTGGTATACCTCCGAAATCCGTCCGGATAAGGTAGCAGCCTCATTGGGAGATACAAGGAGGAGGTCGATGCCCGATTTGATCAGGCTGTCGATCTGGTTGATCTGGACCTGAGAATCATTACGGGCATTGGTGACGACCAATTTTACACCCGGATAAAAAATCAGTTCCCGCTTCATTTCTTCCACCATGGTCTTCCGCCACATATCTTCCATGGTTGGCTGTGACAGGGCAATCGTGAAGCCCGGCTGACGGATTCCGATCTGGCAGCTTGTTATCGAAATGCCCAAAAGGCAGACCCAAAAGGTAAGTTTCATAGATGCCACTTGCTGCCGAAAAATAGCAATAAATAGACAATAAATGAAAGGCAAGAGGGCAAGAGGGCAAGAGGGCAGGAAGTGAAGCAAAAAGTATTGTCCTTTTCTGCCCTCCTGCCCTTGGTACCTATATTTATTTAGGCCCGGCCCCGCAATTGCCTATTTACCTTTTGCCGTTTCCTGGGATTTCAAAAAAGCTGATTTATCCCTGTAAAATCCAACGCAATCGCTATTAATTTTCACCAGGTAACCGCTTCCTTTCGTTTCTTTTGCGGCGATAGTACAATTGAGGATTGCTTTTTCATTTACATTTTTCATAATGGCCTCTAATTGAGTGCGATTTAACTGGGAACCAGCAACATGGGCAATGCCATCCGTTCTAGGTTTATCCCAGCAAGGAGGAATCGCTCCCCATGGACCGGTATAGGCCGTGCCATCGTTATTTATAACATTATCCCAGTAATACCTGCAGGGTTCGAACCCTGTGCTGTAACGTTCACCTTTACCGTTTTTGATGCAAATCATGGCGGAAGAATCCAGGAAGGACAGGATAAAAACTGACAGGACCAAGTAAAAGAGTTTAGCATTCATGATAAAATCGTTTAAAGATTGTGTAATTATTATTGTTTAATCATTGCAAGTAAAAACTGAGCTGGATTGATTTGTTGTCACTCCATATTTTGTCCTCTAAATTTAAGATTAGTAGGTGAAGAGTGCTAGGGATTTTGATATTATATTTTGTTTGAGCTTTCACAATAAACTTGTTGATTACAAAATAGGTAGCAAAAAATCCGTACGGGGTTTTGTGTAAATATTATTAAAAAAGAGAAAATATTTGACAAATTTGATGTTGGGGAAGGTAATTGAAAACTGCCCTTTCGTATTCTGTTTTCCAGACTAACCTTTTATCTGTATCGGTTCGCTTAACATTGGCGGCTTAATCACATTTTTATTGACGCTGATTTGAATGGCGATAGCGTTTGGTCAAAGGGAATTGGTGATGGGCATTCATATAATAGGCACGGTAAAGTTGATCTGGTTTTTCAAACGGTGGTTGATATAGCCTTTCCGTTTAAGGACTGCTCAGGTTTCTGCCCTGGTTGTAAATACTATTTTTACTGAAGAAATCGTGAT
>CAIXKO010000915.1 GCA_903919925.1 uncultured Bacteroidota bacterium | reverse complement strand
TTTTATTCCGTAGCATGTTTTTAGTTTGTTATAAGTACCACTAATATGTTGAATATTAGCGGAATAAACAAAAATACATGCTACTTTTTTTAACATTTTTATTAACTATTTAGGCAGGTTTGGACCTGCGAAACTTGAGTATGTAATATTCGTCAAATTTTTTCTGATTTTTAGCAATTTATGATATCTGGCATTTGATAATCGTTATTTTTAGCCGAACTTTACTGATTAAGAGCAGGATTTTAATAAATCGAAATTATGACAAAGGAAAATAGCAATTCAAGAATCCTAAGCAGGTTGCCGGGCTTGTTGCTCAGGTCACCGATGAGGTTTAGGTGTATATTGTTAACATTGAGTTTGTTTGGCGGATACACAACAGACGGTCATTGCGCTTCAATAAAACTAACTATGAGTATTCCGGTTCTGGAAAGACCAGATACCTCACCGATAATCCAAAACGGCAATGAGCTTTCAACCACTTCGCCTTATGGTTATCAATGGCACAACGATTACATTTATCCATCTTCTGAAGAATTATCTACTATTTTAAGCAAGACCCCTATGATGAGGGTGAATAAAAAGGATGGCACCATTGTTTATATCCCTCTTTCTGAAATACTGGATATCAGGTTCGATGGACTGACCGGGATCGATAACTTCAATAAATTCAAGGATGTAATGTTGAATTTTAACCAGTTAAAATTGTACCCCAATCCTACTGAATCCAGCGTTACCATTGAATATGAACTTCCCGAAAGCGGGAATGTTGACTTGAAAATATTCAACAGCACGGGTTCATTGGTTTATCAGAATGTATTTAAGAATCTAATCAATGGCAGGAACCAATTCCTTTGGAACGGACTGGATATGAACAACCGGTTGTTGAGACCAGGAACATACCATTGTAATGTTTCCTTTAAAGGGACCAATTTGTTTAGTAAAATAATAATAATCAAATAGTAAGACATCATGAAAACATTATTGATAACCAGCCTCTGCATCCTTTCATTTCAGTTGGCGTTTCCTCAAACGATGATAGTAAACAAAACAGATGGTAGTAAATCCACTTTTCAATTAGCAGATATTGAAGATATCACGTTTGAAGGGTTAAACAGTTTCACCGATCTACGAGATGGCACTGTTTATGAGACGGTTAAAATCGGTGAGCAGACTTGGATGAAAGAGAATCTGGCTTATCTACCGAAAGTAAGCCCGTCCTTATTAGGCTCTGATACTTTACCATTCTATTATGTTTATGGATATGAAGGGAACTCCATTATTGAGGCAAAAGCCACTCAGAACTTCAATACTTATGGAGTTTTGTATAATTGGGAATCTGCAAAGATTTCTTGTCCAGTAGGATGGCATTTGCCATCTGATGAAGGATGGAAAATCCTCGAAAAGAATCAAGGTATGACTCAAATTGATTCAGATCTATTTGGAGTTAGAAGTACAGGTGCAGTAGCCGGGAAGCTAAAAGAAGTTGGGACTTCACATTGGAATAGTCCAAACACTGGTGCTACTAATCGCAGCGGTTTTACAGCTTTACCAGGTGGTAGTCGCTCCCCCGATGGGGGCTTTAGCACTCAAGGCATACTCGGCACCTTTTGGTCATCTTCAGCGTACGATACTTTGAAAGCTATATTAAGGAACCTTTCTTGCGAAGCTGATGCTATAGTACGAAACGGGGACTTCCGAACATACGGTTTAGCAGTGCGCTGCTTGAAGGATTAATTGTGCACAGAGGCTGATACAGGGCGCAAAGGCTCATTACGCTAAACAACTGGATCAGTGAACTATAATCAAGATGGTGGGACTCAGTAAACCACTTTAAAGCGTATCGAACGAAAGGTATGTCTGTGGAGGTCGAGCGAACAGACTGGCTGAGCTACCCGACGGAGAACTTAAGAGGGAGGAAAACAGAGATGAACCACCGACAGGGGCCAACAGGGGAATCTGTCAAACCACCCGGCGGTGCTTTTTATCCAACGATAGAGGTGTTGAACGGACTGGGAAAAGGGGTGCTGAAAGAAGCATTCCAGGTGTTTATACAAGAACTGAACGAAAGTTAACTGTCCGATGAGGTGTCGAAATTATCTAGACAGTGTCAGAAACAGGGGTGCCTTAATTCACACCGGGACGAGTGCAGGAGCAACCTGAGAGAATAAGTGCCTGCGCTGGCACACGGCATACAGGCAGCAGGACTTGTATATGGGCTTGGTTATGGAACTGTGGAAGCCACCCGCCGATGGGAATCGAAACGACGCAAGCGGAAAACCGTTAGGTCAAAAGTAGAGAAGCGTGGGGTGGTGGCGGATGAAGTCGTAGTAGCTAAGAAGTTCTTGTAATGAGAATGGAGCCAAGGGCTTCACCAGATGGGATTTTAACAAGAGCAACAACTTAAAAAGAGGATGATTGAGGAGTTAAAGCCAAAGACACAAGCGGTAAGTAAAGAGCAGGTGTGGTCAGCGTGGAAGCATATCAGGAAAGGAGGCAAAGGCATGGGCATTGACCAAGTCAGCATCCGGGAAATTGACGCTAACCCACGTAAACACCTGTATCCTTTGTGGAACAGACTGGCAAGTGGGAGTTACTTCCCGCCACCGGTCAAGGAAGTGCCCATCCCCAAAGGAGAAGGCAAAGTCCGGATGTTAGGTATACCGAAGTTGCTTTCATACTACATGTATTACAGTTAGTTGTCAGAAGAGATTTCGTATTACAAAGATAGGGTAGAATTCCTTACATGATCGCTAGGCTTTCCCGATTCTGCAGTTTGCCTTGCAAGAATTATCTATGATTTGGCGGAGCTCAAGTTGTTTAGCAGGATTGATCTCAATCAGGATGAAGTTTTCAGTTCTTCTGATCTGTACATATTTTCTTTCTACCCAGTAATAAACGATGTATTTGGAAACGCTAAACATTTCTATGACTTCAGGATGGATATTCCGGTGATGCTGGTTCTTCGTCACATTTGGGGAAACAAATTCCGGAATGAGCCATGTATCTAATTGAATATTTAATAATTGCATAGCTAAGTAGTATATCGGAATGGGGTTCCGCAAGAATAGCAGGAATAACTACACCGGATCCCAACCACTTTTATCTGTACCATTTTTTTACCAGTCGGTTGTCATCGCAGCCAGGTAGCATCAGGGCAAACGCATTAAAATTTCGGGCCTTCGGCCTTGTTTTTTCGATTGAAATTCGTAAGGAGAATGTTGCGCGAGGAGTTGTTATAACGAGGGTGTAAAACACTACCACCAAACAGGACATAATGCTACCACCCTTTTGTGTTGTTGATATGGTGCGGATTCCAGAAGGCGGATATTTGGATTATTCCGGTGCAATTTTTCCTGATCGATTTTCGATTTAAA
>CAIXKO010000914.1 GCA_903919925.1 uncultured Bacteroidota bacterium | reverse complement strand
CTGCAAATCGTCAATCATCCAAAAGTAATGAGTGGACCCGTACATATAAAATTTAATCCGCACATTGGATTTCCCGGCTGCAACATCGGAAATATTGACTTCTACGCTTTTATACTTATCCGGAGTAGTGGTATTAGGGGGAAGGCTGTAGCTAACATTATAGGTAGCCCAGTGCAAACCATTATCCACAGTAACCAGCATCTCCAGATTAAAATTACCACAGCACAATCTGAAATACTGATTAAATTTCACCACCACACCGCTGAGCGCCGAGCAATCGATTTCAGGTGTCATGATATAAGTATTGGCTGCATTAGAAGAGGTTACTCCGCCAACACTATTATATTCATCAATTGGAACAGCAATAAACCCATCGTCACCGGTAGCAAAGTGTGCGGGAGCTGCAACACTGGAGTAATTTCCTCGCAACACATCATCGCGCCAAACCCACGGTCCGGCTAATGGGTTGCTATTTCCGATTTCCCAACCTGCCGGCAAGGACCAACCCTCCGGAGCGCTTGGATTTTTCCAATCAAAGGTGGTTTGCCACACCACCCCGCCGCTGCCTTTCAGATCATTGGACTGAATGGCTGTTTTTAATCCGCTTTTTATCTGAGGTTCTTGCTTGCAAGGTTCAGCGTTCACCAATACCTGCGCCGATGCTGCACCGGCAAAAGCCAGAAAAATCATTACGGTTGCAATATATTTTTTCATTTTCCGCGATTTTTATTGTTTGTCTGATATTGGTTATCTGGTTATAACAACCTGTTTGTAAACTGATTGTGAATTCTTCAACCGGATATGGTACACACCCTGATCGAGGGCCCCGGTATCCCAGCTTACCACATGCTCCCCGGCCTTTTGGGTCCCCTGTTCGAGTTCATCCACTACCCTGCCCGCAAAATCGATTACCTGTATCACTACCGGCTGATTGGTGGCTATACTATATTTAATAGTAGCAAAGTAACCCGCCGGATTCGGCCAGACCTCTAAAGAAGGGTTAAGGGTTAAGGGTGAAGGGTGAAGTAAGGAGGAAGATTTAAGGAGGAAAGGGTTAAGGGCGTTGGAGATGAGCATGTCGGCTTTGAATACAACGAATTCCTCAAACTGATACCAATTGTCGGATTTTGAATCATACAAGCGGAAGCGAATGGTATCACCGTCATTGAAATTACTGTATGTAAGATGATTATGTATCCACTCCTTACCTGGCTCAAACCACATCCCACGGCTCACACCGCGAACTCTGCCTTCCACCATGGAATATAAACAGTAATCCTCGCCTGCGTAATTTTCTCCGTTCAGGTATACGGTGGCGGTTACTTGTCCGGAATATTCGTAATCAGTGACGAGTGACGAGTGACCAGTGACGGGATCGAGAAGCTTAACATCCTTAACACTCCTAACATCCTTAACACCCGTAACATTCACAGGCGTGCCGTTTGTGTAGGTAAGTGTGCCGGCATGGCTCGTTTTTAGCATGTAACCACCAAGCGGTACGAGGTCTGTCATTTCACCGAACCAACCAAAACCGGTGTAATAGGTGCTTGAAGCAACCTGATCTTTAATATAATCGTTATTCACCGGGTTGATACTAGCCAGGGCATTAGCTACCGGCTGAGCAGTTTGCGGCAGGTAGCCGATCCAGTTCCAACCAGTACTTATGGTGATTGGTTTGGTTGAAGGATCAATCCGGGTACCTTCATAAGTTAACGTGCTCCCGGTAACGAGTTTGATTTTATACATCTCCTTTGGATCCATAGTGGTCAGTTCGCCAAACCATCCGTATCCGTTATAATAAGTAGCCGATACTGTTTGATTTTTAACATAGTCGCCTTCTTTATGAGTTAATGAACTCAAAACCAGATCAGGTGTCATAACAGCATTCTCAACGTTCAAAGAGAACCATGACCAGCCTGTTGAGAGTTGCCGCGATACAATTATAGTGGTGTAGGCATTCAGAGGCATAGGATTCTGCGCATCACCAACCGTCATGTTATCAACAAACAGCACCGTTTCATCAATATTCAGAATGGTATCTTTTTGAGGATGATAATACCGGAACGAAAGCTGCTCCCCGGCAACCTTCAATGCACCCGCAGCAATATTGCTATAGCACCTCACAACGAATATATATTTCCCGGTTGGACCGAGCTCGCCACCAACTTTTACTCCCCGGCACTCGTCACCAACAAAAGCTCCTAAAATGCCATCACCCTCTGTTACAGGTAGCTCATCAACAAAAACTTCAGAAGTAACCTCGCCGTCAAAGGCAAATTTGCGGACGTCAACGGTCCAATCGGGAACGTTATCCGGATTAGCCGTAAACTCGAGATTAAGAATAAAGTCGACCGTTTGCGGTGGTGCCCAGGAGCTAACCACTACGTAATAGGTACCTGCATCAATCGGACTGCTGAATGCGCCCCCTGTTGGTCCGGCAGCAAACCCTTTACAATCAGATGGTAACAGTACGTGACTCGGACAACTGCTTAAAATATGAACCGATGCAAACACTCCGACAATGCTGCCTGCAAGGGTTCCGGCCTCTGCTAAAGTAATGGTGTAAACCACATCGTTTCCGTCCATATAATTCTGGGCTGGGCTGCAGGGCGATTGGTTGTAGTCATCGTTAAATCCGGTGGTGGTTCCTGAATAGTTAACAATGGGCAAAGTCATTGGAATGGCCGTTTCACAAATATCCCCATCGATCGGATAGGTAGGATTGATGTTGAAATAAAATCCATCGGCTGAGTGCCCCGAAGTTGGGAACGCGAGCGGCCAGGCAATATAAACGGTTTCTCCTCCGGCCATGGCAATGGTAACACTTGATGAGGCCCTGTTATAGGTGCAGCCTGTTTCGGTATCGTCGTTTGATGCGATCAAGGTTCCCGCACAATCGCTGTAAACATTCAGGAATGTATCCCAGGCATACTCGCCCCCAACCAGTTGCTGATTAATATCGCAACTGGTGATGGTAACCATCTGGAACTTATCGGCAGTGTACTTAAACCAGGTATCCTGCGAAGGGGCCCAGTTGCGACCCACAAACGCCTCTGCGGCATCTGAACAGGCAACCCCTGTGCCCGTTAGCGGAATATCCACGGTGGTTTCATCTGTCATACCATATTTGATACGCAAGGTTCCATTGTAGTTCCCACTGCCCGAAGGTGCGAAAGTTACTGTAAGGTTTAGCGGCGAAACAACCGGATACTCTGACCAAGCATAATTCGTACCTCTTACATCAACCGGAAAAGTGGTGCCTGAACTAACCGTAAAAAATGCTGAACCAATGACTTCAACCGATTTAATCCGGAGCAGACTCAATCCGGAGTTGGTTATAGCTATCACATTCTGTTTGGTGTTAGGAATCATTGCCTTACCTAAATCTCCATCGCCGGATTTTGCAAATACTGGGGTTGTGATCCTTTCAGAAACGCAAACATTATCCAAACACCAATAAGAATACTCGTAGCCACTGGTGGTAAGGAGGGAGGTACATTCAAATTTCCACCAGATAACCTGTCCTATATAAGGTGCCAACGAATAGACTTTAGCCCTCCATCCTCCTCCGGTATATGCATCGGGCATGGTAGCACTAGTGTAAGAATCCACAAGAGTCCAGGTTGTTCCATTAGTCGAAACATAAAGATTTCGAGGACTGATTTTTGGTCCGGCCCAGGCATTGGTCGATGCAGCTTCTACCCAGGAAATAACCGGGTCGCTTCCGGAAACCTGCAATCCAGGTGTTATTAGGTAAGTTGTTTGACGAACCCCTGCAACAGTCTTCCGGGTTCTCATATTCATTACCGGACTTCCATCGTAGTTTACCCATGCATTAGACGCATAATTCTGAAAATCAGTACTATTAGTAGGTGTTGACGTCCAGCCCATATAAGTCTCTCCCGCAGCAACCGGCCAAGGCGAGTTGAAGGATTCGCAAGTTGGCAGGCTGTTGATTGTTTTGGTTTTTCCATTAATCGGTACAATCAATTTCTTGCCAACACCGTATTCAACCACGAGATTGGTGGTTGCGTTACCTATATCCACCGGGCAAAAAGCAATCGTTACGGGAATGCTTGTCCAGGAAGTAACCGAGAACGGAGGAATGGGCGGACTTACCAGATTGAATTCATCTATCGCTCCGTTATCGTCAAGATAAAGTGCAGTAACAGTGCTACTTTCGATACCTTCATTGTAAATATTCAATACTACTGATTTACATTCTAATGGCATGACCTCTTCAACAGTTGCCTGATTTGGGTTGGCTGACATCACCGCATCATTAGCCAATGAAATATCTGCGGCTTTACGCGGGGTAATTAAACCATAAAGCATCGGACTCGCAATGGTTCCCCAGTTAACATTATTCCGGATACCGGTATAATAAGCTGGTGAAGTAGAAATCGGCGTGCCAATCAATGGACTGTTGAAAACACTGAGGAGAAAATATTGTATGTTACCACTTGCATTCTTGGTTGTCAGGTCATCGTTGTCAAAAAGCCAGTTCAGATGGCCCGGAATAGTATAATCATCGTAAGCTAACATCGGGGTTGAAATGGTGACCAGCATGGATTCACACTTTTTCAAACTGTTTGGAAGGTGACAATTGGAAAAAAACTCATCCCATGTAAAAGAAACTGGTGTAATCACATTACCGGTGGAACTTTTAACCGGTGCGGTGCAGCAAGGAATAAAAGCCAGATTGGCACCACTAAAATCAAGCGTTCCAAATAAATTGGTTAACCCTGCACCTTCACCATAAGTAACATCGAGTATGGAATTTATATCTTTGAGGAGGATACCGCAGGTTGCCGTTTGTACATATTTAATATTGCCTCCGGCGCGGGTTTCTTCATACGATACCACCACCTCACCAGTGAGCCGGTATCTCCAAACGGTGGTCATATTCCTTAATGCACACAAATCAGCCACATCCACATCACACATGGTTAGGGTAACGCTAACTGTACTGATCTGACTTACGTTACCCGCATTGTCTACCGCAAAGGCCCAGTAAGTACCGGCAAACAAACCGCTGGTATTTACATGCACGGAAGTGTTAGCCACGCTTACAGTGGTCCAGGCTCCCAAGTGGTTAGCCATCATCTTGGCAACACTGGTTGTTCCGGAGCCATACCAGTCGGCCAAATTGTAGTTGCACAGCGGATAAGGTACGGCAGCCATATTAATGGCTGTTTGATTGACGATAAAAACCCGTCCGGTTTCATTTGATTGAACTTCCACGTATTCCGTACAGTTATTAACAGTTGCATTCCAGGTGGTTACTGTCGGCGCGGTCCAGTCGGCAGCCAAAACAACTATGGTCCACACGCGTGATATCCCGCTTTGTGCAGTAACACGGAATTGCTTGGTATTACTGGCTGTAAAATCCAGTACATCAGGGAATGCCCCCCCTGCGAGTGTCGTTATCACTGATCCGCAGCCCAATCCAACTGTGGCGCTCAATGTGGATAGATCGGTTCCGGGTATTAAACTGGCCGTAATGGTTGCGGAAGTATAATTAAAGGTAGGGTTGGAGGCTTGCACACTATTATTAAATACCCATGATACAATATTTGTATCGGTGCATGGAGGATTCTCAACCTTTACTGCCCAAACTTTTTGCGTTACCCCATCGGTGGCCGTAACAGTATAATTTACCGGACCCAGTGTCCAATTTTGCGGAGTAGCAGGATCGGGCGATATGGTGGCACCGGGCTCAACGCTGATTGTTGTTGGAGCCAGATTGGTCAGATTCATTGTATACGGAACTTTTACCAGGATACGTTGCATCAGTGGATCGATCCAGGTTCCGGTGGAACATCCGCAGTCGCGCGAAAAAATGGTGAATGCAGTGATGTTTGCATTGGTATTGCCAATTCCAAGCGTGACGGGCTGGCTGGTAAGCGTTAAAGCAGTAGCCACTGTATTGGTTATCTGGCAGGTATAAACTCCGGCATCACTGGTAGCAATAGCTGGTATGTTGTAGGTGCTGCTACTTGCAGTGGGAATAAGAACTCCACCTTTATACCACTGGTACTGAGAATTAGTACCGTTTGCAGGAACTGAAACGGAAAATGCCTGTCCGGG
>CAIXKO010000913.1 GCA_903919925.1 uncultured Bacteroidota bacterium | reverse complement strand
GTTTTACTCCGGATAAAAATAAACCACCTCCTTTGGCTAACAATTTCTTTTCCGATAATAATAGAATCCGGATACCGGCACTGGACAAGTAATTACATCCGGCAAGATTAATAATCAAACAGTTAAACTGATCTATCAGTGTCTTTATCGCTTGATCAAATTCATTGCAGGTGGTAGAATCGAGTTTGCCAACCGGAGTGACCAGCGGATGTGGCGTATCGGTTTGAATGGTTATAGATAGCATAGGTCAAAAAGCAAAATAGAATAAAATTGACAACCGGATCAAATTTAATCATTCAGTTGAAGCTTTTTAAACAAAATGAAGAAAGGAGGAATTGTTTGAAATGGAACGTCATGGCAGATAACTTGCCTTTAGGTACCCTCCCCCTGGCCCCCTCCCTGAAAAAGGGAGGGGGAATGAGCTCTGATTCCCCCTCGGAGAGGAGCCCCTCTCTTTTTCAGGGGTGGGGGTGGGTACTTAAAGACAAGTTATATAGTAGAACGCAGAGTTTTGCGTAGAGAGCCGCGGTGAGAGCTGCAAAAGTTTTTATTCGGAGATAATGTCAAAACACAGCAATTTCGGCCAAACCTATATTGGTTGTGGTTGACGAAACCGTATTGACAAAAAACGCCAGCCAGGTAATGGTTTTTTCCGGGAATGATAACTCCTTGCATGATTTTGCATCGTTCGGAAGTTCGGAAACATTGATGGTGGTGCCATCACTGAAAACCAACATCCCCGATATTACCTGATCCTTGAGATTCGGGCGATCAAACAACCAAACCTTCGAAACTTTTTCCGGCTGATTCCAATTTAGCCTGATCATTGCCGACCCCTTTTCGCCTTCGGTTACCCATTCATTGATCCGATAAGAACTCTTTGTTTGCTTTTCCTTGATTAAAAACGAAGGAAGGGTTTCTTTCTCCGACTCGCTTGGAACAAAAGCCTCATCATTTGGTACAATACCGTCGACTGCTCCTTCTCCAAAATAGGTAATTAACTCGGAAAAAATTCGAAATTTCTTATTTGCCGATGATACGGTTACGTTTGACCGAAGGGCGATATTATTCTTTTGTTTAATGGGGTCAATTTGCTCTGCCGGAAAGGCTTCGATCTGCTTTTTGGTAGTAACATCCAGCAGAATAATCTCTTGCAAATTCCATGCGTACCGGCTTCCAATAGGATCGGCCAAAGTACGATCGCAGAAATAAACATTGTTAAAATTGGCCGAATAGCTCAACCAGGCTGATCGTCCGTTTTCACCCAGAAATTTTGAAGGAAGATTCAGAAAATAGGCTTGCCGACCGAAATTCTTCATATAAGTAACCAGTTTATATGGGCCGGTAATTTGATCTGATTCAAGCAAATAAGAATTCATATCCTTCATTCCGGGCCAACCGTCGGTGGTACACATAATATATTTTTTCAAGCCTGGATTATACGTGATGGTGGTGCATCCCATTCGGTCATCCCAGGTGAGAAGGGGTTGGATTTTCGAAAAATCGGATGTCCATATCGCTGTCTTTTTCTTATCGAATCCCGAGAAAAATTCATATTTCGTTATATCATTCATATTTTCGACTGATGGGGTAACCCTTGCCATATAAATAGCATCGCCAGCAATCCAGCTATTATTGGCAACCCGTGGAGTTGGATCGTTGTCAATAGCACCATGTCCAACCAGATAAGCCTTCCCATCGGGGGAATATTGAAGATTTTTACCGAAATCCACAAAATGCGGGGTGCCCATTTTTACCTGTCTTCCATTCTTTCCCGATTCAGGCATGAGCGGATTATTCAGATCATGAGGACAAGGGGTCCAGGTTTTACCGTAATCCTTGGATATGGCAAAGCCCGGGAGCGGTCCGCAAATGGCCCAACTATATTCATTTGGATATTCGGGTTTCGAAAAATCGAAATCAACGCCATAAGTCCCATAATACCAGATTCCATCATAAACTATGTTGGCACAAGGATATCTGCCGCCATAAGGCAATGCCGATGCGGCAAGCGAACCCAGAGAGGTAACTTTCATATTCATAGGATCAGTGCCCTCAATTTTTACTATCCCCGCTCTCGCACGCTCCTTACCTCCCGACTGAACAGCTTCGAGCCCGATTTCACCATCGGTCCAGCCACAATACATATTATCATCGCTGGCCCAAGAGGGATAAAAAGTATCGGCATCAGTATAACTGACGTATTGCCGTGTAAAAGCTACACCAACAATATCCGTTGACATCTGAAACGGACAGCCGGCTGGTGGATCAGATTTCCATATTGTTGGCAACCAAGGTTTTGGACGATAACCAATCTCTTTCTCCTGTGCCGTGAGCGAAACTGTTAACCCGGATAGCAACAGACTAAATATTACAGTGTTAATTATTCTTTTCATCCTTATCGATTTTTATAGAATATGAATAGGTTTGGTTTCCCTTAAAAAAGCAAGGAGTTGCTGCCACAATCAGATACACCTGACTATCAGAAGATTTTACTTTTACTTTTCTCATACCGGTGGTGGCATCTTTCATTTTTACCGGATACACTTTTGACGATGATCCGGATCTGACCACTACCCTGCCCCTGAATTCTGCAGGGGCACCTTCGCTGCCAGCGGAATCGCCTTGGAGCTGAAAAGTATAGGAACCGTTCCTGCTGTTGTTGATCTTGTAAACATTGTATCCCCAGCCCCTGGTTACAAAATCCTTACCAGGACGATACCATTCGCCGTCTGTTCCATTATTTTTATAAGTTGCAACAATGGGGTGAATGTCCAGGGAATCGCCATATTTTTTAAGCTCTTTTGCGGATCTTTCCTCTGTACCTATTGGAAAATAAGGGTATCCGCTCACATTATGGCCCGCGAAATCAGCGTAAAGATCACAGAATGTTTTTCCACCCAATTGATTGTAAAGATATTCCTGGGGCAACTGGCTGATTTTTCCATAAAACCCGCCAACCAGCAGAGCTTTTGAAACCTTTCGAACATCGGTGAGATAGTTCAGAAAAATATTCATACCATATTGATGGCAGCCTCTTTGCCAGTTTTCCACTTCTCCGGCCTCACGATTTTCGAAACTATACCAGAGGGTTACCTGTGGATTTGAGGTAACAGCTGATGCTGTAATATATTCATCCTTGCTCTCCGGATGCTTTGTTGCGGCATACCAATTGGCGGTAGCCTCAATAAACCACTGACTATCTCCACTATACACAAATCCAGGTGAGTTTGCCTTATATTGGAAAATATGAAATCCTTCATGCTGGGCGCCTGAACTTCCCATTTTTGCATAGGCCTGAGGGATAGTAAGGTAAGGGTATCCGTTTTCATCGGTGCCCTGCCCCATTGCCCAATCATCCGGAAACAAGTCCTTTTTCGGATTATGGATGTAAACGTTATAATAGAAACCGGCAAGCGGGTTAGGAGGATCTGACATCCGGTAGGTACCCAAACAATCTTCACGAACATCCATCAGGGTACTAAGGAGTTCAGTAGCCTTATCGCTATAATCGAAAGCTTTGTCCCACCATACAATATAGATACCATCGGTTTTATAATTGCAGGTTTCAGTGGAAGCATAAGTAGATTTAATTGAGTAAGTTTTTAACTGCTGAGCCACCATCGGTTTAGGGGCCAAAATCATTGTCATACAAACTGATACCACAAATGTCATTTTCATAATAAACCCTGTTTTGGGGTTAAGTAAAATACTTCAATACAAAGCCAGTCGCTGGCAATATATTAACAGGAGTGTATACTATACTGCTTACGGGAATATTATTACTATTCATTTGGGGTTGAGGGGTTGATGTTGAAAAGTTGAGACTCCAATTTAGAATCAACCCACTCAACCCATCAACCTCTCAAACCTTCAACCTCTTCTTCAACGGATATAAAAATTAGGATCACAAACAACTTTTGAATTCTCAGCCACGGTCATTTCTTTCCAGCCGGTATCGGGATTTATCCACTCTTCAGCACCATTAACATAAATTTTCAGTGGCATATTAAATCCGGCAATGCAATCTTTCCAGCGGTATTTCAGTGTTTTTCCATCTAAAGAATATTCGAATTCCGGAATTTTGGAATTTCTGAGATACTGATCAAAAAATAGTTTCAGATCCAACCCCGTTACCTCGCTGAAATAGTTTTCAACCTGCTCTGTTGTAACGGTTTGATTATAAAATTTTGCGCTAAGTCCACGAATAATCCCTCTGAATTTTTCATCATTATTAACTATTTGCCTGAGGGTATGCAGCATATTTGCCCCTTTGCTGTACATATCGCCTGATCCCTCAGTATTAACATTATAGGGTCCGATAATCGGGGTTCGGTTACCGATATTCTTACGCGTTCCGATGCAATATTCATTGCCTGCTTGTTTTCCATAATGATAATCAACAAAAAGGGTTTCCGAATAGGCGCCAAAACTCTCATGAATCCACATATCGGCTATATCCTTAGATGTTATGCTGTTACCAAACCACTCGTGGGCCGATTCATGAATGATAATAAAATCGAATTTCAATCCCCAACCTGATTTACTTACATCCCTGCCTCCGTATCCGAATTTATACCCATTTCCATAGGTCACCGAACTTTGATGCTCCATACCGGGATAAGGTACTTCAACCAGCTTGTAACTATCCTTATAAAAAGGGTAAGGTCCAAACCAGTGCTCCAAAGCTTTTAACATCCGTGGGACCTCTTGAAAATAGGTTTTTGCCATTTCCATATTTGCTTTCAGGACGTAATAATCGCAATCGAGTGGTCCCTTTTCTCCCTGATATTTTTCAGAAAAATGGCCGTAATCCGCGATATTCAGATTTACGCCATAATTATTGATTGGATTAGAAACAAACCAGTTATAAGTTTTTGTATGATCTGCATTTTGCACCTCGCTGCGCAGTCTGCCATTAGATACATCTATCAGATTATCAGGTACTGTAACGCTGATAAGCATACTATCAGGCTCATCGGCCTGATGATCCTTGCAGGGCCACCATATACTGGCACCGTCACCCTGACAGGTAGTTACTACAAACGGATTACCGTTTTTATCTTTTCTCCACGATAATCCACCGCTCCAGGGAGGATTCCGGCTGATTACCGGACGTCCGGAAAAATGTACAACAATCTCGTTTACTGCGCCTTGCAGCTGAACTTTTGATAATTGAATAAACCAGGCATTCCCATCTCGACGAAACTGGACCTGCTGCTTATCCTGGTATACTTTTGTGATAAGCATGGGTTCCTGAAGATCAACCTGCATGATTTGCATTGGGGCAGTAACACTGTAACGTATAGTATTTTGACCCTTCAATGTACTATCTAATGGATTAACCCAAACATTGAGGTGGTAATATTTAAGATCCCACGTGGCTCGTTCCTTTGTAATCGATCCCCGTAAAGTATCCTGATGAGTGAACACCCTGCTCTGGGCGCTGGTATTCGCTGATAAAAGAATGAATGGAAGTAGCAGCAAAATTGATTTATTCATTTGGATAACCTTAATTCTGTTTGGTTCGTAAATATTATTAATAAGGTTCATTCCGGGCACCATGTAGGGGCAGAAGATTTTCTGCCCCTACCGGGTTCATTCCGGCAGCAACATTTGGGCAGAAGATTTTCTGCCCCTATCTGGTAATTTTATATCCAACAGCACAATCGGACGGCCATGATTTGGATGGTTGAATCACCAGGCCTTCCGGCTTTTGAGCCCAAATTATTTTCTCGTTACTTCCCAACAATTGGACATTTGTAATTTTTCCAACTTTTTCACTGACAGCCAAAGATTTGACAACTATTTTCTCTTTTGGGATATCCAATATATAGGCATATAAAATATCCTCCTTGAGGGTAAATCGTATATCCTTTTCGGTAAAACTTTTGCCGGTACCTTCATTGAATGATTCGCCCTCAATTTGGGTAGGCCCCTCACCATAAAGCTCCCATGGGCGTGTTCCATAAATACCTTCACCATTAACTTTCAGCCATTTACCTATCGCCATAAGTACATCTTGTTGTTCCTGGGTGATAGTTCCATCTGGCCGAGGTCCAATATTCAGCAGCAGGTTGCCATTTTTACTTACGATATCGATCAGCTCATCAATCAGCTCATCCGGGCTTTTATTTTCCTCACCAGGGATATAGCCCCATGATTTTTTACCGATGGAAGTATCGGTCTGCCATGGATATTTTTTCCCAACCTTGCTGCTTCCGCGCTCGATATCATAAACGGCAGTGCCATCGGGGAACGAACTGTTTTTATAATTGATAGCCACACCCTTGTTCCATTCGAGGCCTTTATTATAATAGTATGAAGCCAATGATTTACGGTAAGGTTCGAGGGCTGGCTGCTCGATCCACCAATCAAACCAAAAGAGCTGTGGTTGATACTTATCGATCAGTTCGGTGCAACGAAGCAACCAATCATTCATAAACTCCGGCGACATCGTTTCATTCTGTTCCCTGGCAGGGCCATAGAAATCAGCATATTGCGGGTCCATCACATCGGAATCAAATTTACGTCCTCCCTGTAAAAACCACCAATGCTCGATCCGGTGCGATGATAATCCGAAAATCATTCCCTGTTTCTTTGAGGCTGCAGCGAGTTCGCCAACAATATCCCTTTTGGGGCCCATCTCAGCGGCGTTCCATTTTGATAAGGCAGTTTTATACATGGCAAACCCATCGTGATGCTCGGCTACCGGTACCACATATTTAGCTCCCGACTTGATAAACAGGCTGATCCAATCATCGGCACTGAATTTTTCGGCTTTAAACATGGGAATAAAATCTTTGTAGCCAAATTTCTTTTGATCGCCATAAGTTGCAATATGATGTTTGTATGCCGGAGAATTCTGCAAGTACATCAATCTAGGATACCACTCTGATTCAAAGGCTGGTACAGAGTACACGCCCCAATGAATAAAAATCCCGAATTTAGCATCGCGGAACCAGTCCGGACATTCGTATTGTTTTAATGATTCCCAGGTTGCCTGATAACGATCCTGCGATTTTAAAGGAATAAATGCCAGTAAAAAGATCAGGAACAGGTAGTAATTTCTATTCTTCATAGCAGTGTAATAATTAGTAACTATTTGATAATATTATAGTTTGTAGGTAACTCCTTTTTTAAACGAAGAGGACGCACCGTCTGAAATGGAACATCATGGCAGATAACTTGTCTATAAGTACCCTCCCCCTGTCCTCCTCCCAGAAAAAGGGAGGGGGAATGAGCACTGATTCTCCCTCGGAGAGGAGCCCCTCCCTTTTTCAGGGAGGGGTTGGGGTGGGTACTTAAAGACATGTTATATAGTAGGACGCAGAGATTTAAGCAGAGGGCAGCGGAGATTCCTTGCTGGCGGAGAGGAACATGGTAATTGAGGTATAGAGTACCACTATACAAACAAGCCACTTCATGATATCCAACGGGAGGGATTTTACAACAAAAGCGGCCAGAAAAACGCCAAG
>CAIXKO010000912.1 GCA_903919925.1 uncultured Bacteroidota bacterium | reverse complement strand
CCACTTTTTGTCAAGTCAATGAGCAATTCCCTGTCTTTTGGTGTTAATCTAAATACTTCTCTTTCCATCGCTTTGTGAATTATTTCCACAAAGTTAATGTTTCTGTATTACATTGTCAAGACACTAGCCCGGAAAAATATCCAGGCAAAGCAAACCAAAATGAAGGTGAATGAAATTTTATATGCAGTGTAAAATATCGATTTCTTCTTTATTCCAAGTAATCTTCGGGTTTTCTTATTGAATTTCTCTGTCCAGTTTGACCATGTGAGTAAAATTCCAAAGATAAATCCCCAGACCAGATAATTAAGCGTTTCACCATGCCATAAACCACAAATCCCAAAAGTAATCATGGATGCTAAAAGATATATCCATTTTTCTGATGAGATATTTAAATATTCCTCCTTTTTGAATCGTTTCGAAAAGTAGAAAGCCAATGGCAGAAAAAGGTAATCGCGTAACCACGAAGAAAAGCTGATATGCCAGCGATTCCAAAATTCCTTAATTGAAGTGGCCAAGTAGGGTCTGTTAAAATTCTCAGTTAGTTTGAATCCAAAAAGTCTGGCTGATCCCAAAGCAATATCGGTATATCCTGAGAAATCTGCATAAATCTGAAATGCATAAAATACTGTTGCCAAAGCCAAACTGGTACCGTTATGCATATCAGCGTTTCCGTACACAGCATCAACATAAGCAGCCAATCGGTCAGCAACAACCAGTTTTTTGAAGTATCCCCAAAGCATTAACCTTAATCCGCTGAAAATTAGGTCAAAATCCAATTTATGTGTTTCATAAAATTGAGGAAAGATATTCTGCGGACGTTCAATTGGCCCCTGCAGAAGTTTTGGAAAAAAGAGTAACGAGGCTGTAAATATTCCAATATGTCTTTCGGCCTTGATATTTCCTCGTTTAATCTCAATTAAATAGCTTGAAATAGTAAATGTCATATACGACAAACCAACAGGGAGAAGAACCCACTTGACTATTGGATCCCTGCTAATAGTATTTTCAGGGATTAGATTTATAAAAACATGAACATATTTAAAAAATAATAGAATTAGAATGTTTAAAAAAATCGCACCTACAAAAATCAGTTTTCGGTGGATAATTGATTTCTCCATAATCCGGGCAAAAGAATAATTCCCGATGATCAGAGCCAACAATATCAACAAAAAGCGCGGTGATAAATAACTCAAGTTTCGCATGTCTCTGTTAAGCCCCAAGGGCGCTGGAATAGTTAATGATTCTCAGTAGTTTTGAATTAGGGTCACCCTTCTGCATCAGGCTCTGGATAAGGGAAGCAAAATCAATGTCCAATGTTTCGGAGACAAATTCCAATAGTTCCAGGATAACGGTCCAGATTCGATCAGACAAAGACAGCTCGGTCATTTGACCGGCGACTTCGCGGAATAAATCGCCTATGGTCTCATAGTTATTCAGCCGTTTGGCAATACTGAACATATTATAGGCAATCATAGAAACAGAGGTGCGTGCAATCAGGGCATCAAAATCGCGTGAATGGCAATCATCCATTCCGAAAAACTGACGTACTTCCTTGAAGTAAACCTCTATATTCCAGCGTTTAGCATACAATTGATAGGCTTTCAAAGGGGTCAATTCCAAGTGGGTGCTGATCAAAAAATGCCAGGGCCCTTTGCGGGTGTTCCGGTAGTAAAACAAGCAAACCGGTACCTCCTGCAAAAAAACATTAACCTGAATACAGGTCATGTGTAAAGTGCGATTCCATTTCCCCTTTTTTTTCCTCGATAGCTTTTCGCACAGGTCCTTTGCTGTAACATCCTTATCCTGAAATTGATACTTGGTTCCATTCATCTTACCCATTCCCAGATAATGTTTGCCCGGGAGGCTCCTAATGAACATGATCATCTTGCCACTCGTGAACCAACTATCCGCAAGGACATATCCAAAAGAAACGCCTCTTAACAGGGCCTTACGGATCATGCTCATGCCAACCTCGGTTTTCTTTTCATCGGCTTCCAGTATTCGCTTGGCACCTGGACTATTTGATGGACGATCCTTATGGTACTGATTTTCCAGTTGCTTCGGCTTAAGACCAAATGGAAACTTTGCGTTGGTGCCTTTTTCACGGTGCATGGAAAAATCCACTCCCATAAAGCTCTTATCATCACACCACCCTAGAAACAACCCCTTGAAGCCCAGAACCGCCTTGTTATCAACATGCGACCAGACACGACTGACACACTCCATGGTAAAACCGGTTTTCCTAAAATCGGTATCATCCAGTATCAGGCATGCCTCAGATGGCTTCTTGATTTCTATGCAACTAATTAATTTACTGTTAATTCCATACACAATAGTTCTCCACCGTAACCGAGAATCATTAACAAAGCGATACAGCACATCTTTCTCGGCTGTAAGAGTTTGCTTGATCCAGTTGGCTGTTTGGTTGTTTTTTTGCTGTCCCGTATTGGCTATGGGGCTTAAAAGTAGTGCAAGCAGGATATCCATCTTCCGGTAAATTCCTTGTTTGTGGTCCCTGACTCCGATATGGAAACTGCTGATGCCCATCTTTTGGTATAGTTCAATGATTTTCAAGATTGCTTTTTCACTTGAGGTGAAAAAGTCAGCGATCTCTGAAAAAAGTTTTGTACTTTTATTCCGTAGCATGTTTTTAGTTTGTTATAAGCACCACTAATATGTTGAATATTAATGGAATAAACAAAATTACATGCTACTTTTTTTAACATTTTTATTAACTATTTAGGCAGCATTTGACCTGCGAAACTTGAGT
>CAIXKO010000911.1 GCA_903919925.1 uncultured Bacteroidota bacterium | reverse complement strand
GGTAACCTGAATTTGATGGACTTCTGGGCATATAATCCGTTGCTGGATAACACTGCAATAAATAACAGAGAAGCAATTTGAAACAATTTATACATGGTGAATCTGATTCTTTGATTTAATTGTTTGACGATGTTTGGGGGAAATTCTGGCACGTGTGGAGTGAAATTTTTGCAGGGGCAAAAGATTTTTTGCCCGTACCAATTTGGTTGTATTGTCCGGGTATGAATAATCATAAAATAGCCATTAAATTTGTCAGCATTGTGAATCCCGACAGTCCGGATTGCTGTTCATCATTCAACTTCGTTTATCTCAACTGACTAATTAGATTAATTTCCGAAGATTTTGAAATCAGCCCTTACCCTCTGCATCCTTCTTTTGCTTGTTTCCCCTTTTACCATAAAGGCAACCGGACAGGGTGTTAACCTATTCGACAACACCAGGATACATCGTGTAGATTTCACGTCGCTCAATCCGGCCGACTGGGACTCCATCGCCCGGCGTTATTTAAGGAAGCAGTACACCCCATTAAAGGTGGAGATCGATGGCATTGTTATGGATTCCACAGGTGTGAGGATTAAGGGAAACGGGTTCAGCGAATACTATTATGACAATAAGTATCAGCCTTTCCGGTTGAAATTCAATGAATTCCGACAAGGACAGAAATTTGATGGGTTAAAGCAGGTTAACCTACACTCGCACAATCTGATAGAAGCCTTTACCGGCTTTAATATCTGGAGAACTTATGGGATGGTTGCTCCGCGTACTTCATTTGCTGAGCTTTGGTTCGATGGAGTTTTTATCGGATTATATTTACTTGTTGATGAAGTGGAAAAGGTGTTTTTAGACTGGAACTATGGAAACGATGGCGGAAATTTATTCAAGGCCGATGCCAAGGGTGCGAACCTGAGCTGGCTGGGCACCGATCCTGCGGCATATAATTGCTATCAGCTGGAGACCAATGAAACGGAGAATAACCGCTCGGATTTGATCGCATTTTTGAATTCAGTTTATAATACCGCAGACAGCCACCTTTTAGATTCTGTAAACAAGTACCTCAACGTAACGAGTTTCCTGAAATCGGTGGCCATCGAGGTTTTTATTTGCAAAACCGATGCATTTTATGATTCGGGCCACAATTATTTCCTTTATCACAATACCACAACCGGCAGGTTTGAGTATATATCCTGGGATCTGGATGCATCGATGGCAAACTATAACCGGTTTGATTTCAACTTGTATAATGGTTATTACTCAATTGATAATCCAATGATTAACCAGATATTGAAGCACCCTGGATTCAAGCAGCTTTATTATTCCACGGCCTGTGAATTCATCCATTCCCGTGCGGCAGATAAAAGCAGGATCAACGCGCTGCTCAACGATGCTGAAAGTTTGCTCAGGACCCGGAACCTGACGCTCAATCTGCCCAACGCCAAAACCGTTGAGGAAGTAAAAACATTTTTTGCCGATCGTGAAACTGATCTCGAAAAATCGCTGACACGATATCAGTTTCATTGCGAAGGCAGCATGAACATTGATTATATCGCGTTAGAAAATCAGGTAAACATCTATCCAAATCCGGCCGGTGATTTTGTTGTTGTGGAAATGAACGAAGAGGATGCCGGGGAAATCCATATCGTTAGCATGGTTGGCAAAACAGTGTTATCGATAAAACCGGAATCCCGGATTTGCAGAATTCCGGTTGGAGATTTGTTGCCGGGCATCTGGTTGATGAGGATACAAGCACAAGGGAATGTGATCAACCGGAAATTTGTTATAAAATAATCAGTAGGGGCGCCCCCATGTGGGCGCCCTCTCATATTCAGTGTCGCCCCTACCGGTTTTCCCCGCGATAAAAAACCCTGATTTTTGCAGTATCCTTCATAAAATTTATACGGTCGATACTTAGTCTGTATACGTTCAATCCGGTCCTCTTTTTGATGTCTTCTATCAACTCAGCGCGCCGGTCAGGGTGGATTAGTTCAATTTTTTCATACCGGATATCCATAAAGCCTTCCTTCTTTTGCATCCAAATACGCTCCAGGTACCAGGTTATCACAATAATAATGGCATTGGCAAAGACCAGCTCCGACCAACTGACTGTTTTGTCGGATAGTGAATTGATTACCGCAGTTCCCACCATCAGAAAAAGATAAGTCATTTCCTTGATCGGTATGGTATCGGTGCGATATCGCAAAATTCCGAAGATGGCAAAAAGGCCCAGTGCAAATCCCATCTCAACAGATACTTTTCCGAGCAAGAAGCAAAGCAGAAAAACTATCGTATTGAATATCATGAAAATAAAAAAGTAATCCTTTCTCTTGGAATGATGGTAATACAGAAACCTGACCAGAATTATGGTTACGATAAAATTGAAAACGAACCGGGTTACCAGGTTGTAAAAATCCGTTGGATTAAGAATTTTAATGTGCAGGAACTTGAAGGCCAGGGCAAACGCATTAAAAATTCAGTAACTGCTTGAGGTATTCATTGTCCCAACCAGCCATCATCCTTTTTGTTTTCACGCTGCTTTTGGTAGACTTTTCGTTTGCGACAAGGTTAAGTGCCATTCGTAGAATGACAGAG
>CAIXKO010000910.1 GCA_903919925.1 uncultured Bacteroidota bacterium | reverse complement strand
GCCGGAAATGCTAAAGCCAAAGATATTGCAACGGAATTGCGAAGCGGGAAAGATGGGCTGGTGCGTGTTTTGCAAACCTTGACCAATCCAGAGGAACAATCCAGACTGATTATCATTGACCAGTTTGAAGAGTTATTCCGTTTTAAGAAAAGCAGGACTACTTTTCACACTATTCTGGAAACGGCGGCTTTTATTGACCTGATACTCTTTGCAATTGATCAGACAGAGGTGCCGGTGTACATAATACTTTCGATGCGAACGGATTTTCTGGATGAGTGCACGGAATTCAGGGGCTTAAGTGAGGCCATCAACAGGGGATACTATCTGGTTCCGCGGATGAATAGCAGGGAACGGCGCCTGGCAATTACCGGACCCGTTGGAGTCAAGGGCTGTAAAATAACAGAGGAGTTGGTTGAGTGCCTCCTGAATGATGTTGGCGATGATCCTGACCAATTGCCGATCATGCAGCATTCATTGATGCGCACCTGGGATTATTGGACGTTAAATCGGATCGGCGATCAGCCTATCGGGATGGAGCACTACACCGCTATTGGCACTATGAAAGAGGCGCTTTCTGTTCATCTTGAGGAGATTTTTGCAGAACTCCGTGATCACAAAAGCAAATATATCGCAGAGAAATTATTTAAAGCACTCACTGACATTACCAGAGAAAGCCGTGGAACCAGGCGCCCCACTCAATTGAGCGAAATCATTACGCTGGCAGAGGCTCGTGAGGAGGAGATTATCAAGGTGATCGACAGCTTCAGAAAACCGGGATGTGCTTTTCTGATGCCATCGGCCCAGGTAGAGCTGCATGCTGACTCTACCCTTGATATATCGCATGAAAGCATTATGCGTGTATGGACCCGGTTAAAAAAATGGGTGGAGGAAGAGAGCCGTTCGGCACAGCTTTATTTAAGGCTTTCAAAATCTGCGGAACTTTATCAGGAAGGGAAAACCGGCCTGTGGATCAATCCGGAGCTGCAGCTGGCGCTGCAATGGAAGGACCAATCAAAGCCCAATGCTACCTGGGCAATGCGCTATGATCCTGCGTTTGACCGGGCCATGAACTTTTTGCAATACAGCAAAAAGCAGAATGAACTGGAACTATCGAAAAAAGAGAATCAGCAAAAGCGAAATCTTAAAAGGGCCAGAACATCAGCTATCGTTCTCGGCATCGCTTCCATCATCTCTATTCTTTTTCTGGTGGTATCGCTAAACCTGCGTTTTAAGGCGGAAGCCAGCCGTAAAGAAGCACTGAAAAAGGAAAAAGAGGCCGTTTTTGAGCGTAAACGAATGGAGGAGCAGCGAAAAGAAGCGGTTCTGCAAAAAAAGATATCAGAGCAGCAGCAGCAGATTGCCGAGCAACAAAAAATTATCACCGAGCAGCAGCGGCAATATGCGGTAAAGCAGCAGGGAATTGCGCAAGAGCAAACTTCAGTAGCCGTTCAGCAGAAAAAAAAGGCCGACGAATCGAAACAGGAAGCACTGGTAGCCAGGGATGAAGCACAGTCGCAACGCAAAGAAGCGGTTACTCAAAAGCTGATTGCCGATCAGGAACGAATAAAAGCGGAAGAATCGGAGAAAAATACACAACGGCTCAGGCTGCTGGCCATTTCACGGTCGATGGCGATTCAGGCAAGCCAATTGTTTAATACCATGAAGGACGATTTACCCGGGTTACTGGCGGTGGAATCGTGGCAACTCAATAATGATAATGGTGGATTAGCCAATGATCCGGTGATTTATAGTGCCTTATCTTTGATTTCAAATAATCAGATTATTCTGCGCGGGCATGACGATGGGGTTCGGTCAATAGCTTTAACCAAAGATGGGAAAACACTGTATTCCTGCGGTGACGACAATAAATTAATGATCTGGAACCTCACCGATCTGCAGCTGCCTCCGGTTCAGATTGCCATTCCCAAACAGGCCCAGGGTGTACTTCGATCAATAGGGTTAACCTTTGATGACCGGCTGCTGATTGCCGGAACAACCTCCGGCGATCTGTTGATTTGGAAACGCAGCTCAATCAATGATTTACCAAAGATTATCCACGGACATACTTCAGTAGTGAATGAGTTAGTGGCACATCCTGCCAGGAATTTTATCGCATCAGCAGGCTCCGATGGAAAACTTCTGTTATGGAATGTGGAGAACGATGCTTTTTCCAAAACTACGCTCGATTCGGTTTCGGGAAAAATCGGATGTGTTTCTTATAGCCCTGACGGTTCAGTACTGGCTTATGGCTCTGGAGCAGGGGCAGTAAAAATCATTTCGATGAATAAGCAGCCCTTAAAGTCAGTTGCCCTGAAAAGCGCGGGGAGTGCAGCTCTTTCATTGACTTTTTGTAAAGATGGAAGATCTTTAGCAGCTGGTTTCGATAATGGAACTATCCTGGTGTGGAACACTGATGAACCTGCTGTTAAGCCACAGGAAATTCTGGGTCGTCATGCGTCAGGAGTAACCGCATTGGCATTCAGCCGCAATGGGCTGGAACTTGCTTCATCGGGTTATGACCGAACGCTGAAAATAGCTGGTTTCCCTTCACTTGAAGCAAAACCGATATCCATCGAAAATCATGATCTGTGGGTATTTGATATTCTTTTTACCCCCGATAATAAACAATTAATATCCTGCAGCGCGGATAAAACCATCCGGATTTATTCAACTGAAAATGCGGCGATGGCAGAGAACCTGAGGAAGGTATTAAAGCGGAATATGACTATAAGCGAGTGGGGGAAAATGGTGGGAGGTGATATTCCTTATAAAAAAACCCGATCTGATCTGGAATGACTTTCCGGCAGTCATTAACAAACGAATTGATTATGAATCAAATTGATACACATAAGTTAGTTTTCAGGGTGGTGGCGATCCTGGCTTTCCGGGTGTTTATCCTGCCTGTTTCCTCCAGCGGTCAGGTATGCAGTGATGTTTCATTGGGAGAGGCAAGGAAATCTTATGAAATCGGTAAATTCTCGGAGGTAATCAGGTCTTTGCATCCTTGTATTCAAAGCGGGTTTAACGAAAAGCAGAAAGTTGAAGCCTATCGCCTGCTTGCCATGACCTATATTGCCATTGATTCCATGGAACAGGCTGCGCTGGAAACCGGGTTTTTATTACAGATCAGCCCAACTTATGAAGCTAATCTGTTTGATCCTCCTGCATTTATTCGTCTGGTAAACAGCCTCAAGCTTACCGGCGGAGCGCAGGTGGTTACTTCCGTTTCAAAAAAGGCAGAATCCATTTATCAGGCTCCTGCCACCATCGTTTTAATTACCCGGGATGATATTAAAAAGCGAGGCTATAATGACCTGGTGGAATTACTAAAGGACGTTCCCGGATTTGATCTGTGCCTGTTCTACGGTCCGGAATATGCCAATATTTATCAGCGTGGATTCAGGCAGAATAATACCGAAAAAACTCTACTGCTGTTTGACGGAATTGAGGAAAATGATCTATGGACCAACTGGGCGTATATCGACCGGCAATATCCATTATCGAATATCGAAAGAGTTGAAATTATTTACGGCCCGGCTTCCACCATGTATGGTCCCAATGCTTTTGCCGGTGTGATCAACGTGATCATGCAGAATTCGGTTGATGCAATAAAACCTGGTCGCAGCATGGGTGTCAGCGCTAAAGTTAATTATGGAACCTTTAATACGGAAACCGCAGATATCAGTATTTCAGGTAAAAGGCGCAGCATCTCATTTACGGTTACCGGACGATTGTTCCATTCCGATGAAATGGATCTTTCGAGCCAGAAATATTTCGATTATAACCCGGATGTATACAATGGGGTAGATTATAACAAGCTCCTGGGAATTACCAATGGAGCAAAGCAATATCTGATTACCAATAAACTACCATTTTCCAATCCATATTATCTCCTTTCAGCTGATTCAAACCAGCTCAGTTTAACTGATGCAGGAGCTGAAGCTGCCAGAAATCTTGACAAATCGGGATATGATCAGATTGTGAACGGTAGCAAGGTTGGATTTTCCAATAAAACCAACAGCGGACTTTTGAATGCAAAAATTAAAATCGGGAATTTTACGGCAGGCTTTCAAACATGGAAATACAGCAGGGGCGGTACCACTCAGTATACCGATACTTATGTTCCGGGCTCCGATAACGGCTTTAACTGGATTCCTCAGCTTACTTACTTTTTTACCAAATATGAGAATCAGATCAGCGAAAAGTTATTTTTCTCCAATCTAACCACCTACCGCATTCATGCTGTGACGGATGAAACCAGTTTTGCCTCGGTTGCCAATTATGCCCGTGGCAATAAGAAACTGACCGATCTTTTAAATAACAAAACTCCGGATTGGACCCGGTTGTACATGTATGAACTTTCGAAGCAGCTCCGATCAGAATTTAAGGTTATATACAGGCCTGTGTCCCGGTTTGATGTGGTATCGGGTCTGGAGATCAGGAATAGCACGCTGCAGGGAGCTTATTATACCAGCTTAACCCCTTTCCCCCAGGATTCAGCTGTGATACAGCCATCTCCAAAAGGGGGTAATGAGTTTAATGTATGGGATCTCGGAGTTTATTCGCAAGGAACTTATCAGGCATTGCGCGATTTAAAATTTACGCTCGGACTTCGGTACGATTTCAACAAGGTTCGCGATAACGATGGCTTTGGCAGCGAGCTCAGTCCGCGACTGGCAGTGGTTTATTCACCTGGAAAACTGGCGTTTAAGGCCATTTATTCACGCGGAATCATGAACGTTTCAAACTGGACAAAATATTCTGCCGCCGGTAATCGTATTGCCAATCCATCGCTTAAGACTGAGAATATGCAGAATTTTGAAGTTAGTGCCGGGTACCGTTTGAGCAAGGCATTTCAGGCTGATATTGCAGTTTACCGCGATTATATTAACAACGTGGTGGGAACCGTGAAGGTGGATGCAACTTCAGGGAAAATTCAAAACCAGAACATCGGGAAATTCATGATCACGGGAGTACAGGCAAATGCTGCCTATCAGTTGGAATCGTTTTCGGCCTATTTTAATTATACATTTTGCGATCCTAAACAAACCTATTCCGAAATTGGTGTTGTTGATAACAGGGTGGGGGATATATCGAGCCATCAGTTTAATATTGGAGCCGATAAAGTATTTTTCCAACAACTGGATGTGAACCTGCGACTGAATTTTGTTGGTTACCGACCAACCGGCCCTGGAACAACAGTTCCGCTCAATACGGATATATTCCCGACAATTGCCATTCTCAACAGCGCCATAACCTACTCAAACAGCAAGATTGTCCCCGGCTTATCGCTTCAGCTGGTTTGTAACAATATTTTGGATACCGATTATTTCCATCCGGGAACAAAAGCTGCCGATGGGGTTAATAGCCCAACGGCTATACTCCAGCGAGGAAGGCATTTTTTAGTTAAATTGTCGTATGATTTTTAATTGAAACAGTAATAATGGATTACGGAAAAATAGTTGATAAAGAAACAATTTGGGGAGAATTATATCAGCCAATAATGCCGAAAGTCAATTCAGGAAATGGGTTGAGGGTGGCTCTTTTTGTTAGTTGCAATTGCGGGAATATTGTATTGAACTGTTTGAACCGATATGAACAAAAATATCCGGGACTGCTTAATATTGTTGGTGTGGCAACTGATGACCCCGTCCATCCGGATGCAAAAATCTCAATAAAAAAGAGGATCTGGAGCCAATACGGTAATGGGGAGCGGGCGGAACTCCGTCAGAAAGTGATAAACTCCAGCATGAATGCCGGCATCTCTTGTTACACCGGTGCCGTAAAAACTGATTACTTCAGGAAGATTTACAAATTATGGAATCCGGATGTTTTGATTATGTTTTGCTTTGGTCAAAAGCTGGATTCCTTCCTTTATGATTATCCTGCATTGGGTGCCTACAACCTGCATCCATCCGATTTACCCAAACAAATGGGAGCTGGAACGCAGCCATTTCAGAATGCCATCCAAAATGGATTGAAAACTTCTCCTTTGGTGATACACCAGATTACAGAACTGATTGATATGGGTCAGATTGTTGGGGTTTCGCCTCCCATAAATATTAAACTGGAGAATGGGCAATACCCCAAAAGCCTGCTCACTTTGCTCGAAAAAATAACCAGCGTTGGCGGTTGGATGAGCACACAGCTTGTTTCTGATCTGGTGAACAAAAAGGCCTGTGGTGAAAACGGACCGTTAAGCATGATTGACTTTGATGAAGTATTACCTCCGGAGATCAGTCAATTGCTGATGCAACCTGCAACGGACGATCTGACTGAGATGTATGAAGTTCCACTACATCCGCTGCTGATGTAATTATGATTACTGCATGAAACAAAAAGAGTGGTTCACGAAAATATTGAATATCCGGACTGAGGAATACAAACCCGTGTTCCTGATGATGGTGTTTTCCTTTTTCATCGGGCTTTCGCTAACTTTTTATTTCACTGCTTCCAATGCTATCTTTTTAAAGCATTTTCCACCCAAAATGATTCCTGTTTCCTTTATAGCTTCGGGGATCATTGTTTGTTTTGCTTGGTGGATTTTTTCAAAAATCGACAAAAGGGCGAGTTTATCCCGTCAGGTCACAGTCAAGTTTATTTTTGTTTTTGTCAGTGTTTTGGCCATCAGCATTGGTGTTTGGGCCTTTGATACTGCGTGGCTCGCCTTTATTATGTATACCTGGGTAAGGGTGATGGTGTATATCACGCTGGTGAATTTCTGGGGCCTGGCTGGCCGGCTTTTTAATATCCGGCAGGGAAAACGAATTTTTGGATTGATCAGTGCCGGGGAAGTGATTTCCATTATCATTGGATATTTTTCCATTCCGCTGATCCTGAAAGTTCTTAAAGTTTCGGACCTGCTTTTTCTAGCCTCCATCTCCCTGTTTATCTGTGTTGTGGTGGTGATTACTGTTTTTCGGACCTTCAAGGAACAATTTAGCCTCGTAAAATTGCCTGTTCAGGACAACAGGAAAGCCGCAAAAAGCGAGTGGAACTATTGGAATTTATTGAAAAAGCCCTATTTCCTATTGATTTCTCTGATGGCTTTGTTACCCATATTCGGATATCTGTTTGTTGACTATCTTTTTCTGGCCCAAACCAAGCATGAATTTGTAAATAATCCTGAGAATATTGCCCGTTTTCTGGGGATCTTCCTGGGATTTGTGGCTATACTGGAATTAATTTTCAAACTTTTTTCAGGTCGCTTTCTCAGCAAATTCGGTCTCAAGCCAAGTTTGCTTTTGTTACCTGTTATCTTGATTATCAGTATTTTTCTTGCCGCGGTTTTTGGCTCCCTATATGGAACTGCTGGTATGTTTTTCGCCTTTATTGCTTTGGCCCGTCTGTTTGAAAGATCGATACGCGGAGCGGTTTATGAACCGGGTTTTCAATTGCTCTATCAACCCGTTCCAACAGAACAACGTCTCCCATTTCAAAATCAGATTGAAGGGATTCCAAAGGCATTGGGAACGGTAATCACCGGAGTGGTTATACTTCTTTTATCAGGGTTTCACTCGTTTACCCTGGTCCATTTTAACTGGTTGTTTTTACTTGTTCTGGGATTATGGATCTGGGTTGCCCTTAAGATGTATGAGGAATACCGCAATATGCTAAAAGCGAAGCTGAGTGAGCTCAAGCATGCTGAACGGGTCGAACAGGATCCCATGGTTGTATTAATCAGGCAAACTTTCCTGAAGGCGAAGCCTGACCAGGTGAACAAGCTGATAGATCTGTTTAATAAATTGGAGCCGGCTGGTTTGGAAAATGCATTTGCAGGATCGGTTGACCCCGCATTTGCTCCGGTAAAAACGGCACTGATGGAAGAAATAGGGGAAGGCGCCGATGAGGACCTTCCGATTGAATATATGGCAGGACTGGCCAGATCAGAGGATGAACATGACCGGCTGAAGGCGGCTCATCTACTGGGAACATCCGGACGATACAATACCTATAAACTGCTCATCAGCCTGATGAAAGATGCAAATCCGGACGTTAAAAAAGCGGCAATTATTTCATCCGGTAAAATCCGGAGAGTGGAATTATGGCCGTTTATTGTTGAAAACCTAACCATCCCGGAGTTTTCTCATGCATCAGCCCTGTCAGCCAGGATTGTTGGCGAGCCGATCCTTCAGGAGCTTGACCGTTTTTTTGAGAGAAGCAGCGCCAATAAACAAGTTCAGTTAACTATTTTAAAAATTTATGAATCAGTGGGTGGAGTTAAGGCTATTAAACTCCTTCGCGATAAAATGCATCATCCAAATAATGATGTCAGGTTCCAGGTTTTGCTTTCCTTAAGTAATCTGGAATACCATGCCTCTGCATCAGAAATTCAGTTTATTAAGCAAACTATCGAAGATTCAGTTGAAACCATGGTATGGATAATGGCATCATTGGTTGATATTGGTGTTTCAGCCAATCGTTTATCAATGCAGCAAGCGCTTTTGCAGGAGATGGAGGAGAAAAAGGAACAGGTATTTCTTCTGCTTTCACTTCTTTATGATTCAAAAACGATCAGCCATATCCGCAGCCACATTGAGAGTGCTGATACAAATGCTAAAATTTACGCGTTGGAAATCAGCGATATGATGATTTCTGACGATATAAAAGTGCTTTTCTTTCCGGTATTCGAAGATTTGCCGGTTCAAGACCGCCTTAATCGTTTCAGCCTGCGTTTTCCACAGGAAAAGTTATCCGCTTTTGAACGGATCGGGGATATTATCAATCGGGATTATTCAAAGGTCAACCGTTGGACAAAAGCTTGTGCCATTGATCTGCTGGCTGGATTGCCATCAAACGATTCATCCAATGCCATGGAGTTACTTGCTGCCAATATTGTAAATCCGGATCCGTTGCTTGGAGAGTTAGCTGCCTGGATATTGTTTAACAAAGACCGGAATTACTATCTCGATACCATGGTCCGTTTTGGAAAGAGTGAATACATCAAAAAATACACCAGTATCAACAAAATGAATGCTCTCCTGAACAATTCCGATATGCTTATTTTTGAAAAAGTTAAACTGCTGAAGGAGCATGATTTGTTTTCAATGGTAAGTGAAATCCAATTGGTCAATTTAATTCTGGACAGCAGTGATTCTTTTGAACCCCTGATTCCATCTGCACCTCAGGGGGGTAAGTCTAAATCGAATGATTTGATGATTGCGGGACCATCCGGCAATAAATTAATCATTCCGGCCGGGAAGCTATATGAATTGATGTCTGGCGATCCGGGAATAACGGAACGTTACTTACGTCTGAATTTTAGAATAAACTTTACATAAACGAAGGACTATGAAAAAAGTGGTCATTCCTTTCTTTTTACTTTTTTTCACCGGGATCGTTATGGGGCAGATTACGCGTGAAAATGAGCACGGGTCTCCGTTTATTAAGAACTTTTCTGCTTTTGATTATAAGGCACATGCGCAGAATTTTGCCATTGCACTTGACCAATCAGGAATTGTATATACCGGGAATTTTGCCGGAGTACTTCAATATGACGGTGAATTCTGGAGATTGATACCAACCGCAAATGCCACCAGAGTATCGGCTCTGGGTATTGATAGTACGGGGACCGTTTTTGTAGGTGGAATGGGTGAGATAGGCAGTTTGGAAACCAACCACCGGGGAGAAATGAGTTTTAAAAGCCTGCTCGACTCTGCCGGTGCCAACGTTCCTGCTTTTCGTGATGTTTTACAGATATTCCCTACTTCGGAAGGTGTTTATTTTATCACCAAAAAAATCGTTTTCAAGTGGCATAACAGGAAAATTGATCAATGGATACCTGATTATGAAATACTTTCAGGATTCCAGGTTAACCAATCTGTTTATTTTCAAGTAAAGGAAAAGGGGCTCATGCTTTTCAAAAGCGGGCAATTGACACCAGTTCCCAATGGCGAATTGGTGACGGGCGCAATCGAAATCAAGGCTATGCTTCCTTATGGTGATCAAGAGGTGCTGATTGCAACCGGAACTCAAGGTCTTTATCTGATGGGAGAATTGGGAGTAAGGAAATTCCCGACCTCTTCAGACAACCTGTTTATGGAAAACCTGATCACTTCAGGTGTTGCGCTGCAGGACGGTACTTTTGCCATTGGCACCACACGGCGGGGGGTGATCATTATTTACGCAAACGGGCAGATAAAGCAAATTGTAGATAAGAAAACTTCCCTGCGGAATGAAAATGTGCAGTCCCTTTTTGCCGATGGGAAAAGTGTTCTTTGGGCCGCATTGAACAATGGAATTGCCATGATTGACGTGCCTTCCCCGCTAACCTTTTTTGATGAAAAATCGGGGTTGAACGGTTCTGTTATCCATGTTTTGAGGTTAAACGGCACACTGTATGTTTCCACCTATCAGGGATTGTTCTACTATGATGATCTCGCACAGGGTTTTAAGCCGGTACCTGAAATTATTACTGCCTGCTGGTCGCTGGTCCATTTCGGAAATGACTTGCTGGCTGCCACCTCACAAGGAGTTTTCCTGGTTTCGGGCACGCATGCAAAAATGGTCAGGGAAGGTTTTGCCCTTTCGCTGGCCTGTACATCAACTGATCCATCATCGGTTTATATTGGCGAAACGGGCGGGTTTTATCGCATGACCAGGCAGAATGGGACATGGAATACCAGGAAACTCGGTGGATCGGAAATTGAAATTCATGACCTTCTTGCTGATGCCCGTGGAAATATCTGGGGATCAACTTTTAACAAAGGGATCTTGCGCTATTCTGCTGGTTCCGATTCTCTTGAGTTTTTCAATTCCTCATCAGGATTGGCCGATACCGATGGAGGCATGCTTAACCTGATCGGTGGAAAAATCAGCGTATCAACCCGGGCAGGTGTTTATTTGTATGAAGATGACGGGCATACCTTTAAACCCACCATCCTGATTAAGCCCGATACTACCGCTGAGAGCCCTTGGTATTCCATTATTGCGGAAAATTATCGTGGCGATTTATGGGTGAATGCCGGCGACGAGAGCAACATTATGCTACTCGAAAAACGGTCGGGATATTTTGAACCCTACCAGCTACCCTTTTTGCCGGTTTCGGATTATGTGGTACAGGCTATTTTCCCTGAGGCTGATGGGGTTACCTGGTTTGGGGGTCCCGATGGCCTGATCAGATATGATCCCAATGCAAAAACATTAACACCCGATCCCTGGCCAACAATTATCCGGCGAATTTCGACACCTGCCGATTCGTTGATTTTCGGGGGAAACCAAAGCTCTGCCCGCGTTGCAAAGGCTGGATCAATCATCTTTAAATATCAGGAAAACTCATTGCGTTTTGAGTTTTCGTCGCCATTCTATTTGCCCAAGGGAGAGAACCAGTACCAATTTTTACTCGAAGGATTTGAAGAAACCTGGTCCGATTGGACCATTCAAACCCAAAAAGAGTATACCAACCTTCCAAAAGGTGATTTCACTTTTAAGGTTAAAGCGCGCAATGTTTATGGAAAGATTGCACCGGAAGCATCCTTTAATTTTAAAATACTATCACCCTGGTATACTACTGTTTGGGCCTATATTTTCTATTTTGTTCTGGCAGCAGGTTTAATCTACCTGATTGTGATTATTCGAAACCGGCAACTACTGAAGGAAAAGCGCGTTCTGGAGCAGCGGATTGCCGATCGCACGGCTGAAGTGGTACTGCAGAAAGAAGAAATCGAAAAACAATCGGAGGAACTTGCAGATAAAAACGACGAACTGGAGAAAATCAATACCACAGTAAAATCGATTAACTCCGAGATCAACTTTGAGCATTTGCTTCAGTCTCTCCTCGAAAAAATGAAGGTCATTAAATCGGTGGAGAAATCAACGGCCCTGGTTTTTGATAAAAATGTTAACGAATTTAAATATAAAGCAAGTTTTGGATGGGAGCCGCGTCAATTATCAACCGTGAAACTTAATTTGGAAGCGGCTGAGAAGTTCTATTTAAAGAATGCCGAGGAGGTGTTTGAAGATATTTTCCTGAAAACAGATTTTACCTCATGGGATGGCCAATCGATCCGAAATGAACCCACCATTCCTAAAACGATGTTGGTTATGGTGATCAGGGTGGAAAACAAAGTGGAGGCTTTCCTGATTCTCGAGAACCTGAACCGCGAACATGCATTTGAACCCAGGGATCTCAGTTTTATCCGAAATTCAAAGGAACATATCATATCTGCATTTATCCGTACGCGTATTCTCGAAGATTTACAAACCACACTGCGCAACCTCAAGGATACCCAGGACCAGCTGGTACAGTCGGAGAAGCTGGCCTCACTGGGTGCGCTCATTGCAGGCATTGCGCACGAAATTCAAAACCCATTGAATTTTGTCAATAATTTCTCCTCACTATCTTCCGATCTGGCGGACGAGCTTCTTGAATATATCGTTGAAATGAAAGAAATGCTGGAGCCTGCAAAATATGCTGATATTGAAGAAGTTATAGGGATGATTAAAGGCAATGTAACCAAGATAAATGATCATGGCAAACGTGCTGAGAGCATTGTAAAAGGAATGTTGCAGCACTCCAGAGGGAAAACGGGAGAATTTGAGATGGCTTCTATCAATAATCTGGTGACGGAATATGTAAACCTGGCCTACCATGGCATGCGCGCCAAAGATAAAACCTTCAATACCAGCATCAAAACTATACTCGATCCCGAGGTGGGAAGGGCCAGCATCGTACCGCAGGATTTTAGCCGTGTGGTGCTCAACATCGTTAATAATTCATGTTATGCGCTCCATGAAAAATCGAAAAAGAATATTGCAGGATTTAACCCGGAAGTGGTCATTACCACCAAAAAAATCAATGACAAAATCGAAATCCGGATCAGGGATAACGGAACCGGTATTCCTCCTCATGTAATCGAGAAAATATTTAATCCTTTCTTTACCACCAAACCCACGGGACAGGGAACCGGTCTGGGGCTATCGCTGAGTTTCGATATTATTACTCAGATCCATAAGGGTAAACTGGAGGTCAATTCAATTGAAGGGGTATCAACGGAGTTTATTATTACGATTCCGGAAAAGCAAACCTAATCAGGCATATCCGATCATACATGAAAAAACTATTGTTATTCCTGCTCACCGGGCTGGTGCTCAGCTCGCTACTCAATGCACAGGCCATTTTCAAGATCAATCAGTACAACATCTATTATAACAAGGGTTTTATGCCGGTTGCCACGCTCTTTTGCAATTATCCGGTCAGCAGCAAACTGAGTGTTACCAGCTATTTCTACATTAATGCGGTGCAAAAAACCGGATGGGGTGAGGGGTTGGCCGGAGTTACCTATACACCCGTTCCAGGCATTTCTGTTGGATTACTGGGTGGGCTTCAATCGAATGAGCAGCAAGTTTTCCGGATTTCCCCAATCGTATTATTAAACAAAAACCATTTTTCTTTTTTTGGTGCATTTGAATTCGGAGGCGCCCGGTATCGTTGGGATTGCATGGGCTTTTATTCATTGAAGTCGTTAAAGCTTGGCGCCGAGCTGATCCGTTATTACCAGATGTACGCTGCCGGTCCGCGCGTTGAATTTTCTTTTATCAAAAAGCAGCCGGTAACGATTTTTTATAGCGCTTTATGGGATTGGAAAGGAAGCAAGCTTGCCTCTATGTTTGGCATTTATTCGACTTTTGGAAATAGGTGGAAAGAAAAAGGATAGATTCGGTGGGGTGGGTACCTAAAGGCAAGTTATCGGTCATGATGTTCCGTTTCAGACGGCTATCACTCTGCGGTAAGAAAAATTTAACCGCAGAGGACCGCAGAGATTTTCGCAGAGAACCGCAGAGAAATCACGGAATGTCGCCCAAAAAACCGGAACACGTAAAAGTTGATTGCCAGTTGAATTCAATCCTCCTATTTCGCAGCCCCCCCCTTCCTGGCGACCAGCCTCCGGACTTCCTGAATCAATAATGGGAAGGCAGGTTCAGTCATGCCGTGACCGTAGCCATCCAGTTCATAGAGCCGGGTTTCATTATGACCGGTTAATTTCATCATGCGCATTAAATAAGCATTCTCCTCATAACGGCCCAGCAACTCAAGTTCACGGTCACCCGTAATCAGCAGCAAAGGAGGGGCATCGGCCCTCACATGATAGAGGGGAGCAAATTCGTCAATAACCGGCTGTTTGTCGGATATTCCCCTTTCCTTCCGGATAGTAAAATGAGTGATTGCCTGGCCGCTAAACGGGATCAGGCCGGCAATCCGGTTAGCATCCAGGTTAAATCCGCTCAGCCATTTTTTGTCCAGTCCGATCATCATGGTGAGGTATCCGCCAGCCGAATGTCCTGATAGAAACAGGAGAGAGGAGTCGCCTCCGAATCTGCCTATATTATTAAATACCCAAGCTACTGAAGCGGCAGCATCACTGATGTAGGCAGGGCATTTTACTTTGGGATAAAGCCGGTAACCGACGCCGATAATACCAAAACCCTTTCCCATTAATGCTTCCGGAATTTCTTTGCGTCCGGATGTCAGACCTCCCCCGTGAAACCAAACTATTGTTGGAAAATTTTTCAGCCCTTCGGGATAATACAGGTCCAGAACGCATTGGCTCTGTATGTAGTTGTCGGATTGATTGATGGAATCGGAATAGTAATGGATTCCCGTCACCGTTTTATATTGAACAGTTTGCCCGAAGCAAATAAATATCAAGCCATTAAGGAGAAATGCCAGCAGAGTTTTTTTCATCAGGTGTCTTTTTTCAAGGCAAAAAAATTATCTAAACAATTCAGATGTCGAAAATTAATGATTCCTCTCGGGTTTATTTATTTCAAGGACAACTATTTTACAGGATCAAATATTACCCAACCCGCGCATTTGGTTGAAAATTGAAATCTTACAACCGGTTTTTGAATAGTTTTCTGATTATTTTTGATTTTAAATCATAGTTAAAACAGGGGGGAATCATGAGGCAAAATCCAAGATTACCAGCAAAACGGGGAGGCGACCATGACAAATGGAAGTAACAATAATCAACCCGTAAAACTGGCGCGGGTACTGGGGCTTCCGGCCCTGGTGATATACGGGCTGGTGCTGATCCAGCCAACTGCACCTATGCCGCTCTTTGGGGTAGCGGCGGCAAAGGCCGACGGCCATGTGGCAACCCTTATCCTGATTGGGATGGTGGCCATGTTTTTTACCGCTTTGAGCTATGGCAGGATGGCCAACGTTTATCCCTCGGCAGGATCGGCTTACACTTATGTGGGTCGCGAGCTGCATCCCAGCCTGGGCTATGTTACCGGTTGGAGCATGATGTTTGATTATGTGATGAATCCGGTGATATGCGTAATCTGGTGCAGCAAAGCCACAGCGGATCTCGGGGTAATGCCGCTGGTTCCGCTCCAGGCATGGTTCCTGTTTTATGCATTG
>CAIXKO010000909.1 GCA_903919925.1 uncultured Bacteroidota bacterium | reverse complement strand
GTCACGCATGCCCATCTATAACCGCCGGAGCTTTAGTCCAAAAACCATGCGGCTTCTGAACATTATGGAACATTAATCCCCTTTTCAGAGGGCTATTCTCCAGTTATAGGTAGGTTGCATACGCGTTACTCACCCGTGCGCCGGTCGCCACCAAGTATTGCTACCTGTGCTGCCCCCTCGACTTGCATGTGTTAAGCCTACCGCTAGCGTTCATCCTGAGCCAGGATCAAACTCTTCGTTGTAATTGTAAAATCATTGCTCAAGATTCATCATTATCAAATTCAATAAAAAAAGAATTGACTTCTTCTTTACCTGACCTTTGTTACTCTTCAATCTTTTCAAAGAACTATCTTTTTCTAAAAGCGGTGCAAAGATAGAGGAAAAAAATCAACTTCCAAATTTTCTGCAACTTTTTTTTTCCACATTTTCCGACCGTTTAAAGAACACATCCATTAAAAATGGAATGCAAATATACGCCTATCCTTCAATTATGCAAACTCTTCTTCAATCTTTTTTTAATATTTTCGGTAAAAACCTAACTGTCAAGGCAATATTTTTCACCCTTAAACTTCATTTGTCATCCGACATCTTCATATTTGCCAAAATCCACTATCTTCGTACAAGCAAAATCCTGAAAATAGTCATCAGAAAAACATTATTACTGTGCCTGACACCCTCATTATTATTCCAACTTACCAGGAAGCTGAAAATATTAAGCACCTTTTGTCTGTTATATATAGCCTTCCTAAAGAATTCCATGTGCTGGTTATCGACGATCATTCCCCTGATCTGACCGCTGGCATTGTCAAATCGCTTATGATTGAGTATCCCGGTAAACTTTTCCTTATGGAACGCCCCGGGAAACAGGGACTTGGAACCGCTTATATAGCTGGATTTAAGTGGGCCATTGATCACCATTACCAATACGTGTTTGAAATGGATGCAGATTTCTCCCACAATCCCAATGATCTTATCCCTATTTATGAGGCTTGTAAAAACAGCCAGGCCGATATGGCCATCGGCAGCCGGTATAAAAAAGGGGTAGCGATTGTTAACTGGCCGATTGGCCGGCTTCTTCTTTCCTATTATGCATCACACTATGTAAGGATGGTTACCCGAATGGATATCCGCGATTCAACCGCTGGGTTTGTTTGTATGTCCAAGCGATTCCTCGAAACCATTAACCTAAATAAGATCAGAATGAAAGGGTATGGTTTTCAGATTGAAATGAAATTCAAAGCCTGGAAACTTGGATTTAAAATTATTGAGGTACCTATTATCTTTATCAACCGTGAATCTGGATCTTCGAAGATGAGCGGTGGAATTATGAGTGAAGCTCTTATGGGCGTTATCCATATGAAAATCAGCAGTATACGAGCAAATTACAATAAACATATCAGCAATTAGCATGAGTAATTATCTGATAACCAATGCCTTGATCATTAACGAGGGTGTGCAGGTTTTAGGCCATGTGGCCATCAATGGAAATTACATTTCCAAAATTTATAATGCTTCATCTTATCCATTATCCCAAAAAAACACTCAGATTATTGATGCAAAGGGTAAATGGCTGATCCCTGGGGTTATAGATGATCAGGTTCATTTCCGCGACCCTGGACTGACCCATAAGGGAGATCTGTTTACCGAATCAAAAGCCGCTGTTGCCGGAGGGGTTACATCTTATATGGATATGCCAAATACAATTCCGCAAACCACCTCAAGGGAATTGCTTAATGACAAAATCAAAATGGCTTCCGGGAAAAGCCTTGCCAATTTTGCCTTCTACATTGGAGCAACAAACGATAACTTAGCGGAGTTACAAACTGTTGATACACAAATTACTTGTGGCATTAAAGTTTTTATGGGCGCATCAACCGGGAATATGCTGGTTGATGATCCGATCACGCTCGACGGTATTTTTAGAATCCGGAAATTACCTATTGCAGTTCATGCTGAGGATGAGGGAATAATACGGCAAAACCTCGAGCTTTACCGAAAACAATTTGGCGATGATATTCCTATGGACTTTCATCCTCTGATACGGTCGACTGAAGCCTGCTACAAATCAAGTTCGTTCGCAGTTGAGCTAGCAAAACGTCATCACACTCATCTTCATCTGATTCACCTCTCCACTGCTAAAGAATTATCCTTACTTGAAAAGCCAGGACCTGTAAAAGACAAGCTAATCACATCGGAAGTGTGTGTACATCATTTGATATTTGATGATAAGGACTATGCTGACAAAGGAACTCTGATCAAATGGAACCCGGCGATCAAATCCGAAGAGGACAAAGAGGCTTTGATTCAGGCATTAATAAATGACAGGATTGATGTGATTGCAACTGATCATGCTCCCCATACTCTTGCGGAAAAGGATAATATATATACAAAAGCTCCATCCGGAGGACCCATGGTTCAGCATTCTCTGCCGGTGATGCTTGAATTTCATCATAAGAATCTTATTCCGGTTGAGAAAATTATTGACAAAATGTGCCACACTCCGGCCGACTTATTCAAGCTTCGCAAACGCGGGTATATCCGTGAAGGTTATTTTGCTGATCTTGTTTTGGTTGATCCCGATGATCCCTGGACGGTGAACCCCTATAATATACTGTATAAGTGCGGGTGGTCGCCATTGCAGGACACCTATCTGAAATCAAGAGTTACCCATACTTTTGTTAATGGGAACCTTGTTTATGATAATGGCATTTTCGACGAATCGATTAAGGGTATAGCCATGGAATTCGATCGTTAAGCCAAAACAAATCTAGCAGTTTTACGGCTGATTTGCTGAATGATTATCCGGCGACCAGCCGTCATCCTGTCAATGGATTGTTGAGTATGCCTCCTGATTGTTACCAGTTCAAGCTCACTATTGTATAATACTCTGAATCGGGGGAGCATAGCCTGAATCAAGTTATTCACCCGATCCATATCGGCTGTTACGCATATAGAGAAGCTAATGGCTCCATGCTGCATCAGGTTAACCTTGATTCGGTATTTGGCAAGCTGGGCAAAAATCTCAGCAATCATATCCTCCACGATAAAAGAAAAATCACGCGGTTGAAAGGTTATAAGAAGTTGATTCTTTTTGGTAATAAAGACCGGACCGGTTGGAGGAATGGTTTTTAGCTCATAGATACGCGTGCCGGAGGCTTCAGGATGCCAGAAATCGCGCACCCAAAGGGGGATCTGCTTATTTTGCAGAGGCTTTATGGTTTTTGGGTGGATAACTTTAGCTCCGAAATAGGCTAATTCAATAGCCTCCTGATAATTCATTTCATCAATTTTCACGGTATCGGCAAATTCTGAAGGGTCGGCATTTAATATACCCGGTACATCCTTCCATATCCACGCCTCCCTTGCATCGAGGCAATAAGCGAAGATTGCTGCCGTATAATCCGAACCTTCACGACCAAGGGTAACGGTATGACCAGTGGAGTTTGTTCCGATAAATCCTTGGGTAAGAATCAGGTAATCGTCTTTGGCATCCAAAGAATCCTCCTCAGCCAGGTCTCTTTCCCGGCGAATACTATCGCGTGTTTCGTCCCATTTAATACCGGCATCGCGAAATATGTCATCGGTTTTAACAACCTTCCTCGCATCCAGATACCGGTAATCCAATCCATTCTCCTCAAAATAGGTACGTAATAAAGCGGTGGAAAGCAGTTCTCCGTAACATACAATCTGGTCATAGGCTTTATCGAAATTTTTGCCTGGTTCTCCCAATAGTTTCTCATGAATTTCGGCAAACATGGGTTTCATATAAAGCAGCCACGCATCATCGGGATCAGAGAACAACCGGCAAGCCATATCAAAATGGTAACCGCGGATCAATTGCATACCGGTTTCGGTATCGGTATGATTAAACCAGGCACGAGCAACACCTTCAAAGGCATTGGTCATTTTATTTAGTGCTGACACAACCACAACGGATGGTAAAGGACAGGTTTGCAGAATGCTCAGCATCTGTTGTACAGCTTCGGGAGTTTTGAGGATTCCTCCTCCAAATTTGTGGATAATCATATTAATTTTAAAGTTGGCAACTTAAAGAAAAGTTGCCAACTTTAAAAAAAAACTTTCCATGAAAGGATATTCGATTATTACCCTCAACGAATTTATCATTCAGAGGCAAACTGATTTTCCATATGCTAAAGGTGAATTATCGCGGTTGCTCAGTCATTTCGGAATCGCAGCCAAGATTGTGAACAAAAAGATTAACAAAGCAGGTTTAGTTGATATTCTTGGAACCTCTGGCAATGTGAACGTTCAGGGGGAGGATCAAAAGAAACTGGATGTGTTTGCTGATGAAACATTTATCGCGGCGTTACAGGCTAGCGGGGAGGTTTGCGGCATTGTTACTGAGGAAAATCAGGAGATCATCACATTTGATGACGATTTATCGAGGGACGGCAAGTATATATTTTTGATGGATCCCCTTGATGGCTCTTCAAATATTGATGTAAACGTATCGATCGGGACCATTTTTTCAGTTTATCGGAGAATTTCCCCCAGGGGCCATTCAGCAAGGTCGGATGATTTTTTACAGGAAGGTACCCGCATGGTTGCTGCCGGCTATATCATTTACGGTTCATCGACCATGCTGGTATACACAACTGGCAAAGGAGTTAACGGCTTTACACTGGACCCATCGATTGGTGAGTTTTGTTTATCGCATCCAGATATACGTACCCCGGAATCCGGATCAATATATTCTGTTAACGAAGGTCATTACCTCCATTTCCCGGATAGCGTGAAACAGTACCTCAAGTTTTGTCAGGAGATTGATCCTCCTACACAAAGGCCATATACTTCCAGATATATCGGCTCACTGGTAGCGGATTTCCACAGAAACCTGTTGAAGGGAGGGATTTTCCTTTACCCATCCACCGCAAGTTCGCCGAAAGGTAAGCTCCGCCTGGCATACGAATGTAATCCGATCGCTTATATTGCAGAGCAAGCCGGGGGTAAAGCTTCAGATGGCCAAAATCGGATTCTCGATCTGAAACCCGACTCCCTCCATCAGCGGTGCCCGTTTTATGTTGGAAGCAGGAGAATGGTGGAGAGGTTGGAGGAGATGGAGAAGAGCGTGAAGAATCGTGAAGAAAGTGAAGAGCGTGAAGAATCGTGAAGAATCGTGAAGAATCGTGAAGAATCGTGAGGGTGTGGGGAGGAACACCAGTCCGGTAGGGGTAGAAAATTTTCTGCCCTGTTAGGTGATGATGGGTGTGAGGTAGTAATGAAAGGGTTTGGATGGTTGGGTTAGAATCGCCAGGTGAGGCTGATGGTGGGAAGAAACGGTAATTGGTTGATTCGTTGCATGGTGATGCGGTCGATATAAAACACATTCTGGCGATTGTAAACATTCATAACGCTGATGGCCAATTCAATATTTTGACCGCTATTGAATTTCCAGGTTCGCTGGATGGCAATATCGAGGCGGTGGTACCAGGGAAAGCGACCGCCATTTATTGAAGCATACCAGATATTGAGCGCTCCGGACGTAGCAGGATCGAGTGAAAATTGGCCGGGACCTGTTACCAGATTCTCATAAAGTCCATAAGTTTGCGTAAAAGGAAAGCCGGAACCCAGGTTCCAGCGGGCTTTCAGGTCCCAGTTTTTATTTGTCCCCAATTTATATCCAAAAACAAGATTAAGGTTGTGGCGCCGGTCAAAATGGGGCGAATATTGTATAAATTCATCATTACGTATCACATAACCAAGGGAATATGCGAGATAAAAATTCCATTTCGGGCTGTTCCAGTCGGCAAGGAAATCAATGCCATAAGCCCATCCCTTTTCAAAAACAAAATATTTCAACTGATACTCGGGGT
>CAIXKO010000908.1 GCA_903919925.1 uncultured Bacteroidota bacterium | reverse complement strand
CGGATCTGAACTTCCATTAGCTCAGGGAATTACATTCGGATTTTAATTGAATAAAGATTAAGAGTTCATCTCGTCAATAATCGACCTGCCACACTCCTGATGATCAGTCTGTGACACTTTAAAAATATGAGGTTGAGCGATGTTCCACTTGCTGATCACCTCGTCTATGAAAGTATCGCGTACGATGAATAGCAGGTGAATATTGGAGGTTTTCATCAAACTGGAGATTGACTCGGACCATCCTTTATCATTAAGCTCAAGCCTGCCAACTTCATCAATAATGACGAGCCTTTTTCCAAGAAGCTGTGCATGGGATAAAAGTTGTATCCCCTTTTTTAATCCTTGTGGAAAGATTGCAAATCTCCCGATCATATTCATCCCGGTTTCGTCACTCTCCCGAAGGAGAATTTCTCTGTTGCCAGTTAAAATATCAACCAAATCATAGCCAATTACCTGTGAGCCTTCCCTCACCTTTTCCGATAAAAAACCTCCGAAAGGAATCTCGTTTTCCCGGAAGACTTCGACTAAATTTTTAGCTAACCAGGTCTTACCTTCGTTTTTGGAACCTGAAATAATAAATAACTTTTGTTGGAACCCTGATTTGCTCCTTACCTCCGCTAGTCTGCTTTCAGCATGAAAAATAAATCCAGAAAACACAGAGACCGGATTTCGGACTGTTGTTTTAAAATCCGGAATCCGGGCTATAAAATATGGCAGACTTTCAACGGACAATTCTATAGCCAGCGGAAGGTTTTTAAATGAAGTTCCGAGAAAAAAGTTCCTGACTTTCGGATTATAAAGTTCCGTTCCTAGAACCGCAAACCCAAGAATAATGATGACTGCCCGGAAATTCATCTGAAATCCGGCCAAAAGGCCATTAACCAGAACATTTTCACCCGTTTGTGCCTTCGTAAAAACAAATGCGGTGATCAGGGTAATGACCACAAAGAATATCCAGAATTTAGGTTTCGATAACTGGCGTAATGCCCGTTTATATCTGAAGGCCCAGACAATGACAATGCCAGTGATGATCGGACTCCAGACCATCCACCGGGTATAGCTCAATAAAAGCATAGAGCCGATGATCAGTAAGAAATCAGCAAGTAGCCATAAAACGGAGTAATTAAAGGCATCCACCGGCTTTTTATCAACCTTCGTGAATGAATTACGCTCTGTTCCTGGTAAGGGAGTAACGGTGTCCTTTAAAGCTTTCCGCCCAACCCTGATTCCGATGAGGCCGGCTAAAATTCCAAATAAAATATCGGCGATCAATAAAATGATGATGGGAAGCCAGACAATATCGGTTTTCAGGTGAAGCTGCTTTTGAGCCATGCGAAGCAAATCAGTATAGACATCCACTATGCCGGCTCCGTAGAATATTACATAATTGGCGATCTTCTGAAAGAGATTCCAGGTCATGGCCATCATGGAACCAAGCAGATAACCCGGAATAGTTCTGCCCAACAACCTGACAAATAATTCGAGCAAAAGCGATTCGCTGAAGATGGCAACCATCGGCCCGAAAATCACCGCACTTGGTGAGAGGGTCTTCAGCATTGCACAAATCAATCCGGCCCGCCAGAACAGGCCTTTCTCCCTCCACCGGTAACTGATGGAGATCAGTATGATCAATCCGATGGCCGTTAAGACATTACCGGAGAATGGCACTTTCAGATTATGCAGAAAGCTGCCCAGAACAATCTCCGATGCTGCCCATATAGTCCCGATGATGGATGCCTTGATCCATTTTTCGCTTAATGCCGGTTTAATCATAACCAATTAATATTCAGATAATCAGATCATCTCTCAGGATGCAAATCTTTTGGGCACAATAGTTGAAAAGGTGATATCCGGCGCCTGCTTCACTGACAATATCAAAAAGAATATCAGGTTTAATAATTTGAGTGGCACCGATAATCCCGACCTTATTTGCAAATAAAACATCCGGTATGATACTGCTCGAGGGTCCGGTAACAATGACCATCGCCTGTTCGGGAATAGCCGAGAGCAAGCCGTCGATCGTGTTGTTTACCAGGGTTAACCCTGTAATGATGACGATGTCCGTATCAGGCAGGATTTTGGGATAATCGTCGGCTGGAACATAGAACTTTTTCTGATCCGGCTGAAGCGCATTTTCATTTAATTCCAGAACGTAAAGCCGGTTATTGGTATTTGAAATTTTCCGGATATAGGACTGAAATGCACCGACAACGGTAATCGTTTGATTTCGGGTCAGATCCAGCAGATCGATGGGATCACAGTTATTGACAATCTTGTAAGATCCTGAGGAAATCAGGTTTGAACTGATGGCATTTAATGTGGCCATTTTCAGGGAGAGGAGAATGTTTGATTCTTTTTCGATTTCAAACAGGCTGGAGACTTTTTGGCCTTTGATTTTTGAAGGGGTGAAATCACCGAAATCGCGGTTCTCTTTTAAACTGAAAGGATGGTTGTCAGTCAGGGAGGATGCAACGCCAAAACTATTATCAGACAACTTGATAGCGGTAAGAAACAGTCCGATTCTAATATCTGCAATTGTCAGATTATCAAAATCCACTCTCCTGGATGCTCTTAATATACGGTATGTTTGGTTTACGATCATTTTCGATAAATTGCCTGGCTGGTATTTCACTAATCAGCAAGTGGGGCAAATATAAACGAATATCCTAACGGACAAAATGATCGAAGGGGGGTATAAAAAATAACCAACTCTTTGGTAGATATACTTTAAGGAAACAAAAATCATAGTTTTATGAAAATTCCGTTTGGATATTTGGAACGCTCCATTTTTTCGATTTTTGGAGTTCGGGATTTGTTGAAACGCAAACGGTGTGATTAATTTATGGACAGAGATCATTTAGCAGAAGCATTGGAATTGTTCAGATCGGGTTTTCATTGTTCGCAGGCCATCTTTGCGGCTTTCACTGAGGAAACAGGGCTCCCGCGTGAGACTGCACTGAAGATTGCCTGTCCCTTTGGTGGAGGTATTGGCGGATATGGGAGAACCTGCGGAGCACTAACCGGAGCCATTATGGTGGTTGGGCTCAAATACGGAAGTACCGATCCCAAGGATCTCGATGCCAAAAGGTTATCCAGGGAAAAAACCCAGGAACTGATTGAAACTTTCGAGCGCGTTCATGGAACGAGCATGTGCAATGATCTGGTCGGTTTCGACCGGAGCCATATGTCAGGTGCAGAGCTCATGGCTATGCTTCCGCAATTCCATAATACCTGCCCGAAATTCCTGGAAACCGTAGTTACTTTTCTTGAAGAAGAATTATAAACAATTAAAATAGACAGTTTTATGAACCTGAGAAAGATGTGGCTCAATATCAATGGTGCAAATCGCATGATCATTTGCAATCCGGAAAAGGATACCCTGGCTGATGTGATCCGCCGTATGGGACTGACTGGAACCAAAATCGGCTGCAACAAGGGGGTCTGTGGTTCCTGTACCGTCATATTAAACGGAAAACTGACCCGCGCCTGTACGAAGAAGATCAGCAAAACAGATGAATACAGCCAGATTTTAACGATTGAAGGCATTGGAACCCCGACCAACCTGCACCCCATCCAGGTTGCCTGGATGAATTGCGGCGCCGTACAGTGCGGTTTCTGCGTGCCGGGTTTCATCGTTTCCTCCTATGCGCTTCTGATCGAGAACAACAATCCCACCCGCGAGGAGGTCCGCGATTGGTTCCAGAAGCATCGTAATGTATGCCGCTGTACAGGTTACAAGCAAATTGTTGATGCGGTTATGGTTGCCGCAAAGGTTATGCGCGGTGAAGCTACCATTGAAGAGATCTCCTTTAAGAATCCAACAGACGGTGAGTATTACGGCAAGAAGGTAGTAAGGCCTACAGCCCTGGCGAAAGTTTGCGGTCTCGCTGATTACGGTGACGACCAGGAACTCAAGATGCCTGCTGAAAGTCTGAAAGTGGTGATGGTACAGCCTAAGGTTGCCCATCACGCTAAAATTCTGAAAATTGATACCGAAGAAGCTGAAAAAATGCCCGGTGTGGTTAAGATTATCACTGCTAAAGACATCAAAGCCGCCGGAGGGTCAAATATCATGGCTGAGGGGCACTTCCACGAACGCACTACCATTATGGTTCCCAGCCGTAGTGTTCTTTGTGAGGATAAAATCTACCGGTATGGTGATGTGGTAGCCCTTGTTTGTGCTGATACTAAAGATCATGCCCGGGCCGCTGCCGCCAAAGTAAAGGTGGAAATTGAAAAACTGCCAGAATACCTCGGTTACCTCGACGCAGTTATGCCGGATGCCATGCGCATTCACGAAGATACTCCTAACATTTTCGCCATGCAGCCCGTCCTGAAGGGTGTCGGACTGGATGAACCAGCGAAAGTTGCTGAAGTAATTGATAATTCGGCATTTAGTGCAGAAGGGAGTTTCTTCTGCACCAGAGAGCCTCACCTTTCCATTGAGGGCGACACGATTCAGTCCTATTTCGATGAAGATGGTTTTCTGGCCATCCAATGTAAATCCCAGGGTGTATATTCATCCATTGGCCGTATCGGTAATTCCGTTGGTGTTCCAAAAGACAAGATCAGGATCATCATGAACCCGACAGGTGCCAGTTTCGGCTGGTCGACAAATGCGGGCGACCTTTGCCTTGCAGCAGCCGCCACCGCAATAACCAAAATGCCGGTGGCTTTGTCGATGACGTATGAGGAGCATCAGCATTTTTCAGGAAAGCGTCGTCCGTGTCATTCCAACGGACGCGTGGGCTGCGATGAAAATGGTAAAATAACGGCTACTGAATTCGAATTTGGCATGGATCAGGGTGCCTATACCTTTGGCGGAGATGATATCATAACCAAACAGGTGCGCTTTGCTTTCTTCCCATACAAAGTTCCCAATGTGGCCGGTCTTTCACGCATTGCCATCACCAATCACAATTTTGGCACCGCTTATCGGAGCTACGGTTCTCCGCAAGCTTTCACGATGAGCGAGGCACTGATGGATATGCTGGCTGAAAAAGCTGGCATTGACCCGTTCGAATTCCGATGGAGGAATATTGCCCGTTCAGGCGATACCAACATTAATAGTCGCCCGTTCAGGTTATATCCGATGGAAGAGATGATGAATAAGATGAAACCGCTTTATGATAAGGCTGTTAAGGAAGCCAAAGAAAAGGATACTCCGGAAACCCGCCGCGGCGTAGGTCTGGCCTGGGGAGGTTTCAATGTAACGGAGGGAGCAACCGATAGTGCAACCATTCATCTGGAGCTCAATCCGGATAATACCATAACGAAATTTGATACCTGGCAGGAACTTGGTCAGGGAGGTGATATCGGTTCTGTAATGGTGACGCTGGAGGCTTTAAAACCCCTCGGCATAACTCCGGAACAGATCAAGCTGGTACAAAGTGACACCAAATTTTGCCCGGACAGCGGAATGTCGGCAGGCAGCCGTTCCCACTACATGAATGGACATGCCACCATTATTGCAGCGGAAAAGTTGATGAAAGCCATGCAAAAAGAAGACGGGACTTACAGAACCTATGATGAGATGGTAAAAGAAGGTCTACCAACCAAATACGAAGGAAAATATATGACCATCGTAACGGAAGGCCTGAGCCGCCTCGACCCCAATACCGGTATCGGAGATCCCACGCCGGCGTTTACTTATGCCCTGAATATGGCAGAGGTAGCCGTTGATACGAAAACAGGAAAAACCACAGTAACCCGATTTGTTTGTGTTGCGGATGTCGGCAAGATTGGAAATATCGATGCGGTGGACGGCCAGGCATATGGCGGTATTTCACACAGCATTGGTTTTGCACTTTCCGAAAATTACGAAGATGTGCTCAAGCACACCAACATTGCAAACAGCGGTGTTCCTTACATAAAGGATATACCGGATGAAATTCAGGTTATCTATAATGAGACTTACGACAGAACCGGGCCCTTCGGATCATCAGGTGCTTCAGAGGCGTTTCAGGCATCCGGTCACGTTGCTGTTTTAAATGCCATTTACAATGCCTGTGGTGTAAGAGTACACGAGATGCCGGCCACCAAGGAAAAGGTCAAGGAAGGGATTGATACTATTGCAGCAGGAGGCAAGGTGCAGCCGCCAAAGAAATATTTCCTGGGTTCCGATTTGTATGATGAGCTCGAAAATATCCAGGCAAATCCTGTTCCTTACGGAGGCATCGATTTCTTTAAACCTTTGGGCGGAGTCGAAGGCGAGCGGTTCTTCTAGCAAACAACTATGGCCTATACGCACGATATTGTTGCAGACTGTCTGCAGTTTGAACGGGCATTCTGCACTGCAGAGTGCCCGTTTAATCTGGATGTATGTGATTTTGTCGGAAAATTGCAGCAAGGCCGGTATAATGTGGCATACCGGACCTACCAGAACACGGTGGGGTTTCCCGGCATTGTTACGGCACTCTGCCCCGAACCCTGCAGGCTGGTATGCCCCATGAAGGATGCGGGTGGCGCCATTTCCATCAAATCGCTGGAAAAAGCGGCGATGGATTATGCCCGTAATCAGAATCCGGATCAGTACAACATGCCGCTCAAGGATAAGAGAGTGGCAATCATCGGAGCCGGTATCAGCGGGTTAGCCTGTGCGCTCCGGCTCACGACCCGAAAATACAAGGTCACCGTTTATGAAAAATCGAACGTTATTGGAGGGCGCCTGCATAACCTGCTTCCGCCGGAAGTTTTCCTGAATGATATCAAACAGCAGTTCATGCATGAAGAGTACGATCTTCGTCTCAATACGGAAATCATCAGTCTGGACGTGCTGGATTTTGACGCCCTATACATCGCAACCGGCGAGGGGGGAATTGATTTCGGCTCTGCTTCCGGTCAGGGTATTGTTTTTTTAGGCGGCTCACTCACCGGCGCTGATACCATGCATGCCATTGCTCAGGGGCTGAATGCTGCAGGCGAGATCGAGCGCTTTATGAAAACCGGTATCAGAAGTCCACAGGAACAGGTTTCCGGAACTAGGCTGACAATTGATGCTATTCAGATCACTCCGGGCGATGCTGTCCTCCCCGCAAATGGCGCTTCTTATACCAGGGATGAGGCGCTTTCGGAAGCAAAACGCTGCTTAAAATGTGCTTGTGACGCTTGTGTGCGTTATTCTCCCCTGATGAATTATTTCCGGAAATTTCCCAGACGGATCACGGAAGAAGTTGAGGTGACGATACACCCGAGTACCCTGGATGGGAACGGCACCGTTGCCACCCGATTCATCTCCACCTGCAACCATTGCGGTTTGTGTAAGGAGGTGTGTCCTCAGAATATCGATACCGGTGAATTTCTCCTGCAGAGCCACCGCACCATGCATGAAAAAGGCGCCATGCCCTGGGCCTTTCACGATTTCTATCTGAGGGATATGGAGTTTTCGAACATTGATGCTGCACTGACACGGCTACCTTCCGGATATGATAAAAGCCGGTATGTATTCTTTCCCGGTTGCCAGCTGGGCGCTTCAGATCCGCAGTATGTGACCCGAAGCTATCAGTTTATTAGAGAGCATTTCCCGGATACCGCCCTGATGCTGCATTGTTGCGGTGCCCCGGCAGAATGGGCAGGCGATCAGTCCATTCACGGAAATGTAATCGATAAAATCAAGGCCGACTGGATCAATCTCGGAAAACCGAAAGCCATTTTCGCCTGTCCTATGTGCAAGCAAATGTTCCAACGGTATCTTCCTGAAATAGAGGGTGATTTTCTTTACTCCCTTATGGAGGAAGCTGAAATCCGCCCGGCTGGTAGCTTTGAAGATTTAACCGCCTCGGTATTTGATCCTTGTGCAAGCCGCCATGAGCCCGCTGTACAGCAAACGATCCGTGACCTTGCAACTAAAGCCGGATTTAAACTTGATTCCCTTTCATTGGAGGGAAAGCTTGCCAGTTGCTGCAGCTATGGAGGACAGGTGGCCGTAGCCTACCCGCCTTATGCAGACAACATGGTGAAAAAAACCATTGATCAAAGCGAAAATCCATATATCACCTATTGCGCAAACTGCCGGGATATTTTTGCGGCGGCAAAGAAACCAGCCTGGCATATTCTCGACATCCTGTTTGGCCTGGATGATGCAAATCGAACACCACCAACAGTTACGGAGCGTAGAAATAACCGGCTGCTGCTGAAAAAACAGGTTCTTACAGAATTTTGGAAGGAGAATGAAATCATGGAAAAACCCGGATACAGGCTTCTCATTTCGCAGGAGCTCAAAGAAAAGTTGAACAAGGCACTGATTCTGGAATCCGACATGCTTAGCGTCATTGAATACTGCGAGCAAAGCGGAATCAAACTGTATGATCCTGAAAATGAAACATTTTCCGGACATAGGATGATCGGGAAGATGACCTTTTGGGTGGAATATCGGATTAAGGAAGGTTTCGGATTTGAACTTATCAATGCATACGGTCACCGTATGAAGATCGAGGAGATTTGACATGCCGGGAAAAAAAAAACTGATCTGTTTCAAATGCAACAAAGAGCTGCAAATGATTAAAACCGACTTCACTTATCTCGGTCATAATTTCTTTACTGAAATCCCGAAATGTCCGGAGTGCGGCCAGGTTTTCATCTCTGAGGAGCTGGTCAAGGGTCGCATAAATGATGTCGAGATGCAGATGGAGGACAAATAGCCATGCCTGACTGCAGGGTTCTTTATAAAACCTGGAGCGTTTGCCCGGTGTGTCTCAGGCGGCTTCCCGCCGAGCGCGTACAAATCGGCAACGAAGTGTTTCTCCGTAAATCTTGTCCGGAACACGGTTTTTTTGAAACCATTGTCTGGCATGGGCTTTCTGATATAAACGATTGGGTGGGCCCGTTGGAAATTCCTGCCGCTGATAACCCTCAATGTCCGGATGGATGCGGACTCTGCGACGACCACCTTCAGAAAACCTGTTGTGTTTTACTCAATATCACGAACCGCTGTAATCTGAACTGCCGGTTTTGTTTTGCAGATGCCGGCAATGGTAGCGGTGATCCCACATTTGATGAGATCCGCGAGTCACTTTTAAACCTCACGGAAAAGGGCAAAACACTGGTGCAATTGAGTGGTGGCGAGCCGACTATGCGAAATGACCTGCCTGAAATTGTTAAGACGGCGAAGGATGCCGGCGCTAAATATGTCCAGCTTAACAGCAATGGGATCCGGCTTGGTGAAGACAAAGAATTTGTGAGAAAACTGGCCGAAGCCGGACTATCATTTGTATTCATGCAATTCGATGGAACGGATGATGAAATATATCTGGAGCTGCGAAACAGGGCCCTGCTTGATATCAAAAAGAGAGCTATCGATAACTGTTCGGAGTTCAATATCGGAGTAACATTGGTTCCGACCTTAGTTCATGGCATCAATACGCACAATATCGGGGAGATACTCCGATTCGCAGTTTCACAGGCACCCAAGGTCCGTGGCGTGCACTTCCAACCCGTGACCTATATCGGCCGCGTACCGGATAGTTCCCTTAACACAGAACGGTTTACACTTGACCAGCTGATCGCTGAAATACAAAGTCAGACTGGCGGGATTATCAAGGCTGAAAACCTGCTTCCTTCCTCCTGCGATCATCCCCTTTGCGGTTTTCATGGTGATTTTTTGATTGACCGGGATAATGTGATCCCTCTTCTGAAGCGTGAAAAAATGGAAAAGAGTTGCTGCTGCACACCAGGATCGGCAGATATGAACAGGGAGTTTGTTGCAAGGCGCTGGCAAAGACCGCCCGCTGATCAATCCGTAAAAGATTCATGCTGTGGCGATGTTCACGATATGGAATACTTCCTCAATCGGGTCAAAACGCACGGTTTCACCGTTACGGCAATGGCATTTCAGGATGCAGGCAATCTCGATTTTTCGCGCCTTCGGAACTGCAGTCTACATGTGTACGACAAAGGGAAATTTGTACCATTTTGCGCCTATTATCTAACAGGATGGGAACAATAAAGAATGCAACTGGTCAGATAAACCGTCCCGGCGGTTTTATCATAACCGACAAAGCCTTCAGTATTTGTTCGTTTCCAGCCAAGGCAAAAATTCTTGATCTGGGTTGCGGATCGGGAGCAACGGTTGAGCATTTAAACCTTAGATACGGTCTTGAAGCATTTGGCCTTGATAACAACCTGGGAATGAGCGGCAACCAGAGTAACCTGATTTGGGCTGCAGCTGAAGAGATTCCTTTTCCTTCCGGATCCTTCGATGGGGTGCTGATGGAGTGTAGCCTGTCGGAGATGGACAATCAGGCGGTCGTGCTCAAAGAGTGTAAGCGCGTTTTAAAAGCGGGTGGCCATTTGATCATCTCAGACCTGTATTCACGCGGCGAACCGGCAAAACTCCAGGGCTGCCTGGGACATATCAACACGCAGGAATACCTGGTTGCATTAATGGCGGAGAACGGATTTACATCTGAACATTTTGAAGATTTCACTGATCACCTTACGGCTTTCTGGGGACAGATGATTTTCGCACAGGGGGCAAAGGCCTTCTATTGCAGTCTGGGTGCAGACCCTGAAACGATGAAGCGGATTAAATGCGGCTACTTCCTGATGGTGGCCAGAAAGAAAGCTCAATTATGATCTCTCCGGTGGAAAAATGGGTGGCTGAACGAACAGGTCTCTTGGGAAACCTCAATACGGAATCGCTGCTTCAATGGCAATCTGATAAATTGAAAACGCAGATTGAACATGCACGCCAAAACAGCCGATTTTACAAGGACAGGCTCAGTACTGCCAATCATTTCGCCGACCTTCCTTTCACCATCCCAGCCGATATTGCCAATGATCCCATGGCATTTCTGGCTATTCCGCAAGCCTCGGTTGCCAGAATAACAACACTTACAACTTCAGGTACTACCGGTTTTAAAAAGCGAATATTTTTTTCGGAAAGTGATCTGGAAAGGACTATCGACTTTTTTGCTACCGGCATGTCAACTATGGTCAGCAATGGGCAGCAGGCCCTGATCCTCATATCAGACGATCGGGAAAACAGTATGGGAAGCCTGCTCAGGACGGGCCTGACCAGAATCGGCGTTTCTTCCCGCATCATGGGTGATATTCAAAATGCAGAAGATGCGATAAATGCAGCCAGCGGTATCGATTGCCTGATCGGGATGCCGGCGGAAATCCTGTATATGAGCCGTACAGAACCGGATCTGCGCCCTCGCAGCAT
>CAIXKO010000907.1 GCA_903919925.1 uncultured Bacteroidota bacterium | reverse complement strand
GTATCCAGATGGACGACTTTTACGGCTCCCTCAATAGGAAATATTACATCGGGTGGTGGTGCTGCCATCGGGGATATCGACATGGACGGCATCGTGGATTTGCTGCTGATGGCGTTGGATAATCCGTATGGAAAGGACTGATCGATGGAGCCCGGCCATGCCGGATATAAAATCAAAGGGTAAAGGAATTCTGATTCCGCGTCTCGCAGAGGCAGAGCGCAATGCCTTATTTTAATTCTCTTCGTAATAATACGAGTAATCTATTCCTTTCATAAACATTTCGCGACTGTTTATTTCATTTGTCAGGGCATTTTTCAGCAAGTTTTTTATCGCAGTGCTGTTTAAAGCACTTTTCATCATTGCGTTCATATAATCTGTTTTTCCGATTTTGCTCCAATCAACACACTTTTTCAGTCGTTTTTTCAATATCAAATCAAGCCAAATACGGGTACTTCGGCCATTCCCTTCCATAAATGGGTGAGCAATGTTCATTTCCACATATTTGTCAACAATTTCATCAAAGGTATTTTCTGGCATCTCTTCAATTTGCTTTAATGTGCCGCCAAGAAATTGTGATACTGCAAATTGAAAACCGCCTTTCGAAATGTTTTTTTGCCTTATTTGTCCTGCAAAATTGTATAATCCGCCAAACAGATACCCGTGAATTTGCTGCAATCCTTTTGAAGTGCCAACTTCGATGCTATCGATAAAAGAGCTTTCGAACAGCGCATAAGCCTTCGTTTTGCTTTTTCCATCGATACTTTCGTCGCTAAAGGTAAACCATTCGATAAAACGGTTAGCCTTTTTGCCCGGAAACTGCTTGCCCAGTGCAACAATTCCTTTGTAATCGAGCATATCCGACAAACGCTTTTTGCCGTCGGGTGCCTGAAATTTCAACTGGGTAGTGGCACTAACCACTTCACTATTTTCTTTTTTGAGTTTTGCTTTCAAATACTTCCAATAGTTTCGGGTTTTAGCGTAGTCGTCCTGGTTGGTAAGCACAGCTACAATGTCCAAAACAGAAAACCACCATTTCGCATTTTCTTCGTCCCACACCGCCCTTACTTCGCGGTCATCAAAAAAACGGATTGAAATCTTATTCATGTTGATTAGTAGGTTCCGATTCTATCAAATATACCAAAAATATACAATTTCAAGTGCAAAATGGATTAACGCTATCAATCTGTATAGTCACTGAAAACGGATTGCCGCATTCCTAAATTCAGGGTTTTCCCTGATCTTTCTCCCAACCGGGAGATTTACTTTTGATCCGTAACCAAAAATCCGGCAACTAACTGAAATAGCCATGAAAAAAAAATCAAACAGAAGCCTTGGAAGAAACCTTTTCCTAATCATGATAGCGCCTGTACTGTTGGCTGTCAGCCTTATTTCCTGCTCCAGAGAGGAGCCGGTAATCGTACCACCAGACAACAGCACCCCCGAAAGCATGTTCCTCTTTGGTTACCGCAAGGATGATCGGAGTTCGGGTTACCGGTCCTGGGAACTCACTGACCGGTGCGGTTCCGAAATGGCTGGCTATGTTAATGATTCCGATTTTGGCGGCTGGAGTACCATGGCAGGTATCGAAGCAGGTAATTCCCAGTTCGTTTTTGGCCACAACTGGGGCGGTACCAGTTATAACAAGGAGTTTACGATCAGGCCTGTTATGAGTAACGGAAATTGGGGGGATGCAATACAAACCGGTGATTGGGCAAATAATTATGAAACTGTGTTTGGGTTCAAGCTGGGCGACAGGGGATTCTTGTTCGGGCAGGACAGCTATAGTGACCACCACTGGTTTGTTCAGGAAATCTACTCCAATGGTTACCTGGCTTCCGATGAGAGTGATAATGGCAACTGGAACAATTTTTATGAAACAGCCACTCCTTTCTACCTCAATGGGAAAACCTATCTTTTTTTTCAAACAAAAGAGAGCGACCATTACTGGTTTATCGCCTATGTATCCGATAAGGGACAATTGTACGATGTTTGCGATGGTTATTGGGGAAATTTGTGGGAATCGGTCACCGCGGTGGAAGTTGGTGGCAAAACTTACTTAGTGGGTTGCCGTGACCCGGGTGCTATATCATACCACACCGAATGGTTCGTGCAGGCGATCAACAGTGACGGGACCATGGGACCCGAAACCGCCCGGGGTACCTGGAGCGATTACTATAACCACCTGGTTGGATTCTCCAATGCCGGCAAGGCGTATATTTATGGTTACAATAATGCCCTAACCAGCGGAGGCAACTGGTTTACACAGGAGATCACGGCTGACGGCAAAATGGGTACCGAAACCTCATCAGGGAAAACCGACAGTGACTTCCATTTCTTCTATCCATTCCACCAATATGACCCGGGATCCTTACGCTACCTGATTGGTTGGGATCTGTCCGCCAGCACCGGAGCACCGGCCCGATCCTGGTCGTCGGTTTACATGGATGCCTGGACAGGCGGTATTAAGTTCGGCGGAGGCGCTGCCCTGGCCAATATCGACGGTGATGCCGGCAAAAAACAGGATGCCGTGCTAGTTGGAATCCAGGACCTTTCGGGATCCGACCGTTTCTATTATAAAGTGGCCTGGAACCTCGATGCTACCGGCAAGGCCGCATCCTGGAGCGAATCCCTGTACGGCCCGTTCTGCGGCGAAGCGCAGGCCGGGGGTGGAGCCGCCATCAAGGATATCGATGGCAATGGTGTTCCGGATCTTCTGTTCATGTCGGTGGATGATCCTCAGGACGCCAACTCATTCTGGTATTTCATTGGTTGGAACCTGAGTACCAGCGGGCAGCCAGCCTCCTGGAGCAACAAGATCCAGATCGACGGCCTCGGATTTGATAACTCTGGTGGTGGCGCTGCTCTGGGGGACCTCGATGGAAACGGAAAACCCGAACTGGTCCTCATGGCCATCGATAATCCGGCGGGTGCCAATCAATTCTGGTACAAAATAGGAAGAAACCTGGATCAAAAAGGAATTGCCACCTCCTGGACTTCCAACATAGTCGCACCATTTTTCGTGGGCGACTTCTCAGCCGGGGGCGGAGCGGCACTGGCCGACCTCAACGGCAACGGTAAGCCCGACCTTGTGCTGATGGACATCGACAGTCCCCAGGGTCCCAATTATTTCTGGTGCTATATCGGCTGGGATATCGACATCAATGGTACTGTCGCCAGCTGGTCCTCGAAATTTATCGGCCCCTCGCCAGGGAATATCACCTCCGGAGGGGGAACCGCCATTGCCGATATCGATAAAAACGGCATACTGGATCTTCTCCTCATGAGCATCGATAATCCCTACGGAAAAGACTGATCGACAGACGCGTACGGATGCTTATTTGCGTCTGCTTTGAAGGTGTATTTTGGAGGCAAATATGCGTCCCTACTTCATAGTTTACTTGAAACTTATTATTCGGAACTCGGAATTTTTCATTCGAATCTCTAACTTCATCCATCAGAACTTAAGTGTTAAATTCAGGGTTTTCCCCTACAACCATTTTCATCCTCCAATCTATTTTTGAATTCAGATAACCCTGATCTCAAAAATCTTCTCACCATGATCAAGTATTTTAATTCCACCAGATTCAGCAGGCATCTGTTTGTGACTGGTTGCATCACTTTTCTGGCAATTTGCTTATTTTCCTGCTCCAAAACCGTCGAAATCCCGCTGATCCCTCCCACCAACGAAGTCGGTTATGACCAGCCTTGCCTGATCTTATTCCGGAACGGGAGTAATACATTCAGAACGAAATTAGTAAGCAACACCTTGGAATCCAATATATTTGAAGGACAAGGTGATCGGGAATGGAACAAGATGGCTTCCGTGAAAGTCGGAAAGCGCCAGTTTATTGTTTCCCACAACGGAGCAGCGGATTTTGCTCAGCGAATGGACTTTTCAATCCGGCTGGTGACCAACCGGGGAGAGGTGGTT
>CAIXKO010000906.1 GCA_903919925.1 uncultured Bacteroidota bacterium | reverse complement strand
TTTTTAGAAAAGTTGATTGAGAATCGTGCCACTAATATTGTAAAATTATTCCAACAGAATTCAAATATACTGAATATATTTAGTGTTAATTCAACACTTAAAGTTTCCAGCGATGACAAATTCAAATCTCCTGAATTCCCCTTTGATTCTTTTGGGGTTGATGGTTTGGTTTATTTCTGGTTGTTCTGATAACAAGCAGGTTAGCAACAATCCCATCCGCGGATTCTGGTCGGAAAAGCCAGCTCAGAACTGGGAGCAGGCACTGGTCACGGGTAACGGAACCATGGGAGCATTGGTGATGGGGCAGCCGATTTCGGATACCATCATGATTAGTCATGCCAAACTGTATATGCCGTTGCATGAGCCATTGCCCCCGGTAAATTCCGGTGTAAAACTCGATTCGATCAGGAAAATGATGTTCGCCGGAAAGTATGGTGAAGCTTCGCAATATGTGGTCGACCTCTCGCACCGCGAAGGGTGGGGGGGGAAGCGATGGACCGATCCGTTTGTGCCGGCTTTCGATGTTCTAGTCCGGATGGTTGGGGATACAATCGTTAACGATTATAAACGATCCGTAAATTTTGAGACAGCCGAAGCGGCTGTGACCTGGAATGGGGCGAATGGCCGCTATATCAGAAAGGTTTTTGCTTCACGTTCGGATACTATCGTGGTGATTTCTATAAAAGGACCTGCTAAAGGTTCCCTCAACTGCAGAATAGGATTGGCTGACCGGCCTAAAGATAATTCCTGGTGGCAATCGCTGTACAATAAAACCAACCGGACCACTTCGGTCATCGCGGAGCAAGGGTGGCTGTTATATTCCGGGAGCTTTGATCAGGATTGGAGCGGCAGTCTCAAAGGATTAGCAGGCGCAGTAAAAGTGTTAAATAAGGGAGGTGCTACGGAGCTGTCCGGATCTGAAATAGTGGTAAAGGGTGCTGATGAGTTACTGCTCCTGATAAAGGTAGAACCGGGATTTCAGAAAGAGGAGCTGTTGAATGGAACGCTTCAAACCAGGCTGAGAGAAAAAGTATCGGCAATAAAACCTGATTATGCAGGAATTCTGAATCGTCATGTAAAAATCCATGGCGAAATGTTTAACCGGACCTCGCTTGATTTGAATGGTGGACAGGATCGGAATCTCTCTTCCGAAGAATTATTGAAAAGGTCATCAAAGAAGCCCGTGCCAGCTCTTTTGGAGAAGGAATTTGATGCTGCCCGATACAATATATTATGTGCCACCGGAATCATGCCACCAAACCTTCAGGGAATATGGGCAGGAACAACCGCTCCACCCTGGTCGGGTGATTTTACCCAAAATGGCAATCTCGAAGTTGCCATAGCCGCTTTGATGCCCGGAAATATGCCTGAATTAATGGATGGATTTTTTAAATATCAGGAATCGCTGTTACCCCAATATCGAGAGAATGCCCGGCTGCTGTTCAATGCCCGAGGAATTCATGTTGCTTCACGTACCAGTTCACATGGGCTCAATAACCATTTCGACCGTACCTGGCCCATGACATTTTGGACTGCCGGAGCTGCCTGGATGAGCGGTTTTTTTTACGATTATTATTTGTATACCGGTGATATTAAGTTTTTGAAATATCGGGCCATGCCTTTCATGAAAGAGTCTGCCCTGTTTTATAACGACTTCCTGATACCGGGAGCTGATGGTAAATGGGTGTTTATTCCCTCCTATTCTCCTGAAAATAATCCGGGCAACAGTCCGGACCAGGCGTGCATCAATGCCACCATGGATATCATGGCTGCCAAACAATTGTACCGTAATCTGATAGCTGCCGGTACCTTGCTGAATTTGAACAGCGACACACTAACCATGTGGAAAAGTATACTTTCTAAAATGCCGGATTATCAGATTAATCCGGATGGAGCCTTACGCGAGTATTCGTGGGATTCATTGTCCGATAACTATGCACACCGGCATGCATCGCATCTTTACGGGCTTTGGGATGTTACCGACCCCGATATCGCCGCCAATCCTAAGCTCCTGGATGCTTGCCGTAAGGCGGTTGATGAACGCATGAAAGTAAGGCGACAGGAGGATGGTGGGGTTATGGCATTCGGAATGGTACAATTGGCTTTGGCAGCCGCGGCTGTTGGCGACTCCACCGCAGTGGAGGATATGATCAATTGGCTGGGGTCAGTTTATTGGTTCCCAAACCTGGTTACCACCCATAATCCGCATGAGTTGTTTAATCTCGATCTTTCCGGAGGATTTCCCGCCGTTATCATCAAATCGCTGGTCTATTCCGAGGTAGGCAAGATCGCACTTCTACCCGCCTGCCCACCCGGCTGGGAATCCGGAGAAATCAAAGGAATTCTGTTGCGCGGACAGATCACGGTGGAATACCTCCGTTGGAACAGTGAAGGTATCGATGTCAGATTGCTATCAGAAACTAACCAAACCGTAAAGATCACCGCGCGACGTTCCGGCGAACCCACCACCGTGAAATTAACAAAGGGCCAGGCATTAAATATACACCAGTAACCCGTCGGGGAGGACCCACGTGTCCTCCCGCCCACCCACACCCTCCCCTCACACCCCCCCTGACCCCCACACCCCGTGCCGGTCCCGTGCCGGAATGGTGGCTCTTTTGGGATGGATGGAGACGGGAGGACGCGTGGGTCCTCCCCTACCTACCGGTAAAACCTGTCGGCGATCCATCTTGCGGGATTGTTTTTTATATATTCCGATATGCGATTGTGCTCCGCTTCCGTTCGGATAATGCTATCCCAGTAACTCCTCTGCCACAATTTTAATGGATACGCCATCCCTTCGCTTTTACGTATCCGATAAAATTCATTTGTTGACATGGTTTTAAACCACTGCATAATCCCCGGAACGCTTGGTTCCGTCCGCAAATTAACCAATCCCCCGTCAACTAATAAACAATCTGGCTTTAACCCCGGTTCCATAATCCGAACAATCCCATGAAAGTGATTGGGCATCACCACAAAATCACCAAGCTCAATATTTCTAAACTTGCCTGGTAGTTTTTTCCACCACCCCGATACAGCTTCCCCAGT
>CAIXKO010000905.1 GCA_903919925.1 uncultured Bacteroidota bacterium | reverse complement strand
TTTTCGGTTTCCCATAAATTCCGCTGCCAGTACGGCTCCTAACGCAAAATTCCGGCGGTTGAACGCTTCATGGCTGATCGTGATTTTATCGTCGTCCGATACGTATATAACAGAATGAGTGCCGGTTACATTTCCTTCCCTTATGCTGGTGATGCCAACCTGATCCTTTGGCGCGATTAAATCCGATGTCCAGCCGGTTACATTTTCATTCTCTTCCACAATCTTAGTGGCCAGCGTGAGCGCAGTGCCGCTCGGTGAATCCTTTTTGCGGGTATGATGAACTTCTTCCATACGGATGGAATACTCGGGATGCGCACTCATTAACTGGGCCAGCCGGGCATTCAGTTCAAAAAACAAGTTAACCCCAATGGAAAAATTGGTCCCAAAAAACAGGCCGCCATCCTTCTCCTGGCAAAGGGCCTTTGCTTCATCCAAACGGCTGTGCCATCCTGTTGTGCCCGCAACAATGGGTACCCCGGCATCCAGACAAGCCTTAATGTTCAGAAAAGCAGCCTCGGGCCTGGTGAATTCAATAACCACATCCGGTGCTGAAAGCAAACCCGGAACCAGCTCATCCTGATTGTTCTCATCAATGATAAAAGCAATCCGGTGGCCACGGGAAATTGCAATCCGTTCCACCTCTTTTCCCATCTGTCCGTATCCGATCAATGCTATATTCATAACCATAAATCTATAAAAAAGGGCTTATATAAAAAAAGGGAAGTTCGATCTGGAACTTCCCTTATCTTAATCGCTGTGATCCAGTTATTTGGCTCCGGTAACCTCTTTGGCAATAGCGGCAAAAGCTTGCGGTTCGTTCATCGCCAGATCGGCAAGAACTTTACGGTTCAGCTGATAACCACCTTTGTTGATGTGGCCCATAAATGCAGAATAGGAGATACCATTTTCATGGCAAGCTGCATTTATCCTAACAATCCAAAGAGCACGGAAATGTCTCTTCTTGGTTCTCCGGTCACGATACGCGTATCCAAGTCCTTTTTCATAGGTGTTCTTGGCTACTGTCCAAACATTTCCACGGGGACCGAAATTCCCCCGTGTCTGCGATAATAGTTTTTTCCGTCTTTTTCTCGCAGCTACAACATTAACACTTCTTGGCATAATTTTTCTTTTTTTGAAAGCAGGCGGTGAATTTAATCAACTCTTTATTGGCTCTGCATTCGGGTTAAACACTGTGATTAAACCATAGGAAAATCAAAAATCACTTCATTGCAAGCATCAGCTTCACATTGTTCGAGTCGGTCTTATCGATCAACCCGAAATAGCCGAGGTTGCGTTTCCGCTTGGTCGACTTCTTAGTGAGAATGTGGCTCTTGTAAGCGTGCTTTCTCTTGATTTTTCCTGTGCCGGTCAGCGTAAAGCGTTTTTTCGCGCCGGCTTTCGTCTTCATTTTAGGCATCTTATTTCTCCTTAATATAACATCTAATTTTCATAGCGACTAAATCTTCCTGACTACTTTTTCTTCTTCGATGAGAGAATGATAGTCATCCTTTTTCCTTCCAGGGTAGGATTCTGGTCCATTTTCCCATATTCATCCAGCTCAGTGGCAAAACGCTGCAGCAACTCTTCACCGTATTCCTTGAACAGGATGGACCGGCCCTTGAAAAATACGTAGGCTTTAACTTTTGCACCCTCTTCCAGGAATTTTTTGGCATGATTCAACTTGAAATTGAAATCATGATCATCGGTTTGGGGACCAAAACGAATTTCCTTAACAATAATCTTGGTTTGCTTAGCCTTAAGTTCTTTTTGCTTCTTACGCTGCTGATACAGGAACTTGCTGTAATCCGTAACTTTACAAACCGGTGGATCTGCACTGGGAGAGATCTCAACAAGATCAAGTTCTAGATCTGCGGCTATTTTCAAAGCCTCCTGCAGGCTCACTATGCCCGCATTTTCAACATTTTCCCCCACAACACGAACAACACGGGCACGAATCTCTTCATTGATTCTGAACTTTTCCCGTAACTCATCGCGCTTACGGGGTGCCCATTTAGGTTTGGTCTGATTAATTGCGTTTTCCTCCTAAAATTAATTTCAAATGTCTGTTTTTCGCAGCGTAAAACGCTATTTATGCGTTTTTACGTAATGTTTCGTCAATTTCTTTGGCGATCATGGCAGCAAAATCTTCCGGTTTCATACTGCCTAAATCCCCATGTCCCTGTTTTCTGACTGAGATCGTACCTTCGGTTTCTTCTTTTTCCCCTACGATAAGAAGGTATGGAATCCGCTTTAACTCGTTATCCCTTATCTTTTTACCGATCTTTTCGTTCCGATCGTCAATCAGGGTGCGAATATCGGAATTATTTAACAATTTCAAAACACCTTCAGCGTAATTCTGGTACTTTTCACTGATAGGCAGAACAATAGCCTGATCAGGGGTTAACCAGATCGGAAACTTACCGGCAGTGTGCTCAATTAAAACAGCTACAAAACGCTCCATCGATCCAAACGGCGCACGGTGTATCATCACCGGACGATGCTTCTGATTATCCTGTCCAATATACTCTAATTCAAACCGTTCCGGTAAATTATAATCCACCTGAATGGTGCCCAGCTGCCACTTCCGACCAATAGCATCCTTAACCATAAAGTCGAGTTTTGGACCGTAAAAAGCAGCCTCACCCGGTACAATCTGCCCGGTTAAACCTTTCTCACTGGTTACCTCGATAATAGCTTTTTCTGCTTTATCCCAGTTCTCATCCGATCCAATGTACTTTTCCGGAGTTTTAGGGTCACGCAACGATATTTGGGTGGTAAATTCTTTAAAATCAAGAGTTTTAAAAATATACAACACAATATCGATCACCTAGGCAAACTCTTCTTTAATCTGATCGGGC
>CAIXKO010000904.1 GCA_903919925.1 uncultured Bacteroidota bacterium | reverse complement strand
TGAAAATCAAAAATCCTTGCTTCTCCAGGCTGATGAAGCAGCCCGTAACCTCATGAAGCTGCGTGAAGGCCGGTTTAATTTGCTGAATGGCGATTACGCCTATGTTTCAAACGATGGGAGCCGTTTGCCCGAAGGTGCCTCACTCGAGGTAATTGTCAGGGAACTCGCGTTGATGGAAGAGGGTTATGTATCGTTGTTTGCAGGCAGAACCCAATCGGAGCAGGAAACATTAACTTTCGTTTATATTCCAAAGGGTCAAGGACTTACAGAATCTTCGACTCTTTTCTCGTTTTCGACGGGCAATGGTGTGGAAGCACCTGAATCAACCGGCGCCGATCCGGTAGTGGTTCAGCTCACCCGTGATGATATTAATCCAATGGATCAAATTCAGTGGGCCGATGATGCAAAAACTCCTAAAGTTCCGGGATTGGCTTTCCGCATGCCTGAAAAGATTAAGGTGGAGATAAAAAAAGCAGGGGAACTGGCTTTTGTCCGCGAATTTTTGGTAGCACAGTACGGCAGGATTGATTATGTTCCGGCTTCGCTGCTGACCGATGAATCTAATTCAATTGAATTTTATCCCGCCTACGGTTCTATTAAAAACATATTCCGTAGGTAATCATTTTTTATACATTTAGCGATTCAAATTAATTAACGTTTCATGGAAAAACTAAGACAGACATTAAGAGATTCCAAAACAGCCCGCTGGACTGCCCTGGCTATCGTTGCATTTACCATGTTGTGCGGTTACTATCTGACCGATGTGATGGCACCGCTGAAAGGTATGCTGGAAGAGCAGCTCAAATGGAGCAGTTCGGATTATGGCTTTTTTACCAGTGCTTATGGTTGGTTTAACGTATTTCTTTTCTTCCTGATTATCGGTGGAATTATCCTGGATAAAATGGGAGTTCGTTTTACCGGTATGATGGCAGCTTCTATTATGGTTGCCGGTACAGCAATTAAATATTGGGCGATTTCTACCCATGTTCTGGACGGACAAACCTGGCATATCCTCTGGTTCAGTGTAAATGCCCAGGTATTTATGGCGGCCATTGGGTTTGCAATTTTTGGGGTTGGGGTAGAAGTAGCCGGAATTACCGTTTCAAAAATCATTGTGAAATGGTTTAAAGGTAAGGAACTCGCACTGGCCATGGGTTTAGAAATGGCAATGGCCCGCTTGGGAACCGGTCTTGCAATTGGTACATCACTTCCGCTTGCAAGGGCTTTTGACAAAGTATCGGCTCCTGTTTTGGTATGCCTGATCATGCTGTGTATCGGTCTGATATCGTTCTTTATCTATACTTTCATGGATAAAAAACTGGACGAGGAGCGTGCAATATTCGATAAAGAAAATGCTGTGGTTGACACGGAAGAGTCTTTTAAAATGTCGGATATCTGGAAAATTTTCACAAATAAAGGCTGGTGGTATATCGCTATTTTGTGCGTTCTGTTCTATTCTGCAGTTTTTCCATTCCTGAAATATGCTCAGGATCTGATGGTCAACAAGTTTGGCGTACCCGATAAACTTGCAGGCACCATTCCGATGCTGCTTCCCTTTGGTACCATTTTGCTCACCCCTTTCTTTGGTAATCTTTACGACAGAAAAGGCAAGGGCGCCACTATCATGTTGATTGGTGCTGGTATCCTCATTTTTGTTCACGCCATGTTTTCCATTCCTTTCCTCAACCAGGTGCCGGTTGCTATTTTCCTGATCATTCTGCTGGGAATTGGTTTCTCTCTCGTTCCTTCTGCAATGTGGCCCTCGGTTCCTAAAATCATCCCTGAAAAACAACTTGGTACCGCCTATTCCATGATCTTCTGGGTTCAGAACTGGGGATTAATGGGAGTTCCTTACCTGATTGGATGGGTGCTCGATAAGTATTGTATTACCGGCCAGGTAATGAAAAACGGAGTGGAAGTTCATACCTATAATTATACCATACCGATGCTCATCTTTATGTCGTTGGGGATACTGGCGATCGGTTTTGCCCTGCTTCTGAAAGCGGAAGATAAGAAGAAGGGTTATGGTCTGGAATTGCCGAATATTAAAAGATAAATAGAAGAGACAAGTGACGAGTGACAAGAATCGTGAAACGTGAAGCGTGAAACGGAAGAACGGTAGAGACGTATAATTGCGTGTCTATAATTGCGTGTCTATTAGTGACAAGTGACAAAAAAACAGTCGCATTATAATTAAAATATGACAAACGAAATACTGAATTTAAATCCGCAGGCGATCTGGAAATATTTCTATGATCTTACGCAGATTCCGCGGCCATCGGGCAAGGAAGCTGCCGTGATAGCCTACATGAAGAAATTTGGCGAAGACCTTGGCTTAGAAACCATTGTAGATGAAGTGGGCAACGTAATTATCAGGAAACCTGCTACCCTGGGTATGGAGAACCGTAAAGGAATAATTCTTCAGGGCCATTTGGATATGGTTCCACAGGCAAATTCCGATACCCCCCATAACTTTGAAACCGATCCGATCCAGCCCCGTGTGGACGGTGAATGGGTGAAGGCTACCGGAACAACTTTGGGTGCCGATAATGGTATCGGTGTGGCTACTACCATGGCGATACTGGCGGCTACTAATCTGAAGCACGGACCAATCGAAGCGCTGATGACCATTGACGAGGAAACTGGTATGACAGGCGCGTTTAACCTGAAAGCAGGCATGATACACGGTGATATCTTTATTAACCTCGATTCTGAAGATGAAGGAGAGGTTTATGTTGGATGCGCCGGTGGTACCAATGCAAATATCTCAATGCCGGTTAGCCGTGAGGCCGTACCTGCTGGTGATAAGGCTCTTAAAATTACAATTTCCAGTTTGAAAGGCGGGCACTCAGGGGTAGATATCAATCTGGAAAGAGGAAATTCAAATAAAATTCTTTTCCGGTTGCTCCATGATCTTACCCACCAATTTGGGATCAGATTGGCCATGGTGGATGGCGGTAATCTCCGGAATGCTATTCCTCGTGAGGCAGTTGCTGTTATTCTGGTCAAGGATCAGGATGTTCATAGCATCAAGTCAAAAATTGCTGAATATAGCAAGGTTGTTCAAAACGAGCTTTCATCAGCCGATCCCGGAGTAAAAATCCAGATTCAGGATGCGGAAAAACCTGCATCGGTAATGGATATGGATTCAGCTGCACGATTGATTAAGGCTATTTATGGTTGCCCAAACGGAGTGATGCGGATGAGCACTGATATGATAGGCCTGGTGGAAACTTCAACTAACCTGGCCATTGTAAAGTCGGATGAAGATCAGGTAAACATCAGGTGCTTGCTGCGTAGCTCAGTGGATTCTGCCCGGGAGGATCTGAAGAATATGTTTGCTTCGGTATTTACACTGGCCGGAGCTGACATTTTATTCGACGGGGAATATCCCGGATGGAAACCAAACATGGATTCAGCCATTTTGAAAGCGGCCCGTGAGGTTTATCAGAATTTGTATGGTAAAATCCCCGAGATCAAAGCTATACATGCTGGTTTGGAATGTGGTATTTTGGGCGGGGTTTACCCTAATTGGGATATGCTATCCATTGGACCTACTATCCGTTTTCCTCATTCTCCGGATGAGAAAGTTAACATTGCCACCGTTCAGAAATTCTGGGACTTTTTAGTTAAAATACTAGAAGAAGCGCCATTGAAATAGTAAAATGAAACGCGGATTAACTGGTTTTCAATGATTTGAAATCCCGTTAATCCGCGTTTGTTTTTTTAGCCCCTGTTAGCCCATATTTACCGTTGCCTCACGATCGGGTCCCACCGATACCATGGTAACCGGTACACCAAGATGATTTTCGATGAAGCGGATATAGCCTTTCAGATTCTCCGGAAGGGTTTCTTTATCGCGAATTTTGCTGATATCCTCTTTCCAGCCTGGAAGTTCAGTGTAAATAGGTTCTACGGGCGACTCCGTATCGAAAGGTATTTCCGTGGTGATAATTCCATTGATTTTGTAGGCTGTGGCCACCCTCAGGGTATCAAATCCACTAAGAACATCTGCTTTGGTCATGATCAGGCTGGTAACCCCGTTAAGCATAACTGTGTATTTAAGGGCCACCATATCGAGCCATCCGCATCTGCGCGGCCGGCCGGTGGTTGATCCGTATTCACGCCCGGTAGTACGAAGCAACTCACCCGTTTCCTCCAATAATTCGGTAGGGAATGGGCCGCTGCCAACACGGGTGCAATAAGCTTTGAATATTCCAATTACATCACCAACACGCCCGGGAGCAATGCCGAGACCGGTGCAGGCTCCTGCGCAAGTGGTATTGGATGAGGTTACAAATGGATAACTGCCGAAATCAATATCGAGCATACTTCCCTGCGCTCCTTCAGCCAGAATGCGTTTTCCTGATTCCAGCCATTCATTAACCAGATATTCACCATTCACAAACCGGAACGACCGAAGGAATTCAATTGATTCCATCCATTCATCTTCAAGTGGTTGGAGATCAAATGGGTAATTGAATTGTCTGATCTTGCTGAGATGCAGATCCCTCAGGTATTGATATTTTGCCACAAACGAGCTCTCCAGAATATCTCCGATCCGAAGGCCTTCACGTCCGGTTTTATCAGTATAAGTGGGCCCGATACCTTTTAAAGTGGAGCCAATTTTCCCGATCCCCTTGCTTGTTTCCGATGCAGCATCCAGCAAACGGTGAGTGGGAAGTATTAGGTGCGATTTTTTGGAGATAAACAAATTATGCCGGATATCCATCCCGAAACCGGCCAGACGATCAACCTCCTTCTTGAAAACTACCGGATCAATCACTAACCCGTTACCGATGAGATTTAACTTGTCGGAGTGGAAAATTCCACTCGGTATCGTATGCAAAACATGTTTCTGATTGTTGAATTCGAGGGTGTGGCCGGCGTTTGGCCCGCCCTGAAACCGGGCAATAACATCATAATCCCTGGTGAGCGCATCAACCAGTTTTCCTTTACCCTCGTCACCCCATTGTAAACCCAAAAGAACATCAACTTTCATTATAACATGTATTAAATAAAAAAAACAGGTGAAAATCTGATCCGCAAAAATAGGAATATTCTACTTCGATTTTTGACACGCTTTGCAGGTACCGTAAAAATAGAGGGAGTGATGGCTAATGTTGTACTTCATAATGGTGGACACGGTTTTTTCAATCTCGTGAATCCTTGGATCGCAATATTCATCTACCCTGCCGCAGGTTGTGCAAATCACATGATCATGTTGTTTACATTCATGCGCCTTCTCAAACTGGGCAATATTCTTGCCAAATTGGTGCTTGACAACCAGCCCGCAATCAAGTAATAATTCCATCGTGTTATAGAGTGTGGCGCGGCTAACCCGGTAATTATTGTTTTTCATGTGGATATAAAGTTCCTCCACATCAAAATGTCCATCCCGTGCATAAACTTCATCCAGAATAGCAAATCTTTCCGGTGTTTTTCGTTGACCTTTTCGTTCGATATATTCCGAAAAGATTTCTTTCACTGTGGTTTGAATAGTTGAACAGTTCATCCTTTAGGTGTCTTCTATTTTTTCAATTCTTTTAACAGAATCAACACTCTTTACCTTACTGAGATTCAGAATCAGATTGTTAATGTCTTCTGTATTATGTACATATAGATCGAAATGTGCCTCAAAAATTCCATCGTGAGAATCCAGGTTCATGGATCGGATATTAACACTTAGTTCTTTTGAGATGATATTGGTGATATCATTGGCCAAACCCAGCCGGTCGATTCCCGTCATGTATATCCGGGCCAAAAATGCCATCACCTTATGCGATGTCCATTTTGCCGCAACTATATGATCGCCCTGGCTCGTCATGAGCTTACTTGCTATCGGACAGGTGGTTTTATGGATCAGAATTTCTGATAATTCATCATTGCGATAACCAATAACCGCATCACCGGGAATAGGTTCACAGCATTTTGCCAGCCTGAATTCGTTTTCTTCCGGGTTTCCCTGAATAACCAAACTGCTGTTGGACCCGGTGTTGATGGTCGGTTGATCGTTTTTCTTGGAAGTAAAAAACTGCAGATCCCAGAAACGAACCGTCTTGCTTTTTGAACGTTTGCGGAGAATCTTTTTAATTTGCTCGAGTGATACAGGATCCCGGCCGAGAATCTGATAAAGATCGTCCTTGCTGTTTACCTGAAATTCATCGAAAAGTTTCCGGAATACGCTGGCTTGTGGCCTGTAATTTAGCAGTTTGAGTTGCTCTTCAATGGTTTTCTGTCCGTGAAAAATCTCTTTTCTGCGCTGCTCCTTAAATGAATCCTTGATGCTTGATTTTGCCTTGGCAGTTTTTACAAATTCAAGTTGCTCCAGTTGAGGGCTTTGGATATCGGACGTCAGAATCTCAACCTGATCCCCCGTATTCAAGCGGGTAGAAAGGGGAACCAGTTTGTGGTTAACCTTGGCCCCGATTGCTTTTTTTCCGATGGCGGTGTGAATTTCATAAGCAAAGTCGAGCGCAGAAGAATTTTTTGGCAGAATGATTTCTTTACCCTTTGGAGTAAAGGTAACCATCTCTGCATCAAACAGGTTAAGCTTAAAATCTTCCAAAAACTCGATATCACCGGTTTCCTGGTTTTTCAGCATATCGGAAACCCCTTTGAGCCACCGGTCCAGTTCGCCCTCTTTTGAATCCCCGGTTTTATACTTCCAATGGGCCGCAAAGCCATGTTCAGCAATATCGTTCATGCGTTCCGACCGGATCTGGACCTCGATCCATTTGCCGTGAGGACCCATGAAAGTTGCATGAAGCGCCTCATAACCGTTTGCTTTTGGGCGGCTTACCCAATCACGCAGGCGATCGGTTTTGGCTTTGTAAAGCTGAGTGATGGTGGAATAAATATGCCAGCACTGAGTAATTTCTGGTATCCGAGGTTTAGGCTTAAAAACAATTCGAACGGCGAGAATATCATAAATCTGTTCGAAAGGCACGTTTTTCTCCTGCATTTTGCGCCATACCGAATAAATCGATTTGGGCCTTCCAAAGATTTCGACATTGAATTTTTCCTCTTCCAGCTTTGCCGAGATGGGTTCAATGAATTTATTGATGAAGTGGCTGGAAATTTTCTCAGAATGGCTGATTTTATTAGCCAGATCGATATAAACATCCGGGTTTTTATGTTTCAGGCTAAGATCTTCCAGCTCCGTTTTTATGGTATACAAACCGAGCCTGTGGGCAAGCGGGGCAAATAAATATAGCGTTTCACTGGCTATTTTGATTTGCTTTTTCCTGGTCAGCGCCTGCAACGTTCTCATATTATGCAACCGGTCAGCCAGTTTGATCAGAATAACCCTGACATCATCCACAAGGGTAAGCAGCAATTTCCGGAAAGTAGATGCCTGAAGTGAAGAATCACCTTCGATCACTACGGTGATTTTGGTTAATCCATCGACAATATCACGAATTTGCTGCCCAAATTCTTTTTCGATATCCTCGAGCGTATATTCGGTATCCTCCACAACATCATGTAAAAGTGCGCTGGCGATGCTCCTGGTTCTTAGTCCGATTTCTTCCGATACAATCTTGGCAACGGCAATCGGATGCAGAATGTAAGGCTCGCCAGATTTTCTTTTTTCAGTTCCATGTGCTTTGCTGGCAAATAGATACGCCTTTTTAATGACCTCCCTGTCGGTTTTGATCATATTCTTTGGCAGACCGTTCATCAAGTCGTCAAAGGCTTCCTGTACTTTGGATTTCTCTTCTGCGGTTAGTTCAAACATGTTCCTTTCGATTCCACCGTGAATTTACAAAATCAATCTGAACTTTTCAGGGGTCCCGTGGCAACCACAATCATATTTGTGTGATCCAGATATTTTATGGCCAGATTCCTGATATCGTCCGGAGTAATTGTATTAATTAAAACCATGAACCTGGTCAGATAATTCAAATCGAAATGATGGATCCACAAGCCTCTCAATTGATCGGCCATCTGAAATGGGCCATCAACCGAACGCTGTACCTGACCGGTCAGATAATTTCTGACTAATTCCAGTTCATCCGCCCCAACTTTATCGTTACATAAGCGGCTCATTTCTTTGTTGCATTCGGCTACGGTTTCCTCCCATACTTCAGCGCCAACAGTTGATCCTATAACAAAGTATCCGGAATCTTTGAGTGAAACCAGATGAGAATTTATTCCATAGGTGAAACCTTTTTCTTCTCGGATATTTGTCATCAGCCGGGAACCAAAGTATCCACCAAGAATGGTATTGACGATGGAAAGGCCCATAAAATCCGGATGCAACCTGCTAAACAGCGGTTTACCTATTCGGATTGCCGTTTGAACGGCATCAGGACGGGAGATTGTGCAACGATTTTGCGTTGTGATTCCGAATGGCGGCAATACTGGTGTGGCCATATTATTCCCGGGTTTGTTTACCGGCCAGTTTTCTCCAAAAAAGCGCTCAACCAGTTGCAGATATTGATCGGGATGGGGTCCGGTGATCATGATCCGGCAGTGCGCCTGGTCATAAAACCGGTTATGAAACTCCCGGAGGATACCCGGGGTTACCGGACCGATATCGGATATCTCTCCAACCACACCGTACGGATGTTTTTCACCGAATATCAGTTTGTTGAATTGCTTGCGCGCCAGGCTCTCCACCCGCTGGTCATCCACCTTCATTGATTCAATACGGTTGGCTTTGATAATGCTGAGTTCATCCTCGGGAAAGGCAGGATGAATGAGCACCTGGCTCATTAATCTTAATACCGGTTCGAGGTGCTTTTCCAGACTGTGAATGGTGATATCAGCCTCATCGCGATCGGCTGAAATATTAAAGTAGCTTCCATAAAACTCAAACTCCTCAGCTATCATTCCACCGGTAAGGTTGGCAGTACCTTCAGGAATCATCTGATTGGTTAGAGATGACTGAAAAATACTATCCTGGTAACGACTTCCTGCCTCAAAAACCAGATCAATACGGCACACGGGCTCTGATCCTGCAGGCAGAATGACCACGGGTATTCCATTGGATAGCAATACTTTTTCAGGTTGAGCAAGGTTAAGGTGGGTTACTGTTTTTATTGCCGGCATGGTTATTCTGTCCATCATATTTTCTCCCCGTTTAAGCGGTAAATCAAGCAAGAACAATTTGTTTGGCGAAACACTTTTTGTGCGGTTTCCCTGATTTCGGCAATAGATACTGAACGCAGCAAATCTAATTCCCTGTCCATCATGGCAGCATCTCCCAGCCATTCAAAATGGGCCATATTCATAGCCCGGTTTTGAACATTCATATTACTGAACAAAAACTGTGATTCAGCCCTGTTCTTGACTTTATTCAGTTCCCGTTCCTCAATGGGTCCATCGATAATACGGTTGATTTCCTCCTGAATGGCTCTGATTCCGGCCTCTGGTGTAATACCGTTTGCCAGTCGCCCGCTGATCACGAATAAGCCCGGATCGCGATCGCCGGTAATGTAGGCATCAATATCGCTGAACAGCTTTTGATCCTTTACTAAGCGAAGAAACAGGCGGGCCGACATCCCATTGGAAAAAATATCGGAAAGCAAATCGGTTACATAATACTCCCGGCTAAACCGATCTCCGGTATGCCAGGCCAGGTAAACCGCCGGACTCGGTACCGGCCGTTCAATCTCCAGGAGCCGGTACTCCGTTTGAATGGGTTCAGGTGTAATGTTGCGCACTTTAATATCGCGTGGAGAAATCGGGCCAAACCAGTTTTCTGCCATTCTGAAAGCTTCATCGGGTTTGATAGAACCTGAAAGAGTAAGGATTGCATTATTAGGTGCATAATGGCTGAAGAAGAAATTTTTGACATCCTGCAGCCGGGCCTCTTCAATATGCCGGATTTCTTTGCCAATAGTGGGCCATAAATATGGATGTACCTTATAAGCAAGTGGTTTCAAATATAACCATGAATCACCATACGGCTGGCCCAGATATCTTTGCCGATACTCTTCAATCACCACCTTTCGCTGAACATCCAGGCTTTCCTGTGAGAAGGCAAGTTCATTCATCCGATCCGATTCCAGCCAAAAACCGGTTTCGATATTCTGAAAAGGAAGGGTCAGATGATAATCAGTATAATCATTATTGGTAAATGCATTGTTGTCACCACCGGCCAACTGTAACGGAGAATCGTAATCGGGGATATTGACTGACCCTCCAAACATCAGATGCTCAAAAAGGTGGGCGAATCCAGTTAGGTTGGGGTCTTCATCGCGGGCACCAATATCGTACAGAATGTTGATGGCCACCATCGGCGAACTGTAATCGCTGTTAACCAGAATCCGGAGTCCGTTACTCAGGCAATGTTTAGTGTATTCCATTTTTATTTTTAGTGACCTCAAAAGTAGACTAATTTTAAAAAACCTGACAAAAGGCAACATTTATAAGATTTTGGCTCGATACTTTTGTGTTTTTAAATTCACAAAGTTGATGGAGAGCAGAGCAACAGTGGCTCATGAGGGAATTGTAGAAAAGATTAGCGGGGCAAATGCCAGGGTTCGATTTGTTGCTCAATCAGCTTGTTCTGCATGCCATGCCAAAGGAGTTTGTTCCATTTCCAATTCAGAAGAGAAGTTTGTTGATGTTCCAACCACCTTGCCCGGATTAACGGAAGGCGATTATGTTCAAGTGGTTCTTGATCAAAGCCAGGGGTTTAAAGCTGTTTGGTACGGTTATGGTTTGCCACTCATCATTCTTCTTACTGTAATATTTGCCGGTTACGGAATTACCGGGCGCGATGGCATGTCGGCCCTGATTGGGATGGGTTCATTAATTCCCTATTACCTCATTGTTTACCTGTTCAGGAAAAGGATCACCAGATCTATCGAATTCAGATTGCAAAAAACCGAATAAATCAATTTATATGAACACGGTTGTCATAACGATCATCAGTTTAAGTGTTATCGGAAGTTTTTCGGGGTTTATCCTTTATTTAATTGCCCAGAAATTTCAGGTATTCGAGGACCCCAGGATTGATGAGGTGGAAGCTGTTTTGCCTGGAGCCAATTGCGGTGGATGTGGTTACCCGGGATGCCGCGGGTTTGCTGAAAACTGTGTAACTGCCGAAACCCTGGATGTTCTTTTTTGCCCGGTTGGAGGAAACGATGGTATGGCTAAGGTTGCACTTTCGCTTGGGAAAGCTGCGGTGGCCAAAGATCCTGAGGTAGCTGTGATCCGATGCTCAGGGAGTCCGGATCATCGTGCCCGCACCACCCACTATGATGGGGTTGCCACTTGCGAGATTGCTTCGGGACTGTTTTCCGGAGATACTGCCTGCTCGTACGGATGCCTGGGTTTAGGCGACTGTGCAGTGGTCTGCACCTTTGATGCAATTCATATTAACCCGGTTACATTGCTGCCTGAGGTGGTTGATGAAAAATGCACTTCATGCGGCGCCTGTGTGAAAGCATGTCCCAAAAACATTATTGAGCTGAGAAAGAAGTTTAAAAAGGATCGTAAGATATTTGTTTCCTGTATGAATCAGGACAAGGGAGCAACAGCAAAAAAAGCCTGTTCAGTGTCTTGTATTGGTTGCAAAGCTTGTGTGAAAGTATGCGAATTTGAGGCTATTACAATCAATAATTTTCTCGCTTACATCGATCCGGTAAAATGCACATTATGCCGCAAGTGCATTCCTTCTTGTCCAACGGATTCGATTCTGGAAATCAATTTTCCTGTTCGCAAAGTGAAAGAAGCGGAGCTCGTTTTATCAGAAATTCAAGTAAACTAATATTAAGGAGGATTCTTAATTGAAAACCTTTCCAAAAGGGGGAGTTCATCCACCTGACAATAAAAAGGCCAATGTATCGGCGATTGAGGTTTTGCCTTTGCCGAAATTTGTTTGTATTCACCTTTCGCAGCATTTGGGCGCTCCTGCTGAGCCGGTGGTCGCTAAAGGCGATACAGTAAAAACCGGGCAGCTGATTGCCAAAAGCACCGGATTTGTATCGGCAAATATTCATTCTCCGGTTTCGGGTACGGTGAAAAAAATTGAACCGGCACCTGATTCATCAGGCTATACCCGGCAGGCAATTTTTATTGAAGTACAGGGAGATGAATGGCTGGATACCATTGATCAATCAGCGGATTTGAAAATTTTGCCCGATCTCACCCCCGGTGAAATTGTGGCAAGAGTTAGCCAAATGGGCGTTGTAGGGCTTGGTGGCGCTACGTTCCCATCGCATGTGAAAATATCGGTACCGCAAGGTAAAAAAGCTGAAATATTGATTATTAATGGGGTAGAGTGTGAACCTTACCTTACGTCGGATCATCGGCTGATGCTGGAAAAGGCCGATGAAATTTTAATTGGTACTCAGTTGCTGATGAAGGCTTTGGAGGTTAATCAGGCCATAATCGGAATAGAAAGCAACAAACCTGATGCGATTAGCCACCTTACCATGCATTGCGCTAAATATCCTGGCATCAGGGTCGAGGTTTTAGAGGTAAAGTATCCACAAGGAGGTGAAAAACAGTTGATTAAAGCGATCACCGGAAGGGAGGTTCCATCGGGTAAATTGCCGATTGATGTTGGAGCGGTGGTACACAATGTTGGAACGGCGTTCGCAGTATATGAGGCGATTACAAAGAATAAGCCGTTGATTGAGCGCGTGGTCACGGTTACCGGGAAATCTATGCCACGGTCCGCGAATTACCTGGTTAGGATAGGCACACCGGTTTCGGAACTGATTGAAGCCGCCGGGGGAATGCCGGAGGATACCGGTAAGGTAGTGAATGGAGGACCGATGATGGGTAAGGCGCTTCCACTGCTGGATGTTCCGGTAACCAAGGGAACTTCGGGTATTGTGCTGATGCCGGCAGAAGAATCTGCCCGCCGCAAAGTGATGAACTGCATCCGGTGCTCAAGATGCAACTCAGTGTGTCCTATGGGGATGGAACCATATTATTTAATGAGTATGGGCGAAGCCAAGCGCTGGGAAGAGCTGGAACAGGGAAAAGTGACCGAGTGTATGGAATGCGGTTCGTGCAGCTATATCTGCCCATCGGGCAGGCCATTGCTCGATTATATACGATTAGGAAAAAACAGTGTAAACCGAATAATCAAATCCCGGGTAAATGAGTGCAAATAACTTGTTAACCGTATCGCATTCGCCGCATGAGTCCGGTGGTGAGTCGGTGCAAAAAATTATGTACCGCGTGCTGATCGCCTTGATACCGGCATTTGCGGTTTCAATATTGTTTTTTGGACTGGGAGCACTGGTGGTCACCGGGATCGCAGTGATTTCCTGCATGGCTTTTGAATACCTGATCAACAGGTTCTTGTTTAAAGCTGACAATACGCTGTGGGATGGATCGGCTGCTATTACCGGAGTGCTGCTGGCATTCAATGTCCCAAGCAATCTGCCTGTATGGATGATTATTATCGGTAGCCTGGTAGCGATTGGAGTTGCTAAGATGTCATTTGGTGGCCTGGGAAAGAATCCGTTTAATCCGGCATTAGTGGGCAGGGTATTTCTGCTGATTTCCTTTCCGGTGCAAATGACCAGCTGGCCAAAAGCTATAGAATCACGTTTTGCCTATCTCGATGCTGCAACCGGTGCTACTCCTTTGGCTATCATCAAAGAAGGTATTAAAAACGGTCAGCCTTTAGCCGATCTGATGAAGGAGGTTCCGGGTTATGCCCAAATGTTTTTAGGAAACATGGGCGGATCTTTGGGAGAGATATCGGTGTTGGCCTTGTTGATCGGTGGATTGTTTTTGCTGATTAAGAAAGTGATTACCTGGCACATACCTGGCTCAATTCTCGCAACCGTAGTGTTGTTTACCGGTATCCTTTGGTTAATTGATCCAGGTAAATATGCAGATCCCCTGTTTCACCTGATGACCGGGGGAATTATGCTGGGTGCCATTTTTATGGCTACCGATATGGTTACTTCACCTATGACTCCGGTGGGCCAGATTGTTTTTGGGGTTGGAATCGGATTGATTACCTGCCTGATCAGGATATTTGGCTCCTACCCGGAAGGAGTATCGTTTGCCATTCTGATTATGAATGCCTTTGTACCGCTGATCGATAAATATGTTAAACCCAAACGGTTTGGGGAGGAATTGAAAAATGGCTAAACTCGAGTCAAATCTGAAAACCATGGTGCTCTCGCTGTTGGGCGTGTGCGCTGTAGCATCGGGCCTGCTGGGGTACATGAACAAAATTACCGAAGGTCCGATTGCAGAATCCAAGGCAAAAGCCAAGCTCGAAGCCATTCAGAAAGTGGTGCCTGAATTCAATAATAACCCGGGCGATGAAATGTATACCTTACCGTCGGACCTGGGCGACTTGGAATGTTTTCCGGCTAAAATGGATGGAAAACTAGTGGGAACAGCCATCAATACTAAAACGAATATCGCTTTCAGCGGATCATTCACCATGATGGTTGGGATCAAACCAGATGGTACGCTGGTGAATACTTCGGTTTTGGAGCACAGGGAAACTCCGGGACTGGGTACAAAAATGATGGAGGCGAAATTCAAGAATCAGTTTGTCGGTAAAAATCCCGGGACCAATAAAATCAAAGTTAAAAAAGACGGAGGGGAGATTGATGCTATCACCGCGGCAACGATCAGCTCACGTGCGTTTTGCGATGCAATAATGAGAGCATTCAATGCTTATCAAAAAGGAGGACAGAAATGAGCAATCTAAAGCATTTTACCAATGGCATCGTGCGGGAGAATCCAACGTTGGTTCTTCTGATCGGAATGTGTCCCGTTCTGGCCGTATCAACATCGGCTATCAATGGAATGGGTATGGGTGTGGCCACCACATTTGTGCTGACCATGTCGAATCTGGTTATTTCACTGATTAAAAATCTGGTTCCAAATAAAGTCAGGATTCCGATTTTTGTAGTGGTGATTGCCTCTTTTGTAACGATTGTTCAAATGACTATGGAGGCTTTTGTTCCCTCTCTGTATAAGGCACTTGGCGTTTTTGTTCCGCTGATTGTGGTGAACTGCATAATCCTGGCGCGTGCCGAGGCCTTTGCCCAAAAAAACACGGTTATTGCCTCTATACTTGACGGATTAGGCATGGGGATCGGCTTTACCCTGGCACTCACTACCCTTGGAGCTATCAGGGAAATGCTCGGTAACGGATCAATTTTTGACATCCGTTTTGTGAGCGACGATGCCAGTACCATACTGGTCTTTATTCTCTCTCCGGGAGCATTTATTGCACTCGGATACCTGATCGCATTTATTAACAGGCTGAAAGGCAATAAATAAACAAAACCCAGATAGTCATGCAATACATTATCATATTCATCAGCGCGATACTGGTAAACAATATTGTGCTGGCCAAATTTCTCGGTATCTGTCCGTTTCTTGGGGTATCAAACAAGGTAGGAACCGCCGCTGGTATGTCGGCTGCTGTTACGTTTGTTATGGTGCTGGCAACCATTGTCACCTTTTTACTGCAGAAATACGTGCTCGATCCTTTCCATATCGGATTCATGCAAACTATTGTGTTTATTCTGGTGATCGCCGCACTCGTTCAGATGGTAGAAACGATTCTGAAAAAGATATCTCCCGGTCTTTACCAGGCTCTTGGGATTTTCCTTCCTCTTATAACCACGAATTGTGCTGTTTTGGGTATCGCTATTTTAACCATTCAAAACAATTATAACCTGATCCAGGGAATTGTTTTTACCGCAGCAAACGCGCTTGGGTTTGGGCTTGCCATCATCATTTTTGCCGGCTTGCGTGAAAGGCTCGACTTGCAGGGTGTTCCCAAAGGCATGAAAGGATTTCCGATCTCATTGATCATGGCCGGTATATTGGCTATGGCATTTATGGGATTCAGCGGGATCGTTTAGGGTCGCCCCTACATCCTGATTGACCAACGGTATGTTTGCGCCTACAATTGGTAGGGCATTACGGTTTTTATCCCCCTATTTTTATTGCTCGTTAATTATGTGCCCGCCTGCGCATAATTAATCAGAGCAACCCGACCTGTATGAGCTAACCAATTAGTTAGTTGAGTTATGTTGTTGCAGGTTAATTACTTAAAATTAATGTATTATGAAAAACCGTAAACTTTGGTTTTCCGGCCTGATATTGTTGCCGGTGGCTGTGATTATTTTTGTAGGTTCTTTTTCAACCACACCGGACCCCCGTTCCGAATATGAAAAGCGATTGCTCCAATCCGCAAAGTCAATACCCGAAGAAAAGGAATCTGGCAAAGATGCTGAGGAAGAGGCAGGTATGGACCGCCCTGATATCGCGGCGTACACTGATTACATTAAAACCATGGATCCGAAAACCGGTGCCATACCGCAAGGAAGGTTAACCATGGCTTATGATGAAACCCGATCTATGCAATCGTTAAAATCGGGCAGTTCAAAACTCACCTGGACCAATCGGATCAACAATATCGGAGGACGAACCCGTACTATATTTAACGATCCCACCGATCCACAGCATAAGAAGGTTTGGGCAGGATCGGTTACCGGCGGATTGTGGTACAATGATGATGCTTACGGTAATGCAGAATGGTATCCGGTCGATGATTTTTGGCCGGGTTTGGCAGTGGCCTGCATGGCATCGGATCCCCTGAATACCAATACCTGGTATGTGGGAACCGGTGAAAGCCAAACCGCTCTCATGATTTACCGCGAGTCGTCAACCCGGGGTGTAGGGATCATGCGTTCAACCGATGCAGGAAAAACATGGAACCTGATGGCTTCAACTAAAGACTGGGCTTACGTTACCGATATCGTGGTGCGGAATGAAAACGGACAAAGTGTTATTTATGCGGGTGTGGTTTCAGGTATTTACAGAGGCAAACTCCATGAAAGTGGCCCAACCGATGGTTTGTACCGCTCAGTTAACGGAGGCGAATCATGGAGCCAGGTTCTGCCCATGATTGCCGGAGGATCCCGTCCGTTTGCACCTTCAGACATTGAGGTGTCCGCTGATGGATCCAGAATATTTGTGGGAACCACCTATCATGGCGAGGATAGGTTGGGAGCAGCCTCTATTCTTTACTCCGATAATGGAACCAACTGGACGGTGATGGATGATTACTACGATAAGCTAACCAGTGGACAGGTATGGGAACGTAATGGCTTTCCTTATTCCTATCCGGGCAGGGTAATGCTTGCCAATGCCCCGTCGAACCCAAATGTTATGTATGCCATTATCGCGGGAGGACTTATTGGAGATAATAATTTTGTGATTTATACCGATCGGTACCTGTTGAAATCCATTGATAAAGGAGCAACCTGGAGCGAAATCCCGTCGCCATCACCATTGGATGCCGGTACCAGGACACTGGCTAACCTAGCCTGGCATGCCATGACAATTTCGGTTGATCCGCGTGATGCCAATACTTTGTGGATGGGGGGACTGGATGTTTGGAGAACTCAGAACAGCGGCGCCAATTGGCAGAAAATGTCGTACTGGGCACCGGTAACAGTGGAAACGCAGCAAAAATTCGTGCATGCCGATGTTCATCGGATTGAATTCCGGCCGGAGAATCCATCTGAACTTTTGGTTTCGACCGATGGAGGTTTGTTTTATACTGCTCAAACCAACGGTGAATCTCCTGTATTTGAGGGCAGGAATCGCTCATACAGCACTTTACAATATTATTACGGAGCGATTCACCCGGAAGCCGGCCGCAATCTTTATCTCGGCGGTTTGCAGGATAATGGATCCTATCTGGATACCGAATTCGATGGACAGCCGATTTCCGGGAATGTTTCAGGAGGCGATGGATTCTATTGTTTCGTTGATGAAGATGAACCCGAGTTGCTCATCAGTACGGTTTATTATACCTGGGTTTATCTTTTTAGCTTTCCAAATCTCCAGAATGCAAGAAATGTGGCAGCAGTGGATTATAAGAATGGTACTTTCTGTAACCCGATGGATTATGACTGGAAATATAATTTCTTATATGCCAACGGCTGCGGATTTGCTGGCCAAAACGCCAATACACTGCGCGTAATAAGGGTATCGGATGAGGGATTGTTGCCTATCCCATCCAACCCGCTCTTAAAACTTCCCACCAATTCACCGGTCCCTTATTCTGCCATTAAATGGTTTATCAATTCAGGGGAATTTGCCAGCACCATATACATCGGTACGGAAGCCGGGAGGTTGTACAAGCTTTCCGAAGCTATGGTGGCCGGTGAACTCACTGATATGACCTCTGATCAACTTCCGGTTGCCTATATCAGTAGTATCGATATCGGTCAAACAGAAGACACCCTTTTATTGACCTACTCAAACTACGGCGTGCCATCGGTTTTTGTAACCACTGATGGAGGACAAAACTGGAAAAATGTGGAGGCAAATCTTCCCGATATGCCGGTAAGATGGGGGATCTTTAACCCTAAAAATCCTATGCAGGTTATGTTGGCAACTGAAATCGGTGTGTGGACAACCGAGAATATTTTTGCCCGGAATGTGATCTGGACCCCTGATGTTAAAGGGATGGCTAATGTTAGAGTAGATATGCTCAAATTCAGAAATTCCGATAATACGGTTCTGGCTGCTACACACGGAAGAGGAATGTTTACTGCCAAATGGGAACCATCATTTACAAACAGTGTTCCGGAGGAATCGGTTGCTGCAAAGGAGGATCTGGTATTCCCAAATCCTTCCGACGGACGATTCCAAGTTAAATTTGAAAATCCTGACGAGGCTACTCTTTTGATTCTCGATGTTGCCGGCAAAGTAGTACTCAATGAAAAAATCACGAATACACAGGGTACCTGGCAAAAGTCTTATGATTTGTCAAAGCAACCCAAAGGCACTTACCTCGTAAAGATCACCTCACAAGGTAAATGGTATCAATCGCGTCTGATCCTGCAATAACTGTAAATGCGATATCTTTAATGTGTTGTACATAAGATATTTAATCAATAAGTTTGTTCAATGAAAATGTTTTTCCTGGTTGGGTTCCTGACTGCCTGCCTCATGGGTTCCGCTATGGGGCAGGAAGCAGTGATCAAAGGGACCGTAATCGATAAGAAAACCAGGCAGCCTGTTGTTGCCGCCAACCTGGTTTTACCTGATGGCACGGGTGCTTATTCCATGGATGAAGGACGTTTTTCATTGAAAATTCCCGATTTTCCGGTCGTAATAAAAGTTAGCCATATTTCTTACGGAAGCACCGAAATTGTATTGAACTATGCCCCTAAAAGTGAGTTGGTTATTGAACTGGATGAACTGGTTGGTGAAATCGGTGAGGTTCAGATAACGGCAAAACGATTAAGAATACTCACTGAACGGGAGGATTTCTCTATTCAGGATTTTGCCTTTGATAATGAAAATCTATGGTTACTGGGTTATACCAATAATCAGGGAAGCAAGGGAAAATTGTGGCTGGCCAATTGGTTTGGCGATACGATAACATCGGTGCCGGTAAAAGGCGCAGAATCGTTATATCGTGATGTGTTTGGCAGTGTCCACCTGGTTTTGAGAGATTCTGTTTATCAATTGTATGCGGAAGGCAGGAATATTTTACTGCCCTGGTCGGTTGAGCGGACCGATTTCTTCAGGATCATGGATCCGATCTGTGCAAGGTTTGCTGAAAAACTGGTTTATTCTGATATCGATTTATATGAGCAACTGGCCCGTGTGTATTATCGTTCAGAGGATATGCCGGGCCCGCAACTCTTAACTATAGTGGAGGATCAGCCCGGCAGACTGGACCGGAAGCTGGAACAAAAAGTGGGCTCCATGTGGACAAGTTTTTATGGAAAATACCCGGTTAAATCAGGCACTAAAGTGAGTGCCATTATGGAAAATCCAATAAAGGTGCCTGTCTTCTCCTGGAAAGATACCCTGTTTGTGATCAATCTCTACAAAGATTCGCTCCTTTCCTATGGACCAAACGGAAAGTTTAAAAGGGCAGTTCCTTTTAATTACTGCCGTGATGTTATTTTGGGTGGGATCGATGGGGGAGTACGGTATAAAAATATTGCTGCTCAGGCTGATCCGGTTGGCCGGGGTTTGTATTTACTGGAACATAAAAAAACCACCTGGACCTTATTTCCTCTGCATACCCAAACCGGTAAAGTTTCACAACCGGTAAATCTACCTGAATATCCTGATATGTATGGGATTACGGTTTTTGGCAATGCGGTATATTTTTTATATCCGGAAAAGAAATATCCGTATTATGTGAGGTTGTACCGGTATCAGTTGTAGCGTAAAGAGCGTGAAGAGCGAGAAGAGCGAGAAGAGCGTAAAGAACGTGAAGAAGGAGAAGAGGGGTTACATTCTGGCGAGCGGTACAACATCCTGGCCAGCAAATTCGCCTTTGAGATATTTGTAATAGCCTGTTGTGGCTATCATTGCGGCGTTGTCCATGGTGTAGGCCAGCGCGGGGATAAAAACATTCCAGCGGCGTTTTTCTGCTTCAGCAAGAACGGCGGCTTTTAAAGCGGAATTGGCTGAAACGCCGCCGGCCAGGCCAATCTCTTTGATACCGGTTAGTTTGGATGCCTGGCGCAGTTTATTCAATAAAATTTCAACAATCGTATATTGCAGGGAAGCACATAAGCTATTTAGATTTTTCCGGATAAAGTCCGGATCATCACGGAGCTGGTCCCTCAAAAAATACAGAAAAGATGTTTTTAATCCGCTGAAACTATAATTCAGATCGGAAATCCGCGGCCGGCTAAAAGTAAATGCAAGTGGATCACCCTCTTTTGCCAGGCGATCGATAACCGGACCGGCGGGGTAGGGCAGCCCAATCACTTTGCCGCATTTATCAAAGGCTTCACCTGCAGCATCATCAATTGTTTGGCCGATAATTTCCATCTCCAGATAATTGCGGACAATTAGAATCTGGGAATGGCCTCCTGATACCAGCAGGCATAGGAAAGGGAATGCAGGTTGGTTGCTTTGAGATCCCGGCTGGGTGAGAGCTGCTGAGGGTGGAAAAACGCTTGAAGGGCGCTGAATAAACAGTGCCAGAACGTGTCCCTGCAAATGGTTAACCGCGATAATCGGGATCTTCCGGGCAAGGGAAAACCCTTTGGCAAACGAGGCTCCAACCAGGAGCGAGCCCATTAACCCGGGACCCTGCGTGAAGGCCACAGCATTGATTTCGGTTGGTAGAACTCCTGCTTCTTTCATGGCAAGGTCAACTACCGGGATGATATTTTGCTGATGAGCACGCGATGCCAACTCGGGCACAACACCCCCAAAAGTGCGATGAACATCTTGATTAGCAATGCGATTGGATAAAAGTAGCCCGTCCCGTACCACTGCTGCTGAGGTATCATCGCAAGAAGATTCTATGCCTAAAATGGTTATGCTCATATTATCTGCCGATCCCGACCGTTTTTTTATAAATTTGGAATGATTTTTTCGGATCAAAAATACTAAAGATTACTTCCTTGCCTACGAAAGCTGTAAAACGGACATTATTTGGTTTCCTGATGCTTGTGCTTCTGCTGATCGCACTGCTTTTAACTTTGCGTATGCGGGGTGTGCAAACCTGGATGGTCAACCGTTTTCTGGGGCAGATGGAAAAGAAATATGAAGGAAAGCTTACTGTTGGCAAGGTTTTGATCCGGTGGCCGGGGAGCATCGAATTCAATGATTTAATGATCCTGGATCCCATTAATGATACCCTGTTTTTTACTCCCTCCATCCACGTTTCGGTTCATAATTTCGACCTGGATAAGAATCGCCTTAACCTGGGCCGGGTTGTAATGGAGAGCCCGCTAATCCAATTGCGGCAACTGCCATCGGGCCAGATGAATTTCGAAGCGTTGCTTGAATCTCTTGCCTCAAAGGATAGTACCGGCCCCGGAAAACCTGTTTCAATTACAGCCAACCAGTTGGTTATCAGTAAAGGAAAGGTTCAGTACAGGAGGTTCGGAAGTATCTTTAAACCAGGATCAGTGAACTGGGATAATATTTTGCTGAACAATGTTGAGGTGGCTCTGAAAGATTTTGAAATGCAGGGGGCATCCGCAAAGGTGGGCATCGACTTGCTTTCATTCAATGAGCAGAGCGGCTTTGTGTTGAACCGGTTTACCGCAGGTGTGGTGATTGACTCAACTGGTATAAAAACCGATCACCTGATGCTGCTCTCCGGGAATAGCAGAATTGAGTCGGAAAATGCGGTGGCAATTAATATCATGAATCAATCTGCAAGTTCACATAAGCCGATGTTCGATATTGTTTTGGGTGAAAATACTTATCTGAGTCCGATCGATCTTTCCATTCTGGCAGGTATAAACACCGGGTTGACCACCCCTTTGGAGATTTCGGGCCATTTCACCGGCTCTCCCGATAATGCAAGATTACTCAATGCCAGCATCAGTTGGCAGGACCTGATATCCTATAGCGGCGATCTGGTTTACCAATATCCGGGTCAACTGAAAGACGCATTTTTCGACTTGAAAACAAGGTCGCTGGTCCTTCATCTGCCCAACCTGGTAAAAGAGGTTTTGTCAGGGCAGATCCCAGGATTTAAATTAGTTGTTCCGGATGCAATAAGGGATTTAGGCACGGTTGATTATAGAGGAGTTTTTACGGGAACCTTTGAGGATTTCATTACCACCGGAGATTGGAAAGTTGCACAAAACGAAATCGCCACAAACCTTCGCGTTAACCGTAATCTGACCAATAAAGGTTACAACTTCAAAGGATCAGTTTCTGCATCCGGGTTTAATCCAGATCAATGGATTAAGGATACCTCCGGAGTTACTGCAATTGATTTCAATTTGTATGTCGATGGTTTATGGGATGGAGATTCAGCGGTAAATGCACTTTTGGTTGGCGATATCGGAAGGTTTGATTTTAATGGATATACCTTCCGGTTTTTAAGTATCAAGGGTGCCGCCAGCGAAAGCAGGTTTGACGGATCTCTTAGTCTTAATGATCCAAATGTAAATCTCAATCTTGCAGGAAGCTTTGATTTTGCCCCGAAGAAGCCGGTTCTTGACTTTAAGCTACTCTTGGAAAAAGCTGATCTTCATGCTTTGAATCTGGTTAAAACAGATTCTATCGCTAATTTAAAAGTGGATATCCACGGAAATTTTGCCGGCGATGCCATTGATGATTTGAATGGAGAACTCACGGTTACCAACTCCGTATATACCAACAGCAGAGGTTCTTTACCGGTCAATAATCTGGTTATTTCATCCGTTGAGGAATCCGGACGGAGAAAAATGATGCTTTCTTCCGACTATATTGACGCCAGGGTGATTGGAAATGTTCATTTTGATGACTTTACTGCCCAGGTGCAATCTCTGATCGCACGCTTTATTCCGGTCCTGACTAAAACAAAGCCAATCAGGTCCGACCATTTAAACGATTTCGCTTTCAATGTCCAGATAAAAAATTCAAATCCGGTTACCAGGGTGCTGTTGCCAGGTTTTCAATGCAAGGATAATTCGCGGATTAGTGGTTCTTATCATGCCGTCGATCAAACGATCTCGATAGAAGGGATTTCACCACAGTTTGCTTTAGGTGGTGGGCAATTTACCGGACTTGATGTCCTGATTCAATCCAAAGGCGATTCCCTTATTCTCTCCGGAGGGTTGGACAAGATTCAACTCGATAAAAACACGGTCTTTGAAAAAGTAAACCTGGGTGCTTCTTTGACGCAGAACCAAATGACCACCATCTTGAAATGGAGCAGCAATGAAATCACCAGAACAAACGGGAAAATTGTTTGCAATGGATTAATGTCCCAAACCAGTAGTGGCGGGCTACGCGGTAATTTCAAATTTCCAACCGCCGACATCGTTTTTAATGATAGCGTGTGGAGAATTAACCCTTTTCAGATCATTGCCGACAAGAACAGTATTGAAGTTGATCATTTTTTGATTAGTCATAATATTGAAAATCTAGGGCTTAACGGTTCAATTTCTCTTAATCCTGCCGATACTTTGTTTGTTGGTTTTAATAATGTCAACCTCGATAATCTTAGTCGTTTAATCGGTTCTAAAGATTTCAGGCTGAGAGGATTAATGACTGGTGATGCACGGTTTTTCGATATGAGGAATAAGGCAATGTTTCTGACCGAGATCAGAATCGACAGCCTGTCGATCAATGGGCAGCCCATGGGCCTGACAACCTTATCCAGCCGGAGTGCCGGAACCGGCGAACCCCTGATGATGGAAGTGCAAATTAAGCGCGGATCAATAAAGACCCTTCAGCTGACCGGCCAGTATAATCCGGTAACCGACAGCCTCAATTTTGATTTGACCGTAGACAAGCTCAGGATGGATATCGCCAACCCGTTTGTTAATGATGACCTTCAGGATGTGAAAGGATTGGCAACAGGTAACGTCAGCATCAGGGGCACCAGAAAGGACCCTTTGCTAAATGGAAATATTTTGATGCAAAAGGCTTCATTTATAATCGATTACCTGAATACTCGCTTTTCTTTTACTCATAATGTAGTGATAACTCCGGATGCGTTTACCGTCACCGATATGAAAATGTTGGACGATGAGGGTCATATTGGGCATGTTACCGGCGCAATCAGGCATCAAAAATTTGAAAACCTCAGCCTTGATTTTGAAGTGGATTTTACAAATTTTGTTTTGCTCAATGAAGTGGAATCCCGGAATGAAGGGTACTGGGGGCGCGCTTATGCCACGGGGGTAGGTACCATCAAAGGGCCACTGGAAAGCATGACAATTGATGTTTCAGCCAAAACCAGTGCAAATACCAAATTCTTTATACCGGTTTATACCACCGATGAGGCTGCCAAAATGGACTTCATTACTTATGTGGAAAGACCAAAGGATGATGTTGAAGTTGACCTGCTCGATTTTTCGGATGAAAACCGGAAGGGCTATGAGGTAAATATTTACGGAATAACCGTAAACATTGATCTGGAGATTACTCCGGAAGCGGAGGTGCAATTAATTTTCGACTCCAAAGTTGGAGATGTTATTCATGCCAGTGGTAGTGGTAACCTGAGGGTTTTTATACCTCCAACTTCAGCTTGGACCATCACGGGTGATTACACTATTGAGCAAGGCGATTATCAGTTTACCCTTCAGAATATGCCGGTTAAGAGATTGCAGATTGAGCCGGGAGCCACACTGAAATGGACCGGTGATGTGGCTAATGCCCAGTTGGATATCGATGCGGTATATCGTACCAAAGCCTCGTTGTATGATTTGTTGCAGGATGAATCCAATCCTGATCTCACCCAGCGTATACCGGTGGAGTGCCATCTGGTGATGACAGGTTATCTGGAGACCCCTAATTTTGATTTTAACATCGTACTTCCCCCAACCAGCAACGATCTTGCCCGCACGCAACTTCAAAATCTCACCAAAGAGGAACTCAACAAGCAGGTAATATCACTGCTGATCCTCAATCGTTTTACCCCTTTGCAGGGTACTGGCAGCGGTACTGCCAGGGGATATGAGAATGCCGGTATCTCAACAACCACGGAGGTTTTATCCAATCAGCTGAATTACTGGCTTTCTCAGATCAGCAAGGATTTTGATGTCGGGTTTAATTACCGGCCGGGCGATCAGCTTACCAGTGATGAAGTGGAGGTTGCGCTCTCTAAACAGTTGCTTAAAAACAGAATGACAATTAATGTGAACGGAAACGTGGATGTTCGGCCAACCACCGCAAATACGAGTCAACTGGTTGGAGATGTTGAAGTTGAATATAAAATTAAACCGTCCGGAAAAGTTAGGGTCAAAGCTTTCACTCGAGCCAACGATCATTTGTTATATGAATATGCTCCTTATACACAAGGAGTTGGACTTTTTTATCGGGAAGAGTTCGATACTTTTGGTGATCTGGCCCGGAAATACAGGGATAAAATTTTCCGGAAATAGGCGTTAACAACTCGTCTGAAAACCGGTTATACTAAACAGGTCAGTTAGTTCGTTTTCACTATACCTTTATTGGGTTAATTAATTTCAAAAAAACATGAGTTTGACGCTAATTTTTCAAACAGGTTTTCAAGCCGCCGGTACTGCCGTTAAAACGGTTAATCCAAGTTTGTCAGTATGGGATCTTACCTTAAAAGGGGGTTGGATCATGATTCCAATCTTCATTTTATCCGTTTTGGCTGTATATGTTTTTGTAGAAAGGTATTTCGCTATACGGAAGGCGAGTATTGAGGATCAGAGCTTTATGAATCGGGTTAGGGAATTTATTCATGATGGTAAGATTGAAGCAGCCATCCGTTTGGCTCAGTCCACCAATACACCTGTTTCGCGTATGATCGAGGTTGGGATTTCGCGTATTGGCAGGCCAATGGCCGATGTAAATGCCGCGATCGAAAATGTTGGAAGGCTAGAAATATATAAGCTGGAAAGGGGATTGGCCTCCCTGGGAGCTGCTGCAGGTGCTGCCCCGATGTTAGGTTTCCTGGGTACTGTATTAGGTATGATCCGTGCTTTTTATGATATGTCGATGGCCGGTAGTACTATCGATATCGGGATTCTCTCAAATGGGATTTATACCGCTATGGTAACCACAGCCGCCGGATTGCTGGTTGGTATTCCCGCTTTCTTTTTCTATAATATCCTGGTTTCAAAAATCGAAACGGTGGTTTTTGTTCTCGAAACGCGGTCATCAGAATTCATGGATCTGCTGAATGAACCGGCTAAGTAGGCAATTCAAAAATCAGAACTAATGGCAATAAAAACTAGAAATAAGATATCCCCTGAATTCAGCATGGCCTCCATGACTGATATCGTATTCCTGCTGCTGCTTTTCTTCATGATCAGCACCACTATGATCAGTCCGAACGCATTGAAACTTTTGCTTCCCCGCAGTGATGGTCAGGTATCCGAGAAACCGATAACGACGGTTTCCATCACCAAGGATCTTCAGTTTGTGCTGGAAAAATCACCCATTCAATTTGACCAGCTTGAAGCGGCCCTGCGGGTAAAATTCGATGGGGTACCCGAGGAGGAAAGAGTGATCAGCCTGCATACCGATCGGACTGTTCCGATTGAGGAAGCAGTGAAAGTAATGAACATTGCAAAGAATAATAAGTACAAATTAATTTTAGCCACCGTAGCCAAGTAACCGAATGGATGAAGTATCCAAATACCGTGGATTGATTGCAACTGCATTTTTTCATGCAACTATTATTGCCTTACTCCTTGTGCTAAGGTTATATGGCAGTCCAAAATTGCCAGATGCAGAAGGAATTACCATTAATTTTGGTACCGATATGGCGGGTATGGGCGACATGGAACCCCAGCAACAGGATTTCAATCAGCCTGAGCCCCCGGCCCGTGTAGTGGCTCCTCCGATAAAAACCAAGCCAGTTAAGGAAAAAGTGAAGGAATCCGCCCCCGATCTGTTGACCCAGGAAAATGAAGCTGCTCCAACGGTTAAGAAGCAGGACAATGAAAAGGACCTGGCAGAGAAGAAAAAGCTGGATGAAAAAAAGAGGCTCGAGAGAGAGGAAAGGGAACTTCAACGACAGGCCGAGATTGAACGTCAAAAGGTAGAAGCCGAGCAAAAACGATTGGCAGACTTGGAGAATCAAAGGATTGAGGCCGAACGGAAAAAGGCGGAGCAGCAACAAGCTCAGATAGATGCCAAGAAGAAGCTTGCCGGAAAATCGTTTGGAGGGAATTCCTCCAATACCGGAACTCAAGGTGAAGGAAATACACAGACCACTGGAAATCAAGGTGATCCCACAGGGTCAGTGGATTCAAAAAACCACAATCCCGGCGGAGGACAGGGTGCCGGAATCTCCCTGAACCTGGATGGTCGTAGTGTTTATGGTAATTATGCCAAACCAGAATATTCAGTTAATGATTACGGTATTGTGGTGGTTACCATCAGGGTGAATAAAAACGGTGATGTCATTATGGCTACACCCGGCGCAATTGGAACAAAAACGACCAATTCCACTCTTTGGGAAGCTGCCCGAAAAGCTGCAATGGCAACCCGGTTTAATAAAATTGCAACTACAGATGCCACCGCACCTGCCTACCAGGAAGGCACGATAACCTACAATTTCAAATTTCAATAATTGTAGGGGTTGAAAATCTTCAACCCTTTTGCATTTGGCTGTAACTAGTGGGGTTGAAAATCTTCAACCCCTACCTAATTAAATTATGGCTTATTTCACCACAATGCGTTGAGTGACATTTGATCCTTCAGAACGAATGTTGATCAGGTAGATCCCTTTCGGTTCTTTTGAAAGATCAAAAGCATCAGTCCTGGTGCCCGATTGTTTATTGATAGTCTTCGATAAAATAACTCTTCCGCTCATATCCATCAGGGTCAGGCTGGAGTTCTCCGGGTTGTTCAATTTGACTTCAAAACGGCCATCCGATGGATTCGGAAAAACCTGAACTTCCTGTGAAATAACCGGTACATCATTTGTGCTGTTGGTATAAACCGGTTGCCAGATGGTGGTAAACAAACCTCTTCCGTGGGTTGCAGCCAGAACCGTATTATCGGATTTGCGGAATTTCAGCATATCAATCCGAACATTTGCCAAGCCTTTATTGTCTGGACTCCAGATAACATTCTGTGCCAGGATATTATCGGTGGTCCAAATGCCGGTTTCGGTTGCAAGCATAACTTGTTTGCCTGATTTCGGATGGAAAATACCCCACCTGATGGGCATATCGGGAAGGTTGCTTTCCACATTTTTCCAATTGGCGCCTTTATTTGTGGAGAGCCATACGGAAGGTACACCGTAATTGGAAAAGGTAACCAGTAAGGTGTCTTCCGATCCGGCAATGTCAATGCTGGAGATATTAGCCGTAGGGAAATCAGCCGGGGTAATCTCCGTAAGTGTGCCGGTATGTGATGCATCGGCATATCTGAAAATTTTACCCGCCTGGGTTCCGATAAATACATTGGATTGGTTGGCAGGAGACCATTCTGACCATTTGAGATTAGAATAAGGTACCTGGGAGTGGGTTGCAAGTGTTTTGCCGGTATTTGAGCCGGTGATTCCGCCTGCAGAAACGTTTAAAACATGAAAGGTGTTCAGAAATTGGAGCTGTTCATTTCCGCCATTGGCAAACAAAATATTGTTTTTCCAGTCATAATCCATTGGACTCACAAAAGTGCCGGTGCCAATATATTTTGTTCCCGAGCTTTGCGGATCGCTTTCTTTATTGCCTGAATAGAGATAGATGTTATTATAGTAATGAGTTGATATCTGAATAGATGGCTCATTTTGGTCGATAAAACAAAGGGCGCCATCGCCGCCTGAAACCATATCACGGAAAGTTGGGGTATTTCCTTTTCTGTAAAACATCGACCCGTTATCCTGCAGTCCACCCATAAAATGAATGGCTCCGGCATCGGGATGCATGGCGCAGGAATAATACTGCAGCGTGCTGTAATTGTTAGCCACCTCAAAGAATTTCATGCCTGCATCAGGTGCGCTGGCTGTCCGGGTACTAAAAACTCCACCATCGGTGCCAATATAAAGCTCCGTATCAGACCCTGGCCGGAAGGTGAAAACATGAATATCGGCATGCACGTAATCATCTGCACCATTGCCATACATTTCCGACCAATCGGATAGTTTTGTCCAGATCGTACCTCCATTGGTTGTTCTCCAGGTATCCAAACCGCCAACCCATATAATGTTGGGATTCAATGGACTCACGTTGATCACAAAAGCATGCCAGGCCAGGGATGCAAATCCACCGGGGAAATTCAGTTCGGTCCAGGAAGCTCCTTTGTCAGTGGTTTTCAGGAGGAACTGGCAGCCGTAACCGATAAATGTGTCGGACCTCACATATCCTGAAGCAACAATGGCAAAAACAATATCAGGGTTCGATGGAGCTTTACAAAGCATCACTCTTCCCGGAAATTTGTTGGTAGATTCGGCCAATATCCTTTGCTGATAAGTATTATTTACGGACCAGGATAACCCGTCAGAAGAGGTTAGTATGCAGGCTGCACCTGATCGGTCGTTATCAGTGACATCCGTATTCACCCCATAGGTGGTTCCGATAAATATTTTTGATCCGTCAGCGTTAGTTTCAATATCGGATGGGGCATACGAATAATTCTTGCCCGGAATATTCGGAAGCACTTGTGTCCAGGAATTACCACCGTCAGTTGACCGGTAAAGTCCGTTTGTTGGGGCTGCCTGGTGGGCGGTACCTTTGTAAACACCAGAAACCACGCCAGCATAGATAACACTGTTACCGGCTTCGTTTCTAACCAGAATATCAGTTATATAGGGCCAGTTCTGGGTTGAAGGCATCGGTGTCCAGGTTTGCCCTCCATCGGTTGACCGCATAATGCCGGTACCGCGGCCCGAGGATTCACGATAAATGATCAGGGCAGTCTGGCTTTCACCGGTTCCGATATAGAAAGTTTTCTTATTGTTGGGATCATAGGTCATGCAGCTGATCGAGAGGTTTGACCAAAAATCATCGACTGGGGCCCAGTCCTCGCCCGCAGAAGGATCGTTGTTGTACCATAGTCCACCGGTTACTGACCCTGCCCAAAGTTTGGTACCGTTGGCATCATTAGGGTCAAACATCAAAGTGCGGGTGCGTCCTCCCATGTTGGTGGGATGGGCTGTCCAGGTGAGTGGCGACATCATGGATTTGAGGCCGGCTAAAGCGTCCGTTGCCCGGTTGGCGGCAAGTATGCGCTCACCAGGTACCGCTTTGATAGCTGGATCCAGGGTTTTTATGTATTCTGAAAAAGCAGCCCGGTCTGGCCGGTCGGTTTCTTTTTTGCCGGATTCTTTGCTGTCTGATGCCTCTCCGCCAGGCAATCCCTGATATTCAGAAACCAGGAATTTTTCGTAATCCTTACGCGAGTCAGAACTGGAATGACGGGTCATTAATAAGATGCTGGCAGCGCTCAAAGCAACTATTCCTGAAGCCAGAATCAATTTTTTAATTTTCATAATCAGCGGTTGTAATTGATTTGAGTTATTACGCAAACATGGGCAATCCGCCCATCATCCGGTTAACTTCGGTTTTGGTTTTCATGATTAGGTTCTCATTGCTGATGTCGGTGATTATCCGGTCGATCAGTTCAACAATTGGTTCCATGTGCTCTTCAGTCAGGCCGCGAGTTGTGATGGCCGGGGTTCCAACCCGTAGTCCGGAAGTTTGAAATGGGGAGCGTGAATCGAACGGGACCATATTTTTGTTGACAGTTATATCGGCCCTGACTAAAGCATTTTCAACCTGCTTTCCAGTGATATCGGGTGCCTTGGTGCGCAGGTCAATCAGCATGCTGTGGTTATCGGTTCCACCCGATATCACTTTGTAGCCTTTGTTCATAAAGGATTCGGCCATTACGGCGGCATTTTTCTTAACCTGCTGTTGATAGGTTTTGAATTCAGGGCTCAAAGCCTCTCCAAAAGAAACAGCCTTGGCAGCAATAATGTGTTCCAGCGGACCACCCTGAACACCCGGAAAAACAGCTGAGTCAATCAGTGACGATATTTTGCGGATTTCACCTTTTTTTGTGGCAATCCCCCATGGATTTTCGAAATCTTTACCCACCATGATAATACCTCCCCTTGGGCCCCTCAAGGTTTTGTGAGTGGTTGATGTAACAATGTGGGCATATTTTACCGGATTGTTTAGCAAGCCTGCTGCAATCAATCCCGCAGGATGAGCCATATCAACCATCAAAATGGCACCAACTTCGTCGGCAATAGCTCGCATTCGCTCGTAATCCCATTCACGGGAGTAGGCTGATGCACCTGCAATAATCATTTTCGGCTTTTCACGGAGCGCAACTTCCTCCATCATCTCATAATCAACCCGTCCGGTTTCTTCTTTAACACCATAGGATACCTGTCGATATAGTATACCTGAACTATTTACCGGTGATCCATGTGATAGATGACCACCATGTGAGAGATCCAGCCCCATAAAGGTGTCACCCGGTTTAAGTACGGTGAGGAATACAGCCATGTTGGCCTGAGCACCGGAATGAGGTTGAACATTTGCATATTCAGCATCATACAGCTGTTTTAGTCTGTCGATAGCCAGCTGCTCGGTTTCATCAACCACTTCACACCCTCCATAATAGCGGTGCCCCGGATATCCTTCAGCATATTTGTTAGTTAGCACTGAGCCCATGGCTTCCAATACCTGTGAGCTTACGAAATTCTCTGATGCGATCAGTTCAATTCCATTCCTCTGCCGTTCCTGTTCCTTGATGATGAGGTCGAAAATTGCAGTATCTCTTTTCATGACAATGAATTACGAATTATTTTAGTGGGTAAAGGTAAGGATTCCCGATGAATTAGCCTATATTCACATCGGTTAACGCAACCCTTTCGTGATCGGAACATGAGTTTAAAAAGAAAGAAAAGGTACAATCTGCTGGTCAGATTCTTGAGATGGAGAATCCGGAATATTTCGAACCGGAATTTTTTTCTGGCTGTTTCATTAATTGTTGGTCTGTTATCGGGTCTATCTGCTGTTTTAATGAAGAATGCTGTTTACCTGATCCGCACTTTTCTTACTCATGGGTTTTCGTCAGAGATGCATAATTATTGGTTTTTTGTATATCCGGCTGTTGGTATTGCCCTGGTGGTGTTTTTGGTTCATAACGTACTGAAAGTCAGGGTCGGTTTGGGAATCCCTGTTATACTCCATGCGATTTCAGGAACTAAAGGTGCCATTAAACCACACCATATTTTTTCCTCCGCCTTAACCAGTACCTTAACTGTTGGCTTCGGTGGATCAGTAGGTTTGGAGGGGCCTGCCGTTTTAACCGGTGGCGCCATTGGATCTAATCTGGGCCAATTGCTTCATCTTAATTACCGGCAAATCATCCTGCTTATCGGATGTGCAGTGACCGGTGCACTGGCAGCGCTTTTTAAGGCTCCAATTGCAGCCATTATCTTTACTATCGAAGTGCTGATGCTCGATCTTACTCTCTCGTCATTGATGCCTTTGCTCCTGGCTTCAATTACCGGAACCTTAACTTCTTACCTGTTTCTTAAGCAGGATGTGCTCATTGCAATGAAAATTACCGAGATATTTCAGCTGAAACATGTTCCGCTCTTTATTTTGCTTGGAGTTTTCACCGGTTTGGTATCGCTTTATTTTACCAAAGTTATTGTTGGGGTTGATGATCTTTTTAAAAACATCCGCTCTAATTGGACCCGTTGGTTTGTGGCTGCAGGATTACTGGGTGTGGTTATCTTTTTGTTTCCCAGCCTGTATGGGGAGGGCTATGATTCCATCAACAGGGCCTTGCATGGCGATCTGGGCTTTATTTTTGACAAATCAGGCTATTATACTTTTTCCGGAGAACCTGGTGCCACCATTTTAATATTGGCCCTTCTGATTCTGATGCAGGTTGTAGCAACCGCTCTTACCCTTGGAGCAGGTGGTATCGGGGGAATTATTGCCCCCAGCCTGTTTACCGGAATGGCCGCCGGATTGTTGTTCGGATCGGTCTATAATTATTTCTTTGAATCTGATATCTCTCTGGTATTGTTTGCGTTGGTTGGAATGTCGGGGATGATTGCAGGGGTATTGCATGCACCTCTTACCGGAATCTTTTTGATGGCAGAAATTACTTTGGCTTACAATCTTATTCTTCCATTGATGATCACCGCCGGTGTTTCGTTTTTAACCATCCGGTATTTTCAGCCACTCTCTTTTTATCATATCCAACTGGCACGACGGAAACAACTTTTTACTCAGGATAAAGATAAAATTGTCCTTTCGCTGATGAAAGTCGATAAGTTGATTGAAACCAATTTTACCCCTGTAAAACTCGATGCCACGCTAGGGGACCTGGTAAAAGTGATCGCCATATCGCGGAGGAATCTTTACCCTGTGGTGGACGATGAAAATAATTATTACGGCGTGCTAAATATGGATCATGTGCGTGATATTATGTTTAAACCGGAGTTTTACGATAAAGTTTTTATCCGCAATCTGATGGCCAAATCTCCTGTTACCATTGCACCGGGAGAAAGCATGGAAGATGTTGCCCATAAGTTTCATCAGTCCAGCGATTTTAATATTCCGGTCCTGTCAAAAAACCAATATGTTGGCTTTATTTCCAGGGCTCGTTTGTTTACTTCCTACCGGCAGCTTTTAAAGAAATGGAGCGAGGATTAAAGCAAAGCCGGCAATTTATTTTTATTCTGGCATTCGCTATTGGATCCATCAGCGGTTTGGCTGCCGTGATTCTCAAAAATGCGGTTTACTACACTAATATATTTCTGACCAGCGGTTTCCGGGAATCTCAGGCAAACTGGTTGTTTCTATTATATCCGATTGCCGGTTTATTGCTGACGGTATTATATGTGAAATATCTGGTAAAAGATTCTATCTCTCATGGAATCAGTAAGATATTATATGCTATCAGCAAAAAAAACAGTTTACTCAAGCACCATCACATGCATACTTCCATGGTGGCCAGTACTTTAACTGTTGGTTTTGGAGGATCTGTTGGATTGGAAGCACCAATTGTGTTAACTGGTTCAGCAGTAGGATCATGGATGGGGCAACGATTTCACTTAAATTACAAATCGGTGACTTTGCTGGTTGCATGCGGAGCCACCGGGGCAGTAGCCGGAATATTTAAGGCACCCATTGCCGGAGTACTTTTTGCTATTGAAGTGCTGATGCTCGATTTGACGATGGCATCGCTCCTTCCCCTGATGATTTCAGCAGTTACGGCAACTTCTGTAGCCTGGCTCCTGATGGGCGATGCAGCTTTGTTTTCTTATTCTTTGACCGACATTTTTACCGTGTCTGAATTGCCGGCATTTCTGATTCTGGGAGTTTTTACCGGGGTGGTATCAGTATATTTTACACAGGTACTCCGGTTTGTGGAAGAAAAGATGGAGGCCATATCCTCCGTGTGGATCAGATGGCTGACCGGTGGTGCTATACTTGCTTTACTTATCGTTCTGTTTCCTCCTCTTTATGGCGAAGGTTACCTTGCGTTGCATAGCCTGCTGATGGGGAATTCCGGAGAGCTTTTAGTCAATAGCTTGTGGTTTAATCAGATAAACGACCCCTGGATTTTTCCGGGAGTAATTCTTGGGATTATCCTGGTTAAAGCAATCGCAACGGGAGTAACCACCGGTGCAGGTGGCGTGGGTGGGGTGTTTGCTCCGAGCCTTTTTCTGGGTGGATTAAGTGGCTTTTTCCTGGCTCGGTTGCTGAATAATATCGGGATGATCAATGTATCGGAAATCCATTTTACCCTGGTAGGCATGGCTGGTGTGATGTCGGGAGTCATGCGTTCTCCTCTGACCGCAATGTTTCTTATTGCTGAGATTACGGGTGGTTACCTGCTGATAATACCCTTGATGCTGACGGTTGCTATATCCTATCTGACTGCCCATCTGGTTGAACCACATTCGGTTTATACCAGTCGTTTGGCAAGCCGTGGGGAACTGATAACACACAATAAAGATAAGGCAGCTTTGACCCGAATGAATATCAGGGGATTGATTGAGCATGACATTCAGCCGGTTTCTCCGGATCAAACTCTTGGTGATTTAGTTCAGGTAGTGGCACAATCTACCCGTAATGTGTTTCCGGTGCTGGATTCATCGGGGTTATTTATGGGGTTAATTATTATGGAGCGATTGCGACCGGTAATGTTCAAAACAGATCAGTATCAAACAACTCTGTGCAGCGATCTTATGTATACGCCGGAATACCTTGTTGAAGTGAGCGATTCTGTTGAGCAGGTGGCTCAGAAAATTCAAGCCTCCGGGAAATATATCCTGGTGGTTTTAGATCAGGGTAAATATGTTGGCTGCATTAGCCGGGCCCGGGTATTTTCAAAATATCGCGAAATGATGAAAGAAATGTCAGAAGATTAGTGCTAATTTTTTACGCACCGCACTGAAATAGCATAAGCCTTCTTGTAGTTGTAAATGAAGGTGTTGGCATAATCATAACCGATAGTCATACTGTAAGCCTCGTTTCGGTTGTACTCGGTTGATGAAAAGAATTGCGCAAAATAGCCATTGCCTGCAAACAATCCTGAATCATATCGGCGACCGGCAGGCAGTGCAGAAAATCCTAATTCATTGGTAGCACCAACGTTGACGTCCCTCCAGATCAGCTTTTCGTAATCCTTGAGCTTGCCACCAGCAATTTCCGGACCTCCAGCCGAATTGATCATGGTTTCAAATTCCTTGAGTGATGGCAGGTGCCAACCCTGAGGACAGGATTTCATTGCTGCTTCCCATGTGTAGAGCTTTCCATAAACCGTGCAGCGGGCTGAATTATCCTCATAACAATAACTGCCTGCACCGGCATCGTATCGCAGATTCTCAGCCATCCACCAGGCCTGGCCCATTTGAATAGCCTGATAGGTTTGTCCATCGCGCGAATCAGTTATGGTTTGAAAATGAAGATCGTAAGTAGAGAAGCTCCAAACAGGGCCCTCAGTGATGTTACCCTTGGTATCCCGGGCTTTAATTTTCCAGAAATATTTAGTGCCATAATCAAGTTTCCCCGGGCTGAATGTTCCAAACATTTGACTGGCAATAAATTGTGCCGGAGGATTTGTTTTGCCAAAGTAACAGGTAAAAAACAAGGGGTCACCATCGGGATCGCTGCTTCCCCATTTCATCCAGGGGTTTACAGAGAGCGTCACCGCTCCATCAGCCGGCTGTGGATCAAATGGTGCCTCGGGGGGGAGATTCGAACTGCTTACTATTAGCGGTAATCTTAATGTATCGGTTAGCCCGCGGGGATCTTTTGCAACCAACGTAACCTGATAAGTGCCGGCTTTAGGATATTTATGATCACCCTTTTTACGGGTTCCATACTGACTGTCAAAAATACCATCGCCTTCCCAATCCCAGCTAACCAGCAGAGTTTCTGCATTATCGTCCGGATCAGTGGTTGCTGCAGCATCCATCGTGAAAATCGTTTGGTCATTTCCAGTTGCAGGGTCTATAGTAAACTGTGCAACAGGAGGTTGATTTTCCTTTTTGCAGGATTGCCACATCAAGAGACAAACACAGGCTGACAGGCAGTATAAAAGCAGGGAATTCCGTTTCATTTCAAATTCAGTTTAGGCAAAGTTACGAATTCGGCCTAAAGATAGAAGAAATACCAGAGGGTTTGTTTTATTTGGTTTTGATAAACATGATTCTGACTACCTTTGCACCGCTAAACCTGTAAGCCATGCTTAAGATTCTCCTCGCCCTGTCTATTATTCTTCAATTGATAGCAGCCGGAATCGCGCTAAGATTGTTTAGCGTAACCAAATATGCCCTTTCCTGGATACTCATTACCGTTGGCTTTCTGCTGATGGTTATCCTGCGATTTATGGAGTTTCTTCCGTTTATCAGCAATTTTAAGCCTGATTATTTCAGGGAATTGTACATTTGGATGGGTGTGATTACCTCTGTGTTTTTTGCCACCGGGGTATATCTTATCCAGCAGATATTCATCTACATGAAAAAGGCGGAAATTGAAAGGCGAAAAACTGAACGACGCTTTTTATCCGCGATTATTCAAACCGAAGAGGCTGAGCGCACCCGCATCGCCAAAGATTTGCACGATGGAATGGGCCCGCTTCTTAGCGCAGTTAAAATGTCGGTTTCTACTCTTGAGCACCTTGCCCGCGATCAGCAAAGCCTGATCATTATTCGCAATGCCACTGAAACCGTAGACGAAGCCATCCGCAGCCTGAAAGATATTTCGGACCATCTCAGCCCTCATGTACTGGCTAATTTTGGACTAATCAGGGCTTTGGCCAATTATGTCCACAAAATTGTGCAAACCGGCCAGTTGGAAATCGATTTTCAAACTGCTCTTAAAAACGAACGATTTGATGAGAGCATTGAGGTAGTCATTTATCGTGTTACCAGTGAGCTGATTCATAATACAATCCAGCACTCTCAGGCAACAAAGGCCAGCCTGGTACTCCGATATGAAAATGGCGAGCTGATCATTGAATATCAGGATAATGGTATTGGTTTCGAAGCTGAGCGTACAATGAAAGAACAAGACAGGGATGGATCTGGATTGACTAACATTCAATCCAGAATAAAATCGCTGAAGGGTGATTTAGTGGTCGAATCAAAACCTGGATTAGGTATCAGGGTGTTTATTAAAGTAAAAGCAATCAAGAAGTTATGAAAAATAAAGTGTTTTTGGTGGATGATCACAAGCTTTTCAGGAAGGGACTGCGGGTGCTGATCGATACTTTAAACAAATTTGAGGTGTCAGGCGAGGCTTCTAACGGCTTAGAGTTTTTAGCTATACTCGACCAAAGTAAACCCGATATTGTTATGCTCGACATAGCAATGCCGGAAATGGATGGTATAGAGGCTGCCAGGCTTGCTTTGCTTAAATATCCTGATTTAAAGATAATTACACTGAGTATGTTTGGGGAACAGGATTATTATTTTAAAATGGTTGATGCCGGTGTAAAGGGATTTCTTTTGAAAAACTCCGATTTCAGTGAAGTTAAACTAGCCCTTGAAACGGTTATGGAGGGTGGCAATTACTTTTCCCGTGAACTATTGATGAATTTGGTCAATTCTCTGAAAAATTCACCTGAGGAAACAACTCCTGATTCCCCTTTGTCGGACCGTGAAAAGGAGATTATATTATTGATTTGTAAAGGGATGTCTACACAGGAAATAGCAGATTCACTGTGCCTTAGTAAGCGAACCGTTGACAGCCATCGAGCAAATATCCTTTTAAAAACCGGTTGCCGCAATACCGCCAGCCTCGTGGTTTACGCGATTAAGGAGAAGCTGGTGGAGCTATAACCCGGTACGTATTTATACCCAGCGGATTCAGTATTCCTTCTCTATCAGATGCAAAGTTAGATCCGTAGCTTTGTTATCTGATGAACAAAGCACTTATTAACCAACAAATTCTTGCAGATCCCCGTTATGAGGAGGCTTGCCGGTCGTGTATGAATTGTGGTGTTTGCACTGCAATTTGCCCTGCTTCAGGGTATTATAATTATGATCCCCGAGTGATCATGAACCTGGTTAAGGAAGCTGATGAGGGGACGTTAACCGAAATGCTTAGCTCCGATCTTATTTGGTATTGCGGGCAGTGCATGAGTTGCAAGCCCCGATGCCCCAGGGGAAATGTTCCGGGTGCGCTTATTCAGATTCTACGAGCCGTATCCATCCGTACCGGGCTTTTTGTAAACTCCACTCTTGGCCGTCAGCAGCTGGCTATTAAACGTGCCATCGGGCATAATATTCTGGAAACGGGCTATTGCATTCACCCTACACGGGTAGATCCGGTTACTCATCCGGAGCAAGGTCCGGTTTGGGCCTGGATGTCGGGTAACGCCAATCAGGTATACGGTCGTTTTGACCAGGGATATGATAAGGCCGGTCCTGGATTATTGCGCAGAATCAGCACCCAGGCTCTCGATGAACTCGATCGCATATTTGAAGTCTCAGGCTGCAAAGATCTTTGGAATACTATTGAAACGGAATCTGAAAAGCATAATAAATTGTGAAAAAATACTGGAAAGATTACCAAAAGGATATTGCAGATGATAACTACTTCTATGTGAGGAGTTGTATCAGGCAAAATTTCTTCCCCGGAGCTGAAAATATTTTTATTGATATCCTTCGCAATAAACTTGGAAAAAATGTTTTTGAGGATGCCGATCATACTACCTGCACTGGTATCGGTTATCACACCGATATAGTTCCTCTGGAGACTACCATGACTGTTGTGGCGAGGCAATTTGCCCTGATGAAGGAGAAATCATACCAAAATATGGTGGCCTCCTGCGTTACTTCCTTTGGCCTTTACTCTGAGATAATTGATTTGTGGAAGCACCAGCCAGAGCTGAAAGAAAAGATTGCCGGATACCTGGCAGAGGCAACCGGCAGAGTATTTACCGAGCCTGCCAATATGGTTCATGCATCCGATATTTTATACAAATACCGCAATGAGATCGCCGGAATTGCACGTTACAAATTGGTAAACAAAGAAACAGGTGAGCCACTCCGTGTGGTTGATCATATTGGCTGCCATTACGCAAAAACTTTTCCGGAACGAGGTGTCGGAGGGTCAGAGTTTCCGCAGGTTCTGGCCGGCTTGATTACCGCATGGGGTGGATTAACGGTTGATTATCCGGAAAGACGGCATTGCTGCGGGTTCGGATTCCGGAATTACCTCGTTCAGGCCAATCGCGGTTACTCTATTTCACAGTCCAAAATCAAACTGGAATCCATGCAGCCTTACCAGCCCGATCTGATTGTTGCCAATTGCCCTGGCTGCGCCATGTTTCTGGATCGCTGGCAATACACACTGGAAGAAACCGAAGGGGCAACTTACGGAGCTGATGATTCTAAAATTCCGGTGGTTACCCATGAGGAACTGGCAGGAATTGTAATGGGTTATGACCCATGGGAAATTGGATTGCAAACGCATCAGGTGCCAGTAGAGGCTTTGCTGGACAAAATCGGAATTGATTACAATCCGGAATTGAAGTATGCCGATAAACAGGGAGTTTTAATTGGTGATCCTGAAATGATTAACCAACATGTATGTTAAACGATAACCACCAACGGATTGCCGTGATTGGAGCTGGCCCGGCAGGAATTTCTGCTGCGGTGGCTGCTGCTGCTCTTGGAATTGAAGTTGACTGGTACGATAAAGAAAACGGAGCAGGCGGAAAATTAAATAACTATCATCAACTATTTCCAGGTAGGGAGTCAGCAGCTTCGATACTGGAAGATTTTATCGGAACCACCGGAACGAATCCTGTTAAAAAACATTTTGGAATTGAAATTGCCCGGATAGAAAAAGATAATCAACAATTTTCATTGTTTTCTGGTACAGAGCAAGTGGGGGTTGCAGATTCTGTCATTATAGCAAATGGTTTCGATTTTTTTGATGCCCGGATCAAAGAAGAGTTTGGTTATGGCATCTATAAACGGGTTGTTACTTCGCCCGATTTGGAACGGATTCTTAAAAACAATTCTCTTGATTTGCGGATCGATGGCGCCGATCCTTCCTCAATAGCTTTCGTTCATTGTGTGGGCTCACGTGATCAGCAGGTTGGTATCAATTATTGCAGCCGTTTATGTTGCATCACAGGAATCAAGCAGGCTATTGAAATCAAGGAACTTTTTCCGCAATGCAAAGTCGTAAATTTTTACATTGATATTCGTGCTTTCGGCACTGGTTACGAGGAACTCTATCGGGAGGCCCAGGAAAAGCATAAAGTTCGGTTTATTCGGGGTAGGGTTTCGGAAGCATCAGAAAATCAGCAAAATAAAATACTTCTTAAGGCTGAAGATACCCTCATGTCAAGGCCTTTAAAATTAACAGTTGACTGGCTGGTGCTGTTGGTGGGCATGGTACCAGCGTGCTCTCAAATTCAAGTTGATAATCACCAGGTTACTGATTTGGATACCGGCTTTTTCCAGATGGCCAAAACATTTTCAGGCAGCCGTTTAGCTGGGCAAGCCGGTGTTTTCACGGCTGGAGCCTGTTGTGGTCCAATGAGTATCCCCGAGGCTAGTGCCTCAGGCCGATCAGCAGCTATGGAAGCGTGGCAATATTTAAAAAACAGATGACCAGAAATGACCGGTAAAAAGAATTTTGGATTTACCATCCAGGCTGGACGCCAACTGGATTTGGATCACGCTGATACCTCCTTTTTTGATGATCTTGCAGGATTGGTCAGTGCCTGGAGCGCTTGTCTGAATTGCGGATCATGCTCTGCCACCTGCCCAGCCGGTATTAACCTTCGCGATTTTTATTACCATTTACGGGCATCCTCCTCAGGGGCTGATAATTATCAAGCTCAACAATCCTGTTTTCTCTGCGGAAAATGTCAGCTTGTTTGTCCTCGCGGAATACCTACCAGGTACCTTTCCATTTTGATCATGCAAAAACTTAAACCCCATGCAGAAGGTATTCCATCCCTTTGATCCTTTTGTTCTGCTTTTTACTATTGGGTTTTCCTTTACCGGGATATTCTTTTTGTATAAAATTATCCGCTGGATAGAAGGTCTTTCAAAGGATGATAAGGAGCTTTTAAACAGCAGTATCTTTTCCGGCAAAACTTGGAAAGCGCTTGGTGAAGTGATCAGGGAATCACTTTTGCATAAAAGAATTTTCGGAGTCGATATACGGTTGGGATACATGCATGCCAGCCTGGCATTTGGTTGGTTTATGTTGATTTTAGTAGGCAATATTGAGTCAGTCTATTATTCAGGACGATTGTTTAAACCGATTTATGTTTCTGTGTTTTGGCGTTTTTTCGATCCGGGCCCAACTTTTCCGAAATCGGTTTATATGCCTGGTTTTGCTTTCTGGATGGATTTCTTTTTACTGATAGTCCTGAGCGGACTGGGGTTGGCTATCATAAAGAGGTTCCGTTCAACCTGGTTAGGTTTAAAGCATACAACCAAACAGCGTCCGGTTGATCGGATTGCATTAACTGCCTTATGGCTTATTTTCCCTATTCGCCTGCTTGCGGAAAGCGCTACCTGCGGAGCGAACGGCACAGGTAGTTTTCTTACCGGAACTTTCGGACACATTCTCTCTTTAGTAATAAATCCAGAGCCACTTGTACTACCATTCTGGTGGTTCTATTCGCTGGTATTGATGCTTTTCTTTTTTTGCCTTCCGTTTACCCGTTATGCCCATATTCCTTCTGAAGCCGTACTGATATTCCTGCGAAAATATGGAATCAGGGTGTCCAAATCTTCACCAGGATATACTGATTTGTCGGTACATTCCTGTTCGGCGTGCGGAGTTTGTATAGATCCTTGCCAGCTGACAGATACATTGCCCGGACGACCGATTCAAAGTAACTACTTTATCAAGTCGATCAGGCACCATGAACCTTCTGCGGTTCAATGGGACTGTTTGCAATGTGGGCGATGTGAAAAGGTTTGTCCGGTTGGATTGGAGTTAATGCCATTAAGACAAATCAATCGTTCCGATATTGCATTAGGTTCAAAAGCAAATACTTATGGCCATTTCGGACGAAACGGGCAATCGCGCCGGATTCTGTATTTTGCTGGCTGCATGACGCATCTTACTCCGACGATTATCCGCTCAATGACACTGATATTTAATCAAGCCGGTTCATCGTGGCAATTTTATGACTCCGAAGGTGGTGCCTGTTGTGGAAGACCGTTAAAACTGGCCGGGCAGTCAGCAGGAGCTGCCAGGATAAAAGAGCAGCTTCATGCAGATTTCCTCGCTTCAGGGGCAGAGTTGCTGGTAACTTCCTGTCCAATTTGTTATCGGATGTTTAAAGAGGATTATACACTACCTGGTATCAAGGTTTTGCATCATACCCAATATATTTTGGAACTCATGGAGTGGGGCAGGATCAAAGTGGACAAGAAAGAGCTTGCGGCATCCTATCATGAACCTTGTGAGCTGGGCCGTGGAACGGGTGTTATCAGGGAACCAAGGGAGTTAATATCAGAGCTGTACCAGGTTGACGTTACACCCAAAATCGAAGGACTTTGCTGCGGGGGCAGCCTGGGGGCACCAGGACTGAATTTGGCCACCCGGCGGGCTGTTGCCCGTGGAGTAGTGAGCGAGCTATCAATTAATCACCCGGATATTCTGATCACCGCCTGTCCACTGTGCAAGAAATCATTGGCTCCGGTTTCCGAAATCCCGGTTATGGATTTTGCTGAAGTGGTTGCAAAATGCATGATTCATGAAGCTGTACCATCGCCGGTCCTGAAATCACACAAAACAGGCCATAAGCAGCCGGTTTCGGCAATGGGTTAATATTCTTCCTATCCACCACCGTGAATGAGGAGAACGACTGCTGTTCAAATGATTCCGTGTTTTTGTTTTCATCCAAACCGATGCTTTTGCCTGGCATTTTCTCCAGTTGCAAAACCACGTTCATCGCATGGTACATGTAAAACCTCTTGACGATATCAGTTTTGAACCATTGCTGCATATCGATAATAACAAAGTTATCCTTGATTTTGCACCTGAAGTCAAATTCAACAGCCGAGGCGTCATCTGTAATTTTATGCTTTTACGATAGAAGTTCCAGTTCGTCTATTTCAATATCAAAAAAATCCTCTAAAAACCGTTTGGCGATCCTGGTATCAGAAAAAACTTTTTTGAAGTACCGATCGTAATTCAATGGGGCTAAATACATTGTAATCTTTTATATTATGCGAAGTTACGCATTCTAACCAACTTTTACTTTATTAAATTTGCGAAGCTTCCCGGATTGGTTTTGATCAATTATAAGTGCCTTCATGAACAAAAAGGGTAACCATGACTTCCCGGCGACATTGGAGCCTCATTTTTTATGAAACAGTAATTGTATAGTTTTTTCTATCTTGTATCTTAAATTGTGCTCATTTTGTTATCGCAAAACATCATACCATGAAAATCTTTAAAGGTTCATCCATTTTAGTACTCCTGCTATTATTGGTTGCCAGCTGCGGGAAAAAAGCTGACAATAGCAAAGTCGGGTCAACTAAAGCTTTTTCTGCTTATATCCAGGGGAATACCTCGGGAATGATTGGATCAGGGGATTTTATTCAGGTTATGCTGGTCAATCCGGTTGAAGGATATCGCTCAGGCGAGGAAATCAAAGAGCAGCTATTCAATTTTTCGCCCTCGATAAAGGGAAAAACATTTCTGATCGCAAACAGTATTGTTGAATTCAGACCCGATAAACCATTGAAAAACGGAACCCGGTTTAGTGCTGAATTCAACTTGTTACCCATATTAGGAGAAAAGGTTAAATCCGGTTTGTATTCTTTTCAATTTGAAGTGGTTGCACTAAATTTTTCTGTATCAAAGGGAAGTATGATTTATGGAGCATATGATCAGGATAATATGCTGAAATATGAGGGCAGAATATTGTGCTCCGATCGAATGAACCCCGATGATTTTGTTAGGATTTTTGCAATAACCGGTTCACAAAACCCGGTTCCGGTCCGATTAGAGCAGGTCAACGGAACTACTTTCCAGTTTCGCATCGATAGCTTGCTCCGATTAGATCAATCCTATTCCCTGACCTTGAAATGGGATGGAAGCTCGTTGAAATTAAAGGAATCTGGCAGTTTTGATATCGAGGTTCCGGGAAAAAACGAATTCAAGGTCCTGGGCGCCAAGGTTGAACAGGGTGAGGAACAGTTCGTACGGATTGATTTCTCAGATCCGGTTGATCCCTTCCAATCCTTACAAGGTCTCATCAACCTCGGTGAGAATCAGGAACTGCGGATCTCAAGAGTGAATAACTCGGTTTTTGCCTACCCAAAAGTGCGGATGACAGGGGAACAGCAACTGCGAATTGTAAGTGGGATACGAAGCATTAAGGGGAATGTTCTTAAGTCAGAAGCAACTTTTATGCTTACCATGGAAGCACTCTCACCCAAAGTGGAGTTTATTGGAAAAGGAAGCCTGATGCCTGATTCAAAAGGATTGTTTCTACCATTTCGAGCAGTTAGCTTAAGAGCGGTGGATATAATTGTTTATAAAATATATGCCAACACTTTGCCACAATTCTTTCAGTTTAATACACTTAACTCATCCGACTATCTTAAGAATGTTGGCCGTCCGGTGTACCGTAAAACGCTCCGGCTTGACCTTAACCCTGAAATCGACCTTCAACAGTGGAATGTATTTTCTATCGACCTGACTCCATTGGTTAAAAGAGATCCCAAGGCACTTTATAAAGTTGACATTAAGTTCCGTCTGCCTTTTGCTTTATGTAATTGTTCCGATGCTCCCCCTGCCGATATCTCGTCTTATTTCCTTCTGGAAACTTTTGATGAAGCTTATCTTTCCAGTTGGGATTCTGATGGTTACTATTATGAGGATTACTTCCCAGAGGGATATGATTGGGAAAAGCGGGATAATCCATGTGATGTTTCTTATTATAATCCGGAGCGCTTTGTCAGCAAAAATATCCTGGCTACCAATCTGGGGATCGTAGTTAAATCTTATGACCAGCGAAAATTCACGACTGTGGTTACAAACCTGTTAACGGCCAAACCAATGGCAGGCGCAGAGGTAAAACTATATAATTTTCAGCAGCAGTTATTGGGCTCCGGGACTTCCAATAGTGATGGAATTGCCGAGATTACGCCGGATGGGGTGCCTTATTTAGCTGAAGCATCAGTGGGGGATCAAACAGGATTTCTGAGGGTTGACGACGGTTCTTCTTTGTCGGCCAGTAGTTTTGACGTTTCCGGCGATGAAGTAAAAAAAGGCATCAAGGGTTTTCTTTATGGTGAAAGGGATGTTTGGAGGCCAGGCGATACACTTTTCATGTCCTTCATTTTATCTGACAAGGATAGGCTACTTCCGGATGATCAGCCGGTAATTTTCGAACTATATAATTCAAAGAGTCAGCAGGTTTCAAAACAAGTTAAAACTTTGGGTAAAAATGGATTTTATTGTTTTGCAACACCTACCAACCCTGATGATGCTACCGGAAATTGGCTGGCAGTAATTCAGGTGGGAGGTACACGTTTTGAGAAACAGGTAAAAGTAGAAATGATTAAACCCAACAGGTTGAAGATCAATATCGATTTTACCAATAGTCCTTTACTTTCCGGAAAGCCGGGGCAGAAAGCTATGTTTCGATCTGCCTGGCTTCATGGTGCCTCAGCCGGAAATCTCCGGGCCGAGGTCAAAGTGCGGTTCACCAAAAGACCCAACGTTTTTAACGGTTACGCCGATTATGTTTTTGAGGATCCGTCCAAGGTGTTTAACTCTTATGAGGAAACGGCTTTCGATGGATCTTTAGATGCCGATGGCTATGTCAGCTTTCCGGTAGATTTCACTTCAACCGGAGATTCCCCGGGTATGTTGAACGCGATTTTCAATAGCCGCGTTTTTGAGCAGGGTGGTGATTTCAGTGCCGATATGATTTCTGTTCCCTTTTCTCCTTTCGACCGGTATGTTGGAATATCAGTCAATGGAATTACGGAATCGCGCCAGTTTTTGGAAACCGGAAAGAATATCCCGGTAGAAGTGGTAGTAGTAAACCCTGAAGGCATGCCAACTAAGGCTAATCAGTTGATAGCCAGAGTTTACAAAATTGAATGGAGGTGGTGGTGGGGAGCTTCAGATGAGAATTTGGCTTCCTATATCGGACGAAAAGATGAATTTATGGTTCAGGAAACTTCTTTTAGTGCACTAAATGGAAAGGGAAGCTTTAATTTTAAGGTCGATTATCCCGATTGGGGACGTTACCTGATTATTGTTTCCGATCCGGAAAAAGGGCATAGCACGGGGCAAATTATTTATATTGACTGGCCTTCATCGGCCGACCGAAGCGGCAGGGCAGACCCGTCGGGTGCTGCAATTCTGAGCTTTTCGGCAGATAAAAAAGTTTACCATCCAGGTGAAAAAGCACAGATCACTTTTCCGGGAATGGAGAACTCCAGGGCTTTGTTAACCATTGAATCGGGGACACGAGTTCTGGAAACCCGATGGGTGGAAGCTAATAAAGGCGAAACCAGGCTCAGTCTGGATATCACCCCGGATATGACCCCAAACGTATATGTTTACCTGACATTAATACAACCGCATGCTAATAGTTCCAACGATCTGCCAATCAGGTTGTATGGGGTAATCCCGCTGATGGTGGAAGATCCGGAAAGCCGGTTGGCTCCGAAAATCAGGCTGCCGGCTGAAATCCGGCCCGAGCAGGATTATGGATTGGAAGTATCGGAGCAAAACGGCAAAGCCATGACCTATACCCTGGCCGTGGTGGATGAAGGTTTGCTCAACCTCACCCGGTTTAAGACTCCCGATCCCTGGAACTTCTTTAACCGGAAGGAAGCCCTTGGCGTAAAAACCTGGGATAATTTCAGTGATGTTCTAGGGGCTTACGGTGGCAGACTCGAGAGTGTTCTGGCCATCGGCGGCGATGGTGGCCTGGTTAATCCCTCTGATCAGAAAGCCAACCGTTTTAAACCTGTCATTACTTTTATCGGCCCTTTCGACCTGAAAAAAGGAGGAGTGAACAAGCATACTTTAAAGATGCCGAATTACGTGGGTTCAGTGCGTGCAATGGTGGTTGCCGGAAACAGTAAAGCCTGGGGCTCTGCCGAAGCAGCTGCACCTGTTAAAAAACCACTGATGGTGTTGGCTACTATGCCGCGCAAGCTTAGTTTCGGGGAACTGGTTGATGTGCCGGTTAGTATTTTTACTCTCGATAATAAGATAACCAGCGCCGAAGTGAGTATTACCGTTAAAGGATCACTGGAACTGGCCGGACCCTCGCGGAATACTTTGGCAATCTCCAAAATTGGCGAGGTAATGACTGCTTTTAGTGTGAAAGCAACTGACAAGCCGGGAGTTGCTAAAATCAGGATCGATGTTGTTTCTGGACAAGAGACCGCTTTTCATGAAATTGAACTGGATGTTCAAAATCCGAATCCAACCATTTCCCGCTTATCACGATCGGTGGTCGAGCCTGGCAAGGAAGAAAAGCTGGCTCCGGTTTTTGATGGTGCCACCGGATCTGTCCAAAGCTTTATCGAAGTAGCTACTCTCCCATCATTCGATCTTGAAAAGCATATTGGTTACCTGATTCAGTATCCTTACGGCTGTGTGGAACAAACAACATCAGCTGCCTTTTCTCAGCTTTATCTGGACCAGCTGGCTGAGATGCCTGGACTGGAGCAGCAAAAGGTGGAAAAGAATGTTGCGGCAGCCATACTATCACTCACAAAATTCCAATTACCCGATGGTAGTCTGGCTTTTTGGCCGGGTGGCAGAACAACATCTTATTGGGGAACCACTTATGCCATGCATTTCTTATTATTAGCCGAGCAAAAGGGCTACCTGTTGCCGTCCGGTTTTAAAAAGAAATTGGTTGGCTATCAGTCAAAAGTCTCATCTGATCCTGCTGGTACAGGAGAGTTTCAAACCGACTTTCCATTGCAGCAGGCATACCGGTTATTTGCTTTGGCCCTGGGCGGCCAGCCAAACCTGAGCGCGATGAACCGGATGGTAGAGCGCCCTATCCCTGATTACACTGCCACATGGATGCTGGCTTCAGCATATTGCCTGATTGGCCGCTGCCAGGTGGCTGAAAAACTGATTCGGAATTTAGCCTCAGCTCCTGTTAATCGTTATTCATCTCCCGGAAGTACTTACGGTTCCAGCTTGCGCGATGAAGCAATCGTTCTGAATGCCTTAAATCTTATGGGCCGCGAGGAGGCTGCATTTGACCTGGTTGGGAAAATTGCAAAAGACCTCCGGGAAGGCGAGATCAGTACTCAAACGGCGGCTTATTGTTTGTATGCTATTGCTGAGTTCGCCGGCAAAAGGAAAAATCCGGGCAATCTGCATTTTACCCTTTTTAGCGGATCAGAGAAAACAGAAATCGATTCAAAAAAAGCAGTTCACCGAATTAGCTTGCCATCAACGGGCGACAAGGGAAATGTTAGGGTAGTGAATACGGGTAAAGATAAACTGTATGTAACCGTTACCTCTATTGGGCAGCCTTCCATGGGGCAGGAGGAAGATAACTCACTCAACCTCAGGGCGTCAATACAGTATCTTGATTTACGTAACAATCTGTTGAATGTATCGCAATTGAAGCAGGGAACCGATTTGAAAGCTAAGGTAACGATTACAAATCCAGGTACTTATGGCAATTATGCAACGATGGCCCTCAGCCAGATTTTTCCTTCAGGCTGGGAAATTGTCAATTACCGGATTACTGACCAGGAGAGTTTTGTAGTGGAAAGCCCTTATGAATACCGCGACGTACGTGACGATCGTGTTTTTACATTTTTTGCTCTTTCCCAGGGTCAGTCTGTTACTTATGAGGTAATGCTGAATGCTGCCTACACAGGTCAGTTCTACCTACCTGCCCTCCAGTGCGGCGATATGTATGACCGGAAAGTTTCTGCTGTAATTAAAGGTCAGTGGGTGCAGGTGTTCAAATGAAGCCGTACAGGATAGTTTCCTGGATAAAAAAAGTACGGCTCCGCAATTGGTTGATCGTGTCCGTATTGTTGGTGGTGGGAGGTGGTTTTCTGCTTATCCTGCCCAATCCATTGTTTGATTCCCCTACCAGTACGGTAGTCTATGATCGTTGCGGAAACCTCATTGGTGCCCGGATTGCTGATGACGGTCAATGGCGGTTTGCCTCAGTCGATAGTGTTCCTGTGAAATTTGAAACTTGCATCACTGAATTTGAGGACCGGCATTTCCGGAAGCATCCTGGAATAAATCCGCTTGCTATGGGTCGGGCAATCAGACAGAATATCAGAAATCATAAAATTGTAAGCGGTGGATCAACTATCTCCATGCAGGTGATACGTTTGGCCAGAGGGGCTAAACCACGGAATCTTTGGCAAAAATCGATTGAAATGGTTATGGCAGTAAGGCTGGAAAGTTCTGAATCAAAAGATAATATAATCAGGCTATATAGTTCCCATGCTCCATTTGGTAGTAACGTGGTTGGACTGGAAGCAGCATCGTGGCGCTATTTTGGCCGAAGTCCTTCCAATCTTTCCTGGGCTGAATCAGCTACTCTGGCCGTATTGCCAAACGCTCCTTCACTTATTTACCCTGGCCGAAACCGTGAGGCCCTCCGCCAAAAGCGTAATCGGTTGCTGGCCATTCTTTTGAAAAGAGGTCGGATCGATAGCATGAATTATGAACTTTCCATAGCGGAAGATCTTCCTGCCAAACCTTTTCCATTACCCGATATTGCCGGTCATTTTACTGAATGGATGGCCGGAACGCGTCATGGAAATGTCATCAGGAGCACTATCGATCCAAGATATCAGGAGGCTGCGCAAAGAATCATGAACACACATTCTGCAAGGCTGAGCGGTAATCAAATACATAATATGGCTGTTATCATTTTGAATAATCCCACCGGCCAGGTTCTGGCATACATTGGTAATACCGGTGGCGATTCACCCGGGAACAGTCCGATGGTTGATGTTATCAGGCAGCCCAGAAGCAGCGGTAGTCTGCTGAAACCTATCTTATATGCATCACTGATTAATGCAGGAGAAATTTTGCCAAACACACTGGTGCCGGATATTCCCGTAACTATCCAGAGCTTTACTCCAAAAAATTTCAGTCTGGAATACGATGGAGCAGTGCCGGCAAAAGAGGCACTCATTCGCTCACTGAACATACCAGCGGTTTTGATGTTGCGCGATTTTGGACTCGACCGGTTTTATAATACACTGAAAGAACTAAGGATGCCAACTTTAACGTTTTCTTCCAGTCATTATGGGTTGTCCCTTATTTTAGGAGGTGCCGAGATCACTCTATGGGATATTTGCAGAATTTACAGCGGCTGGGCCCGAACGCTGATTGAATCCGAAACGCACCGTAACGTTCCCGATTATGCGATTGGTGAATTGAATATTGAATTGGAAGGCAAAATGGCAGAGCCTCCCCGAAAGCAGCAGCACCTATTGAGTCTGGCCTCTGTTTATCTTGCTTTTGATGCCATGCGTAACGTAAAACGGCCTGAATCGGAGGCTGGCTGGGAATCTTATATGTCGGCCTCCCCGATAGCCTATAAAACCGGAACAAGTTTTGGTTTTCGCGATGCCTGGGCGGTAGGGTTGACCCGTGATTTTCTGGTTGGCGTGTGGGTTGGAAATGCTGATGGCGAGGGACGCACAGGGCTTACCGGTTACCAGGTGGCAGCTCCTGTGATGTTTGATCTGTTTGGAGTTTTGCCGCATGGTGGTTGGTTTCAAGTTCCCTGGGAGGAGTTAACCGCGGTGCCGGTATGCAAGCAATCCGGAATGAGGGCATCGAGGTATTGTGGTGATCCGGATACCATTTGGGCTCCGGCCCAATGCATGGAGACCCGGGTTTGCCCCTATCATGTACCGGTAAATCTGGATGAATCCGGCCGGTACAGGGTGAACAGTAAATGCTACCCTGTTTCCCGGATAAACACCTCGTCACGGTTTGTTCTTCCACCCGCAATGGCCAGGTATTATCGGGCAAAAAATCCATTCTATCAAACACTTCCACCGTGGATGCCAGGGTGCGAACCTTCAGATGCCGAGTTGCCTTTCGACCTGATCTATCCCCATCCGGGTGATAAGCTGTACGTGCCACTTGAAAGAGATTCCGCCCGGGGGAGTGTGATTTTTGAGGCTACCCACCGCGATCCGTCTTCAAAACTATTCTGGTATCTCGATGAAGAGTACCTCGGGGTGACCTCTGTGATACACAAAATGACCGTTCAGCCGCAACCCGGTAAGCACTCATTGGTTTTAACGGATAACCTGGGCTACTCTCTTCGTTGTAGTTTTGAGGCGCTTATGCCTGATAAGAGCCATTAACCATTGTAAGTAATTAAATTCACCTCATTGCGTTACCTTTGCGGAATGCAAAACGAAATCACCATCAGCAAGCTGCTCGCCAACTTAAAGATTGAACAGCTGAATGAAATGCAATTGGCTTCCATTAAGGCTATTGAGGAAAGAGGCGATGTGGTACTGGTTGCTCCAACCGGATCGGGCAAAACCCTGGCCTTCCTGATTCCCCTGGTCCGTAAATTGGATCCGGACCTGAATAAAGTGCAGACTTTGATATTGGCTCCCTCACGTGAACTTGCCCTGCAAATTGAACAGGTTTTCCGGACACTAGGCACTGGATTCAAGGTGAATTGCTGCTATGGCGGTCATTCTATGAGCATTGAAAAAAAGAACCTGTCCGAGCCCCCAGCAGTCCTGATTGGAACTCCTGGCCGTATTGCCGATCATATCGACAGGGAGAATTTTGATATCGATTCCATTTATAATCTGGTTTTAGATGAATTTGATAAATCTTTGGAGTTTGGCTTTGAAAAAGAAATGTCATTTATTATCCGCAAAATCAAATCAGTAAGAAAACGCATCCTGACCTCAGCCACTCAATCCATCGATATTCCTGACTTTGTTGGATTAAGAACGGTGTCAAAACTCAATTTTTCAATCGATCAGGATAAAATTGATCATCTTTCGGTTAAAATGGTTGTTTCCGAAGATCGCGATAAATTGCTGACACTATATAAGTTGATCGGTAATTTGGGCAGCGGATCAACATTGATCTTTTGTAACCATAAAGAATCGGTTGAGCGGGTTAGCCAATTCCTGAGCAGTAAATCGGTAATCAATGAATACTTCCATGGCGGATTGGAGCAGCCCGATCGCGAAAGTGCTTTAATCCGCTTCCGTAATGGCAGCAATAACTTCCTAATCAGCACCGACCTGGCTTCCAGGGGTCTCGATATTCCGGAAATTAAAAATATTATTCATTACCATCTTCCATCAAAAGGCGATGCATTTATTCACCGTAATGGTCGCACTGCCCGAATGAATGCTACCGGAACAACATTTATTATTGTATCAGCAGATGAGGTACTTCCAGATTATATTTCTCAGGTTCCGGATGTGTTTACTATTAATCCCGAATTTGATCCACCTGGAAATCCTCCCTGGATAACCGTTTATATCGGGGCCGGTAAAAAGGATAAAATAAATAAAATGGATATCGCAGGGTTTTTTATGAAAACCGGAAAATTGCAAAAAGATGAATTGGGTTTAATCGATGTAAATGATAACCTTTCTTATGCCGCAGTTAAAAGAGATAGGATAGATGACCTTTTACTCAATATTTCGGATGAAAAGATAAAAAATAAAAGAGTTAAGATTCAGATAGCCCGATAATGAAAAGAAATTTTAATAATCTTGCTTAAAGAAGATTTATGAACACAAAGCATCTAATAATTATTTCATCCCTTTGGATACTGGTTATTGCTTTGTCGCTCGCCTGGAACCATTATATAGTTGAATCCCACACCTTAAAGTTGGTTGGGAACAAAGCCAAAGCGTTTTTTGATGAAATTGTGATTACCAGAAATTGGAATTCTTTACATGGGGGTGTTTATGTACCAATAGATTCATTAACCCAGCCAAATTCTTACTTAAATGATCCATTAAGGGACATTGAAACTATTAACGGCATGAAACTTACCAAAGTCAATCCGTCCTTTATGACCAGGCAAATCGCTGAAATTAATAAATCAAAAAATGACCTTCAATTTCATATAACGAGCCTGAAACCTATCCGTCCGGAAAACAAACCCGATGATTGGGAGAGAAAAGCTCTTTTGGCCTTCGAAAATAAGGAACAAGAATTTCTGGAACTGGTGGAAAATGATTCCTCATCACTATATCGTTATATGGCCCCGCTTATAACCGAAGAAAGTTGCTTAAAATGCCATGCAATACAAAGTTATAAAGTAGGAGATATCCGGGTGGAATAAGCATTTCATTTCCATCATCCATTTATTCGGCATCAAACAGAAGTCAGATTTTTTATCTTTCATTGGCACACCTGATGATTTTGGTATTAGGAATTGTGGGAATATATAAATATTTCAAAATGTCAGGTAACTACTTTGCGGCTCTAAAAGCGAAGAATGAAGAACTATCTGGATTTATTGCAGAAAAGGACAAGTTCTTTTCCATTATTGCGCATGACTTGCGGAGTCCGATTACGTCGTTTATGGGCCTTACCGGTTTGATGGCCGAGGATGCAAAAACTCTGCCGCCCGAGAGGCTTGAAAAAATGGCTAGGTTGCTGAATAATTCAGCTACAAGCCTTTATGGGTTATTGGATAATTTGTTGGACTGGGCAAGTATGCAAAGGGGAATGTTCAGCTATAACCCAGTGACTTTCAATTTGGCAACTCAGGTTATGGAATGCCTTCAGTTAACCAGGGATTCTGCACACAGCAAGAATATAGAAATGGAAATAACGATTCCGGATTATCTCGAGGTGTTTGCTGATAAGCGAATGTTTGAGACTGTTCTACGTAACCTGGTGCTAAACGCGGTAAAATTCACTCAAAAAGGAGGTAATGTAGATGTGTCAGCCAGGAAACGGGAAGGAGATTTGATTGAAATAAGAGTTCGTGACACAGGCATCGGCATGAAAAAAGAGCTGGTGGATCAGTTGTTTAAGATATCGGGACAAACCGGCAGGCCAGGAACCGATGGTGAACCCAGCACTGGCCTGGGACTGATTATCTGCAAGGATTTTGTTGAACAACATAATGGACAGATTTGGGTGGAGAGTGAAGAAGGGAAAGGAAGTACCTTTATTTTTACCATCCCAAAAGACTCCGCCGTCTGAATTTACGATCGTTTTAATCCTAATTGTTCTGAACCTCACAAAGTTTTTGACGGATAACTGCAACCTCTGAAGGAATGGAATCTGATAGATTCTCCAGTAATTCATAAATTCTTCCGGCTTTGTATTTATTCTGGAGCAACATCCGGGCTGATGACAAAATAGTTTCCACCAGTTTCTCTTTGCTCTGCTGGCCTTCCATGTATAGTGCCACCTCATTATACCAAAGAAGCAAAGGCATGTAAACCGTTTTATCAATGATTTTTTTCTCCAGAGCCAAAAGATTGTACCTCTTGGCAACCGATAAAAGCCGGCTGTAGTTTTCAGCGTTCAGCAGTGCCTGCAGGTAGGCAGAGAAAAAAAGATGCCAGCGGGTTTCGAAAATCTCCTTTTTATAGGCATCCAGGAATGTGCTTGCGTAACTGACGGCGTTTTTCGCCATTTTATTAAACACCAACGTTCGGGTGTAAAAACTGGCAAATCCGATTTTATTATAAAAACTGCTGGTTTTCTTTAATTCCGGAATCGATGAACTCATGAGTTTAAGGGCCTTCTCATATTTACCGCTTCGCAGCAATACCCCGCAAAGATTGGCCAGGTAAAACAAATAATCGCTGTTTTTTTGCCGGATCGAAAGGTGCCCGTATTGCTCAGCTAGCCCTAATTCATTGAGTTTGCTGTGCATCATTGCCCTATTTGAGTAGTAATTTGCGAGTATACGTTTTGAATAAAAGACATCTGTTTTAAACAGCGTGTCTAACTCATCATATACCACCCTAAGGTTTTCAAATTCACGATAATTGTAATAAAGGAAGGTGAGCCTTACCGCTGCGCGATATCGGGTATAGCCATCCAAATTGGGATTGCTGAAAGTGGTTTTTAAGAAATCGCTGTAGTGAATTGGTTCTGCATCAAGTGTTTCATGCTGTCTGATGATTTCTTCCGCTGCCTGGTTCAACTGAATATTAATCGCCATACCATGATGATAGGCAGCTTCATGCTTTTGTAAGTAATCATTAACAGGTTTGTATATCCGGTTTCTGAGTCTGATCAGCAGATAATCCCTGAAATACTGAAGCAGTTCATAAAAACGAAGAAAAAAATACTGCGATGGACCAATGGTTTTTATGAATGACAGAATTTCTTTCTCCTCGTCTGGTGTTATGGAATCGAGTATTACTTGTTTTTCTGTATAGGCTAGCCACTCAAAGAATTTGTCCACATCCGCCTTGTCCAACGATTGAACAATCCAGCTTTTAACATAAGAATAGGTGCGCTTATCAATGGTAGGATCAAATATCCTGGGCTTCTGAGGATTATGACTATTGAATTTGATAGTATTGATTATCTGGCTGTTAATTCCTTTACTGAAATTTTGGATGCTTGCCAGATAATCGGCTTCGTGCGGATAAAGCTGATTGGCAAAATCGCTGAATGTGGCAAGTTTCAACCTCATAAATCGGATTTTGGGTTGAAAATACGGCAAAAAAAGATGGGAGCCATTCATTTGAGCTCCCATCTCCATCTTTTTGCTATTTGGTTGATGCTACCTAATGAAGTCCAAAACGCCTGAGTTAAACACTTCCGGTTTCTCAAACATCATAAAATGCCCGCATTTGGGAACCATCACCAGCTTACTGCCTTTGATCAAGCCTGCACCGGTTTCAGCGATTTTACGGGTAAAGCCGGGATTAAGGTACCGGTTTGGTATCAGCATATCGTTTTCACCAAAAAATATCAACGTGGGTATCCTGATTTCCGGGAGCTTATCGAGAACTGCTTCCTCTACCATGCCGTGCACTGAGCGGGCAACTGCCAAACAATAAGCTTCGAAATCATCGGCATCGCGCATCGCTATCCGGTCTTCAATCATAAACCTGGCATCAACTGGCATGCGGTAAAAATTGCTTGCCAGATTGGTTTCAATGGCGTCAACAGTGGTCAATCGAACCAGATTCGGGGTCATAACATCCTTAAACCAGTTTTTTTGGCCGGCATGAAAGGCTTCAAAACCTGCCGGATCTACCAGTATCAGCCTCTTAACCAATCCGGGTTTTTCCAGCGCCAGAACCAGTGAGATTTGCCCTCCCATGGAATGGCCCGCAAGATTAACCGGACCTAATTTCAAATTAGTGATCAAATCGGCAATAACACCTGCATAAAATGACATTAACCCGCTGTGAGGAGCCTTCGATGATTTACCATATCCGGGAAGGTCAACCGCGATAACCCGGAAATGCTTGCTCAGTTCACCAATGTTTTTTTTCCATGCCGGTAAATAACTGCCCAACCCATGTATCATAATGATCGTTTCAGCCCCTTTCCCTTCATCAATATAGGCAAGCTTGATCCCTTTGCTTAATTCGGCATAATGCACAGGGAAATCGTATTTTAACTCACTCATCTTGCTGATTTTGGGAAGGTTCTGATAGGGTGTGCAAGCGGTAAAAAGCAAGAATATAAATGGTATCAATAATCTGATCTTCATTTTTATCATAGTTTCCATTTCAGTAATTATTAAATGAATTATCAGAACATTAGCCATTTATAAACCACAAATACAGTGTACGGATTAACGGGCCGTGTTGCGGAATATCCGTTTATCGAGGAACCATGAGAATCATCCTGGCTGTCGAAAAAATTGCCCAGCCATAAATAGGCGGCATGCATCTCAATACTCATGTATGGACCGATATTGTAAGATAAGGCGCCATTGATTTCCGTGCCAAGCATCCTGCCGCCTCCCTGAGGTTTGACGGGACTGTATGCCATTGCTGTTCCAGCTTTGGCGTTCAGCCTGTTCGGGATAAAATCATAGGCTAAATTTATAGTGCCTCCCATCAATCCATAGCCCATATTGGAAATATCGGAAATTACCGGGGTAAAGCGGTTCACTACATTTGCATGCGGAAACAGCAGGTACCCACCGGTCCCGATAAAAATATTGGCTGGCATTCCCCAGGTATTTCCGGTAATGACCCCAGTGTATTTTTTATCGATAATGCCATTCTGATCACCCGATGCATATATGAAATCTGCCGAAACGTAATCATTCAGGGTGCGGCCATATCGATAAGCGGCTCTGATATTTGTGGCAAATCCGGCTATTCCGGCGGTTTTTTGATAAGCATCGCCAACCCTGGATACTACGTTGCCGAGATTGTAATTGAAAAAACCGGTCAACTGCAACGGATCAAGCATAAAATCGGGATTGCGGCTGAAAGTTGCGCCCATCCATGCTACATCTGCCTTATAATCTTTCTGCATGTTGAACACGTAGGCGCCATTGTAGGCAGCCAGTGTGCTTGCTAAACCTTCACCAAAAACCGATACTCCCCCTTGCCCTTTGCCACGGTCACGCACATAATATATGGACGCCCCGGCATTCCATTTCAAACTCAGTTTGCGCTGATACACCAACTCTGTTAAAAAAACATCATCATCGCCTTCAGTATTGTTTTCATACAGAAGATAATAGCCAGCTTTAATCTTTTGGTAATCACCATCATACCTGGCAGAAATTCCAACCGCATCAGTGCCCCAATAAGCCAGTCGGTAACCGGTGCTGGCCATTTTATCGAACATGGTGCGGTAAGGGTTATATGGAGTATCAAACAATCTTTGCAGTCCAAGATTGATTGCAAAGTTTTTTGCGGGAATTAATTCTAATTCAATGTTCTGCGTTTGAATATTCACTTCATCCGCATTGATTGCGCTTCCCTTGTTGCCACTCATTCCATAAGCCTGATCCCCCCAGGTCCAATCAATTTCCAGCGATGTTCTTAAAATTGCCTTCCCATTAAACAATTTTGGCTGATAAATGAAAAATGGGATAATACGCTGCTCAAAATAGTTAGACTTAAGGCTATCAGAAGTGGTTGAAGAGTTTGGCCCGAAAAGCCTTCCCACCAGTTGCCCGTTAAACAAACTGGCTTTTGGAAACATGTTCGAGTTTACTCCCTGATTGATGAAAAAAGCGAGGAACTGAAACTCCTTATTTGCCTTCGCATTATAAGGCATGTCATTGCTGAACAAATTGAATTTATTAGCTTCAGCTGCCGGTTTTTCAGGCGCAGTCTGAGCAGGCAATTGATAGAGAATTGCAAATAATGATGCCAGAAAAACGATGGTAATCTTATACATGGATCACAATTTTGGACCGCCTAAATTACACGTGCAAATTTTTGAACATTCAACACGCCCAAGGTGCCGCCATTTGAACTGCCGAAACCAGCTGCAGGCGTTGGTGGAACATTTTGTGTGCCTGATGTTTGAACAACTTCGTACCATAAGAGCTCAGGACTGGTTTTAATTTCAAAAATACCTGATGCGGTTGCTGCGTAAGGCATTTCCTGAGTACACGTGATAGTCCAGATATTCCCTACTGCTGATTTTGCAATTGCAAAGGTGCCGGTAAATACCAGGTCAGGAGTAGTGGTGGTATTGCCAATATTAAACTGGTTAACTTTGTAGGTAAAATCGGTTTTAAACTCAGCTTCCACCTTTAATACTTTGAAGTATGTAACCAATAATGGAGCTACGTTGGCTCCTTCAGACAGCCATTTCCCAATAATTCCCAGATCTTTTGCTGCTGTGTTGGAATCGATTGCTGCCGTTACCAGCATGGCTAATCCTTCATTGTCATAAATGGCTGTAGCAGTGGCTGGCTTGACGGTGAACTTTTCAGTACCCTGAATGATCGAGGTGATAACCAGATTAACCGTTGCAGTCAAACTGCCTGCTGTGTGGGTAACTGTGTAAGTGAACTTTAATGCTTCAGGTGCAGTTACTGAAAGGGTAGTGGCATCAATTGCGCCGGTCATGTCGGCTTTGGCATACACTGCCTCAGAAAAGGTAACCAAAATGGTTTTGTTGTCGGTTGAAACAACTGCTGACTTGATGGTTGGTGCCAGGTTTTCATCTTTTACACAAGAAGAAATCCCAATAAGACCGGCCATCACGATGGTCAAGAAAAAGAATACTCTGTTTTTCATGTTATTGTTTTGATTAAATGATTATATTTTAGTGCTTTAAAAGTATTTATTTGAGCAAAAAGTTAAGCAGAGATTGAATATTATACTGGGTTGACTTAAGATTGTTTTGTTTCTTTGATTTAAGTAATAGTGTTGATAGATAGATAATTAATTATATTCGATTAGGACTGGACCTTATGTTTTCCCCAACGGATAACATTCGCACCCCAGGCATAGCCAATTCCCGATGCAATCATCGAAACAATGCTTCCCTCCGTTAATTTCCCCATCTGATTCGCCAGATGCAGGGATAGAATCTGATCGATCTGCCCGATATGACCATAATTTTCCAGGTAAATAGTTTGATCCGGGACTAATCCGAGAGTAGCGAGTAATCCAGAATATGCCGACCTCTTAAAATGTAATGAGGCAAGGAAATTCAACTCTGATTTGTTGACCCCGGATTTGATAAAAGCCTGATCTATGCAAGTCATCCAATTCTTCATGGAAACTTCATTGAGACGGTCCTTCATATGTTTTTCATCAAATACTCTCAATGAAGAGTATGCTTCCGAAACATTTCCGCAGGTAACCGGTTTTTCGGTTCCTCCGATTTCAACTCCAACATCCCGGGCCATAGTTCCATCTGTAATCATATGTGATCCAAGAAGTTCGTTGTAGCCAAGATTCTTTTTCAACAAAATTGCCCCGGCACCGGCCGCCAGGTTATACATAAATGAAACAGAGCCATTGGTGTAATCCAGGAAATCACCGTTCCGGTACCCCCCTGCAATGAGAACCATGTTGATATCCGGATCGGCAAACATCATGTCCTTCGCAATTTTGAGGGCGGCAACGGTGGTGCAGCATCTCTGCTGAATATCTATTGCCCAGGCATTTACAGCACCAATACGCTCTTGAATGTAAATACCTGTAGTCGTTAAGGGGAATTCTTTCCATTCCTCACCAATGCTGAGGATTAGGTCGATTTCTGAGGCAGCGGTATTCGTGTTTCTCAGGCAATCCAAGGCTGCAAGGGCACCCATTTCCTGCGTGCCATCTTCCGGTCCGGGAATCGATTTTTCAACAATTCCCAATTTGTTTATAATGGCTTCCTCGCTCCATAAACCTTTTGTGGCTGTCGATATTTGTGCTGCAGTCATCCGGTGCTCAGGGATATAAATGCCTGTACCTAAAATGCCTGCATGAAAATTATGTTCGCTGACGTTTGACATAAATTGATGAGAAATTAATAAATAAACAGGTTGCTTCCTACTGCCAGTCCTGCACCGGATGCCATGAAAAGAACACGATCGCCGCGCCTGATCGTACCTCCGTTTACCGCGTGATGGAATGCCATTGGTACACAACCTGAACCGGTATACCCATATTTATCCATAATGGTAGTGGTTTTGGTTATCGGAGCTCCAATAATTTCCATTACCTCCGCAATGACCGACCGGTTAATCTGTGTGAATATGAAGTGGTCGACATCGCCGATACTCAGACCATATTTTGTCAATAGTTTGTTTACCACCTTTGGCCATAGCCTTACATTCCGATCGCCTGGCAACGGCTGTAAACTCAGGAGCCCTTGCTTTTTGTTATCCAGAACATCCTGGGTGACCGGCATTTTGGTGCCACCGGCGTATACGCCAATGTAGTCATATTGAGTGCCATCGGTAAGTAGTTGGCTCCCAATGTATCCTGATGTGGTTTCCCTTGTTCTGCCGATTACCACCGCACCGGCGCCGTCTGCAAATATGGAGTACCCAAATGAATCGTCGGGCCTGATGTAGGCAGGCATATTGTAAACACCGATAATAACTGCAAACTGAATGGATGAATCCGTTGCCATGATCCGCGCTGCCGTATCAAAAGCAATGGTAAAACTAGCACAAGATGCTGATACATCAAATGTTGAAGCCCAGGTTTCCTGCTTTTGTATTCTTCCCTGAACAATAATGGAGGTGGAGGGAGAAATATATTCGGGCGTATCGGTGCCTACCACAAATAACCCAATATCATCCCCTGAAATTCCGGCAACACCAATGGCGCTCAAAGCGGCTTTAGTGGCAAAATCAGCCGTAGTCTCAGGAATCCCACGCAGGTGCGCAATATGCCGGTTGAAAATGCCGGGTTTGGATTCCAGCTTCTCTGAATTGAAATCGAGCCCTGTCAAACTTTTTAACTCTGAGTTGGAGATGGCCGTTCCGGGTACGTATAAACCGGTGCCAAGAATCTTTAGAGGGATCATTTTGAGATATTGTGTGTTAGCCTTTGTCTTTTACTTCACTATAAATAGCCAAGTTCAATTGCTTTAAGGGTCAGACCTTCCCTGAAATCCGGGTGAGCAATGGAAATCAATGCTTTTGTGCGCTCTCGTACGGTTCGTCCGGTCAGCCGTACGCTGCCGAATTCGGTTACCACATAATCAGTATAACTGCGATGCAGCGTTACCGCACTTCCTTCAGGCAAAGTTGGGACAATGGTTGATATGGCCCCTCCGCGGGCAGTGGCCCTGCAGGCAATGATGGATTTACCCAATCCATCAGTTCCCTCAATGGCCCCTACAGCCGTATCAGTTTGCCCGCCAGTACCTGAATACTGCTCAATACCAATGGATTCACTTGAAACCTGCCCGGTAAAGTCAACCATGATGCAGGTGTTGATCGATACCATCCGGCTATTCTGCTTCATCACGCATGGATCGTTTACATACCTGCCACGTAAAAATTCAATCGATGGATTATTATCGAGCCATTGGTACAATTTCTCACTCCCCATTGCGAAAGTGCAGATGAATTTACCTTTATGAATTGCCTTTTTTTTGTTGGTGATCACTCCCATTTGATACAACTCCATCATGCTGTCAACCATCATTTCAGTATGCACCCCGAGGTCCTTTTTGTTTTGTAACGACATCGCTGCTGCATTCGGAATCTCACCGATTCCTAATTGAATGGTGGATCCGTCTTCCACTAAATCCGCAATATGCCGGCCGATTCTCAAAGCAACTTCATCGGGCTGAGGAGCAGGCAAGGTAGGTGGTGCCTGCGAATATTCCACAAAATAAGTTGCTTCACTTACATGCAAATGGGTATCGCCCTGGGTCCTTGGTAATTGATCGTTGACCTCAAGTACCACAATTTCTGCCGCTTCAATAATATCTTTCTCATAGGTAATTCCTAATGAAAGCGATACAAAACCTTTTTCATCGGGTGGGGTGCAGGTTCCGAAAAAAAGGTGAGGTTTGCGTACCTTAAGGCGGTCAGTGGCAGCCCGGTGTAGCATGTTTGGAACATAAGTAACTGTTCCTGTTTTTGCTTTTAATGCCGCCCGCGATCCAGGGGCATGAAACCAGCTGCATAACTCAAAATGCCCTTTCATTTCAGGCATCATGTAAAAATCGTATGGCTTTAATGTAAGTACCGAGAATACTTTTACTTCGGTTACCCGGTCTTTTGCCAGATGAAATTTCGACAAACAACCTTGTGGCTCCGATGCACATTGTGCTACAATAATGTCCGTATCGCTTTTTATTAACTCAACGGCCGCCTCAATGCTGATGAGCTTTTCCTGGTAAATCAATTCGTCTTTTGTCATAACTATGCAATATTTCCGGTCAGCTTTTCCTTTTCCGGTGTGGGTTTTCTGCTTAAATAAAATACTACCAGGCTAATTAATACGGAAACTGTTATGGCAGTGGCTGCTGCAATAGCCGGGTTCTGAACCTTTCCGATAAAATATTTGTCAAAAAATCCTAAACTAATTCCCGCAGTCCGTATCAGCCAGGGGAACAGATAATAAACCAAAAAATAAACCAATAAAGCAGATATTGAACCGGTTAAGGCGGTATTACGTGTGGTGCTCTTTAGAAAAATACCAAATACTATGGGAACAAATGCAATTGAAAAAAATGAATAAACACCGTTTTGTGCAAAAATAGCCACACTCAGGTTGGGGTGGAGTAATTGCGAACGTGCAGCCAGAAATGAAACTAAAGCCATTCCAAAGATCACAATTCTGTTAATCATGATGTAGTTGCGATCAGTTGTTGCCTGTTTTCTAATTAATGGCTTTATTATATCTGAAGTAATGGTGGTACTCAAACTTTGTATCAAACCTTCAATAGTGGATAAACCTGCACTGATTAAACCCAGCACAACGATGAGCCCGATCCCGATTGCTACCCATCCCTGCGAAAAAACCTGTACTACATAAGCAGGTATTATACCGTCGATGCCCAAAGGTTTTCCATTGGAAGCAAGATCAGGAAAGGTTAACCGCGCATATAATCCGGTAAATACCACAGAATAGAAAAGAGCCTGAATGATAACCGCCGATACCAGATATCGGTTAACATCGCTTTCTTTTTTTAGAAGTAATGATTTTGTGATAATATGGGGCTGGCAAACAACTGCCACTCCTACAATAATCTGTGCAAATATGATCTCAAAGAAATCCCGGAATAATGGACTTCCCGGGTTCGTGGGTTTAACCAGGTCGGGATTGACCGTGGCAAGCTTATCAAAAAACGCGAATAATCCGTCTTTTAAATATGGATAACCCGATGAAATGAGAATTACCGCCACTATTACCATCACAATTGCCTGAAGCGTATTCGTATAGACCATCGAATTGGCTCCTCCGAACATCATATATCCAAATACAAAAGCCACCACAAAAAATAACATCCAGGATTCGCTGATATTTAATGATTGGCTCATCACTTTGGTAATGGCAACCAGAATCAGCACAATAAATGTTATTAACAAAACCGATAGAAAACCTATAAACAAGGCATAACCTTTACTGTTATAGCGGGTACCAATCCAGCTGGCCAGGGTGAGTGCCTTTACATTGGTGCCATGCCTGCGAAAACTTTTGGTTAGTACAACCAGTGAAATCAATGAGGCAATAGGGAATACTATTCCAAAGGATAGCGCCCCGCTCAGTCCATAAGCCGCTATCAGCCCCGGGTTAATCACAAAAGTGGCCGCACTCGTCATGGCGGCGGCTAAGGATAGCCCAACAAATAAAGGGGAAAAATTGAAATTCCCGACCGCGTAATCGCTGATGTTTTTGGTTCGCAAAGCTCCGCGAATCACAAAAAAGAGGATAACAGCTGCATATATCGCGATCAATATCGCTCCGCCGGTGACTTGTTGTGTTGATGCCATTGCTATATCGTAATTCCTCCGTCCACACTTATTGTTGCTCCGTTAATGTAGGATGCCTCATCGCTGGCCAAAAATAAATAGGCTGATGCTATTTCTTCCGGCTTGCCAAGCCTGCCGAGCGGAACTTTTTCTTCCATGGATTTCAGGATGTTCTCCGGCATTTTCTTAACCATGTCCGTAGCAATAAAGCCAGGTGCAACGGCATTAACGGTAACGCCTTTCCGCCCCAATTCACGGGCAAGGGTTTTAGTTAACCCGATAACTCCCGCTTTAGTGGCTACGTAATTCGATTGGCCAAAGTTGCCATATAGGGCAACAACTGACGAGGTATTGATAATTCGTCCATACCCTTTTTCGACCATACCGGCACTTACGCATTTAGCACAATTGAACACGCCGGTAAGGTTAACATCGATAACCTGCTGCCATTGTTCAGGAGTCATTTTCCGGATGGATGCATCACGGGTAATACCGGCATTATTGATCAGGATATCAATCCGGCCAAACTGCTCAATGGCATCTTTGGTGGCTTTATCCACATCGGTGTAGGAGGCAGTATTCACTTTAACAAAGTACGCTTTCCCGCCGGTATTTGCAATTTCGGCAACTGTTTGAGCGCCTTTATCTTCATTCATATCCCAAATGATGACGGTTGCCCCTTCGGCAGCAAAACGGATGGCCCCTGCACGGCCAATTCCATCTGCACCGCCGGTGATTATTGCAACCTTGTTTTCAAGTTGTTTCATGATGATTTATTTTGAGTTTTTATTTGATGTTTTCAATAATAAGTGCGGTTCCCTGTCCACCGCCAATACAAAGGGTAGCCAGGCCCCTGTTGGCATCCCGGCGTTTCATCTCATAAATCAAGGTGGTCAGAATCCGGGCTCCTGAAGCGCCAATCGGATGCCCCAATGATATGGCCCCTCCGTTCACATTTACTTTCATCGGATCGAGCTTTAGATCGCGGACAACCGCTAAGGATTGAGCCGCAAATGCCTCATTGGCCTCAATCAGGTCAATATCATCAACAGTTAGTCCTGCTCTTTTTAATGCTGCCTGAGTTGCAGCTACCGGTCCGTATCCCATGATGGCAGGATCGAGAGCTGCATTGCCGTACGATAATATTCTAACCAGTGGCTTTAATCCCAAATTCCTGGCTTTCTCACCCGACATTACGATGAGCATCGATGCCCCGTCGTTAATGCCCGAAGCGTTACCTGCGGTCACCGTACCATCCTTTTTAAAAGCCGGTTTCAGCGCCGATAGTTTTTCGATGGTCAAACCGTGCCTGGGGAATTCGTCCGTATTTATAATGATGGGATCTCCTTTTCGCTGGGCAATGCTCACCGGAACAATCTCTTCTGCAAACCGTCCTGATTTCTGAGCTGCCTCACTCCGATGCTGGCTCTCCAAGGCAAATCTGTCCTGATCCTCCCGGCTGATATTCCACCTTTCGGCAATATTTTCTGCCGTGATGCCCATGTGGTAATCGTTGAATGAATCGGTGAGCCCATCCAGGATCATGCTGTCCATAACTTGACCATGGCCCATTCTGAAACCATTGCGGCCCTGCATTAACAAGTACGGCGCATTCGACATGCTTTCGGTACCTCCCGCAAGTACGGCTTCGGCATCACCCAGCATGATAAACTGAGCCGCCATGGAAACCGCCCTTAGTCCTGAACCACATAATTTATTAATCGTCATGGCAGGAGAAGTATCTGGTATTCCCGATTTTATTGCAATCTGACGGCTGATGTTCTGCCCCAGACCAGCGGACAGAATATTTCCAATGATGGTTTCTGATATCTCTGAAGGATTGATGCCTGCTCTGACGATCGCTTCTTTAGCCGCTATGATTCCCAACTCTGTAGCCGAAATCCCGGCCAAGGCTCCGCCAAAATTGCCAATTGCTGTTCTTACCGCTGATACGATGACTACTTCTTTCATAAAGATTGGTTTTCATTAATATCTACGAAGAAACATGATCCTGAAACTACTATCCAATTGCTTTGAAACAAATTGGGGTTGACACAAACCAAAAACGATTCAAGCCAAGGTGCATAAATAAAAGAAAGTCAATGAAATAATTAAAATAATTATCTCATTGACTTTCCTTAACCGATTGTTTTTTACCGGTAAGCTGCCATTTTTGGAATGGCTGCCGTCTACCTGATCACCTCAAACTTTTTTACCACTTTGCTTTTTCCATCTGATACCAGTGCAAAATGAAATCCACTCGTCATTCTGGAAGCATCAAACTGTGCATAATAATCGCCGTCCACATTGATTAATGACGATGATAAGTCTTTTTCCATCTGGCCGGTGATGTCGAAAATTCTCACAGATACCGGATTGGTACCGATCGAACCGAGCTTAATGGTGCCCGTTGCAGTTACTGGATTCGGATACAAGGATACCGTCATCCGATCGGATGGCAAGTCATCGATTCCGGAGAACTGACCCACAACAATGCGGCCTTTCATTCCAAAGTCAACGTGAGCTGTGCAAACATAATAGATGGTATCCGAAGTGCTCATGGTGAAGGTGTAGCTCTTGGTAGTAGGTCCGAAACCTCCTGGCAAGGAGGTGGCACCATTGTTGTTCCAGGTTGCCTTGCTCACCTGGGCCAGCGGATGAGGAATTGAACCACTGATTGTTACGGTATCCCCAAGGTGCACCGTTAGCAGAGCTGGCGAATACGTTGATCCGCTGATCGAAATGGTATGTTTTGTTGCGTTAACCTGAATGGTTAATGCTGCGAAAAACGCGATAAGTGTAAATAGTTTCTTCATGGCTTTTTTGTGTTATTTTTAATTTAACACAGCCGTGAAAAGAAAGTTATGCGTTTAACAATTTTTTACAACTTCATTCCATGGTCCATTCAATCATCGAAATCGGGATCAGCCCGGGTTTCAGGAAATCTTCCATGAATTTTTTGAATTCAAATTTGTCTGCCAGTTTCATCGATTGCCTGGAAATCAGCTGTTCAAGTTGAACAGAGCCCATCAGGTAACCAACCCCATACCCCGGTTGTCGAAGGTAAAGGTCCATCTCTTCCCAAATAAGATAGGTGTTCTGATTGTACCATCCGTAGGGAACCGTTTTCATTGCATACGTCATGGCCTGCTCCAGTGTAAATTCATTACTGTGCATTCGCAGATCGGCCAATGCTCGTATGGCCCTGAAAATTCTGAGCATATACGTTAATTCCCGTGACCTGGGCCTCTGATCAAGCATTCCCATATTCATCAGAATTTCTTCCATTCCCGTTGCCAGCGCCTCTGCCCGGGTGCCGGATACATAAAACGGATCATAGGCCCTTGGAAACGGGGGGGTGTTCCACATTTCTTCGCGCTGTGCATCAGGAGAATGGCCGACCATATCGTGTGGTAACAATGGCAACGGATCCCGATCCAGAATGTTTTCGAAAAAATTCCGCCCGTTTGGTCGGCTCCAGCCACCTGAACCCTTGGTGACCAGAAAATCAGGCTGGGGCAGAATATCATTATTCCGAATGAATTGGATCAGCCATTCCTGACCAGCCAGGTGCAATGAGTCAAATTGGGCCTGATGATCAATGATCGGCAAAGGGGGCAGATTTCGGTTTTTAAACTCCTCGAGCTTAAGCAGGGCAAGCGATCTTTCTAATTCGCGCTGCGTGATGGTGATGCACTGCTCCCACGAGTAAGGCGATAAATAAACATTCTTCAGTAACCAATTGTAGTTTTCAATCCCAATGCC
>CAIXKO010000903.1 GCA_903919925.1 uncultured Bacteroidota bacterium | reverse complement strand
CAATACCACATCAGCGGGATCGCCCCCCATACTGATCCTGCAAGCATGCCCATATAAAGGTCCTCGGAGGCCGAATTCCCCCAGGGTGCCTGGGTTATCGGGTCAAAAATGCCGGGTATGCCATCTTTAAACTTATTGCCCCATCGATTGCCGGTAACAAAATTTATATCCCCCCGCCGGGCCCTCCTCCGTCCTTCCGGTTCCCAATCATAACGCTGCTGTATGTAGGGCATCAGTAACTCAGGCCGATTGCTGGAGGCAAATCCGACAACAGTGGCCTGATGATTATAGCTGAGCGTATAATTGCCATCCCAGTTGGGCTTGTCGGTTGTTACCCACGGCCCGAAAAGACCCGGGCAGATACTCCCTTCCCGATAAGCGCATGCCGATTCATACAAGGCTCCAAAATAATACCTCTCCAATTGGGGATCATAGGTTCTGATATATGATTTTAGCCAGTAATTCTTCCACCAACTCAGATGAGCCTGATGTAATGCGCTGATCGTTAGCTCTGTTATTTCTTTTGCATCGGCAACCGCTGCGGGTACCTGATCGGTAATGTTCTTTCCGGAGTGCACCGCCGTAACCACAAATATTTTTTTACCGGGTTGCAGGGTGAACTTTGCTGTAACAGTATTGGTTCCGGAAGTACTCATCGTGTAATCGGTCCCGATTATACTGGTGGCAAGCGCTGCCCGGCATACCCAGTCGATTTCTTTTCCGCTCTCTGTTTCACGCGTCACCCATCCGGTCTTTCCCCCCGACACTCCATTTGAAACCGGATATTTAGCCGTGTTGGACAGGTGGACCCAGGTCTCGGCGGTGATATCAACGGGTATTTTGCCGGTGGTCAATATCTCGCTAACGAGCAGATTACTGGTTGCAGAAACCCATGTGTGCATTTCCACCAAACCTGTGGTGAATTTGGTAATAGTTTCCGCATTCAGCATATTCTGCTCCTGCTGCACTCCAGTTTCGGGATTGCCTCCAACAATGATATTTATTCCGCCAATGGGAAGAGGTACCGCATTCAGGTGGGCACCCGTCCAAAAATCAGTGGTCGTAATATAAAAACGGCCCCATGTAGCATCACAGGAGCCAACCACCCCCACAGTTCCATTCCCAAGCAGCGGTCCATCAGGCAATCCGGATGTGGCAACATTGTTGTTCACACCCGGGTAAAGACCAATACAATCTGTCAGCACTTTTTGAATCTCGGTCCAGTCGTCATTTATCTGGGCTTTAGCAATGTAGCCGGTAAAGAGCAACACTAAAAGTAAGGATCCAGTCTTGAACACTTTCATAACTAATTTTATTTAGGCCCTCATGGAAATCTTCATTCGAGTTGATTATCAGAACAATAATTACGTTTTATTAAAACTTACTGATTCTGCCTGTATTAAGAATATCAAAGTTAACATCAGTAGCTGGTCGCCCGGGCATTATCTTACCTTTATTGTTCAATAAATTTACAGTATTTTACCATGAATCAAAACATTAACAGGTAGGGGTTGAAAATTCCCAACCACTGTTGAAAATCTTCAACCCCTACCAATATTCGTTGCAATTTTGCGGGTTGAAAATCTTCAACCCCTACCGGTTAATCTATATCCCACCAAACACCTTTACCAAACTTTTCATTTACAATTCCTGGTTGTGCTACCAGTGCAGCAGCTAAACTTGCAGGATTATTGATCGCTTCGGAATAAGGATAAGGAAATCTCTTAATAACTCCCTTGCCTGGGAAAAGTGCGCCAACAGGTTCTGTTGTTGCAACATAAACAGGATATCCGGTACGCCGGATTTCGGCAAAGCCCTGGAACCCATCTGCAAACAGTGCACACCATTTTTGATCGCCGATCAGTTCACGCTGATTACTTGCCCCATCGAAAGCTACCTTAGGATCAGAGAGATAATTGCCGATAGCCAGACCATACTCATCAAAGCTAGCCTTAATAGCTGCTTCATAAGCTGCCTTGGCAGTCATCCCTACATTCCATCCGTTCAATGCTGCTTCTGCATAAATAAAGAGAACTTCCGAATAGCGCAGCACACGGGTTGGGGTATCTGCAGACTGAAAAAACTTTATCCCTTCCAAGGAAAGATCCGGTGTATTCTGACCGAGAGTACCGAGTGGCAGGCCAACATATTCACCGCTGCTTGCTGCAGGTTCTGCATATACAGTGAGTCTCAGGTCATTTCGGGTTTTTAAAAAGTTAATCAAATAGGCTTCCATGGCATTTTCCTGAATGGCAGCCTGAGTAGGAATCATATAAAACGGACTCCTGTAGGTTGCGTCATTTGGCAACCAACTTTTAATGGCTGCATTGCTGTTGCTATCAATCACAGGATAAGTGGATGGATTTCCTGCAATCTCCTCAATTCCAGCCTTTGCAGTTGCAGCGTCAACACGTGACATCCGCATATAAATACGCAACATGAGTGAATTACCAAACATCTTCCACTTCAGCATATTGCCATTAAAAACAATGTCAGCCGTTCCAATATTTTTACTGGTGTTGATCATCGCATTGGCTGCTTTTAACTGTACGATCAGGTCCGCATAAATACTTTGCTGGGTATCGTACTTTGGGAAGATATTGGGTTTATCCGGGTCATCTGCCTTAAGGGCTTCCGAATAAGGAATATCTCCATAAGAATCGGTGATGTTTTGGTAAGCATAAGCTGTTAAAATTTTACCAACAGCAAGCCAATTGTTGTCGCCGGCAGCTTCAGCCTGTTTCATGGCAATTTGCAGATCCTTCAGATGACCGGCATAAGCGCCAAAGAAACTTTCATCAGCTCCGGTACCCGAATAACGGTCGCCATGAACATAAACATCCCTTACATAATAGCGCGACCAGCTTACCACGCCACCTTGTTTAGGCATATAGGTTCTGAGAATGCTATTTTGAGCATTAGTCATCAGTGACTGATAAGGCACCTTAGTCAGCTGGTTGGGATCGGTATTCATCTCCTCAAAATTTTTGGTACAGGCAAAGAGTGCCAGTATCATTGCAGCCGGGAGCAGTACCTGAAATATGTATTTTTTCATTTCTAAGTTTTTTTAATGTTATGACTTTTAATCCGTAGCGTTAAAATGTAAATTTCAATCTGAAACCTATATTCCTGGCAGATGGGTTTGATCCAAATTCTGATCCCTGCGAGGCCATGGTAGCATTCCTGTTGGACACTTCAGGATCAAAATTTTCGCATTTCGTATAAAGAATCGCTAAATTCCTTCCAAAAAGGGAGACATCAACCCCGGTGCTTTTACCTTTAAAGCGGAAAGAGTAAGAAAGAGAAACCTCCCGTAATTTAACATAGGTTGCATCATACAACCACCTTTCACCAGCAGCCCAGCCGTTCCAACGGAAATCATCCAGATACTGATATATATTATTTGGAGTGCCATCTTCAAACACACCGTCAAAAAGATAACCACCGCCACTCTCAACAGGATCCCTGACGAGCTTGCCGTTGGCGTTTAGTCCGGTTGTGGTTTTCAGCGCACCGGTAGCCCAACCGTCGGCATTTGTTCTTGACCAGACTTGTCCGCCAACTTTGGCATCAATGAGGAAACTGAAATTTATATTTTTATAGCTAAATGAGTTGTTAAGGCCGGCAAGCCAGTCGGGCATAACATTACCCAGCTTTTTCATTTCGCTGGTCATGGGTATACCATCTTTATCAACTATGGGTTTCCCATTTTCATGGTATACAAACCCGGTACCCCACATATCTCCATAAGAACCGTCAACATCAGCCACAACAGTGATTTGATCTCCTTCAGTCTTATACAATTCCAAACGCTTGATGTCACCGTTCAATGCAATGATCTTGCTTTTGTTCTTGCTCCAGTTTAGCATGATGTCCCAGGAAAAATCAGGTGTTTCAACCGGTCTACCCTTTAGCATGATTTCAATACCCGAGTTGTTTACCTGACCTGCATTTATTACCTGTGATGTATAACCCGCTACCTGGGAAATTGCAGCACTGAGTATCTGATTTTTGGCAATAGATTTATATAGTGTGAGGTCAAGTGCAACACGGCCGTTTAAGAATCTGAGATCCAATCCTAATTCATTTGAAGTAACCAACTCATTAACCAGGTTTAACGGAGGCAAAGTGTTACCCAGGCTATATAAAGGGTTATTTCCATAAGGAGTTGATGCACCATAAGTTGCCATCAGTCTATAAGGATCCGCATCGTTACCCACCTGGGCTATACCCAAGCGTACTTTTCCGAATGAGAATACCTTGGGATCCAGGTTAAATGTTTCGGTAAATATCCAGCTGGCGGTGATTGAAGGATAGAAATAGGAATTATTATTTACCGGTAACGTGGAGGACCAGTCATTCCGGCCTGTTACATCCACAAACAGCTGTCCTTTGTATTCCAATGATGCTGCTCCATAAAGGCTCTGTATCTCCCTTTCCTGACGGTAAAAGGTAGTGAGTGGGGTCTCTTTTGAATTTGACAAAGAGTAAATACCGGGTACAACAAGTTTCGCAACTTCAGAACTTTGGGTGTGGTACTTGTTGTTCATAATGTTACCACCCAAACTTCCTGATAAGGTGATGGAACTGGAAACAGCTTTTCTGGCAAACAGAAGGAAATCGGCATTTACTTCCTGGCGATAATAGTTGGTAGTAATATATCTTCCTTCCCGATAGTTAATACTGTTATAAGATCTTTTTAATTCTACCTGCTGACTGGAAAAATCCGTACCTGCCCTGGCAGTTAAGCTTAACCAATCGGTAAATTTATATTTCATGGAGGCGGACCCGATCAACCGGTCCTTTGTTTCCGGATTCAGGAAATATTTTGCCATATAGTATGGATTATCATGCCATCTGTTAATCCAGCTGATCGGGGTTCCATCCGGATTTTCAATATGAGTCTTCATATACTCCCAGTCGGCCTGCCTGGCGGTCCAAACCGTTTGCATACCTACGTTATTAAAGGTATATCCGGCTCCGTTCATGTTTCCGTCCGTATTGATATAAGAAACTTTGGACTCAAAGGAGAGTTTATCCGTCAGGTTGGTATTTCCTGAAAAATTGATGGTGTTTTTTGTCTGATAGGTATTGGGAACCATACCCTTCTGATCTGAGTTGGTCAGCGACAGACGAAGGTTTCCCCATTTACCACCGTTACTTAAAGCAAAATTGGTAATCCTGGTAACACCGGTTTCATAATAACTTTTAACATTGTCAGGATGTGATATCCAAGGTGTGGGAGTCCTCTGTCCGGTAACCGCATCAATGGGTGAATCAAATTGGGGGAGCTTTAGTATCTGGCCCGCTGTTTGCGGAAATCCAGCCTGAACGGCCCAGTACATCCGTCCACCCGGTTGTATATCTTCAGGCTTGATAACATAGTCAAGTTGCGGACCGAAGCTCTCATCTACACCGTCATTCTTCCCTCCGTTCAATCCGTTTTTATACCAGAACTGGCCACCGCCGCCCTGTCCGTAATCGTTCTGAAAATCAGGCAATACCAACGGCCGGCTGAAAGTTGTTGAGTTCTCCAGCTCCACATTAAAACCCTTTTTACTTCCTGATTTTGTGGTGATCAGTATTACACCGTTGGCACCCCTTGATCCGTATAGTGCCGATGCATTCCCACCCTTAAGAATGGTCATGTTTTCAATATCTGAAGGATTTATATCAGCTGCACCATTACCCAGATCAGTAAAATCATAGCCACCCCTGGTGCTTTCCACAATCGAGTTATCAATAGGTACACCATCTACAACAAAAAGAGGCTGATTATTTCCTTTAAGGGATTGATTTCCCCTGATCGTAATACGCGAAGATGAACCCACATTGCCGTTGGAACTATTCACGTATACCCCGGCAGATCTGCCAGAGAGCGAGTTGATCACGTTGGTTTCCGCACTTCGCTTAATCACATCTCCGGAAACATCCTGAACCGCGTAGCCAAGGGCTTTCTTTTCCCTCGAAATACCGAGAGCAGTAACCACCACCTCTTCGATGTTCATAACATCGACTTCCATTTCCACTGAGTAAGTATTGGATGCAGTGATCGGGACTTCGACTTTTCGATAGCCGACCGATGAAAACTCCAGTACCCCTCCAGTTTTCACCGATAATACAAAGTGCCCGTCTCCCCCGGTAGTAGTACCAGTCTGGGTGCCTTTAACAATCACAGTTACTGCAGGAATTGGCTGATTATCAGCCTTCGAGGTAACTGTTCCGGTTAGCTGACGGTTTTGTCCGAAAAGAGTTCCGGTAAAAAACACCACCAGCAGAAGAAATAGTAGTTTTTGCTTCATAGATTTATAAATTTCAAGTTAAGTTCAATTACACAGCATTCAACTTGATAAATATATCTTGTAGCAAATCGAAAGCACAGCAATCTTTTATCTGCTTTATGTACTATCTTGGCGATAGGCGGAGGTCTGCATTTACAGAGCCAGGGATGCTCCCTCGTTTATTTAGTTTTCCCGTATCCAGTTCACCCATAATGTATTATTGATGTTATGCACCACTTCCCGAATCCGGAATATTGCAATTCAACACGAAAAAAGAAGGGGAATTGTTTATAAAGATCGCACGAGCAAAAAAAAATTAACTTTGCAAAAAGTAAGATATTGCAACATGACAACAATTGCATTAAAGAAATTATTGATTAACAGGATAGCAGAGATTGATGACGTGTCATTCTTAAATGCTATAAAAACTATTCTGGACACCAAGACTCAAACACAGACTCTTCCTCTGACCCCTGAGCAACGATTTGAAATAATTGAATCCCAAAAAGAAATTCAATCAGGACTTTTCGTTGAACAAATTGAACTGGACAAAGATTTTAATAAATGGCTAAGCGGAAAATAGTCTGGTCCCATCGAGCCAGAATTAAACTATTAATAATTCTTGAATTTTATTCTGAACGCAATAAAAGTAAGACCTATTCTAAAAAGCTCTATTCAGATTTTAATAAGGAATTATCGCTTCTCAATAAGCAAGAAGAAATTGGCATAAGAACTGAATTTGAGGCAGTTCGTGGATTAATAGTTAATGAATTTATTTTGTTTTATGAAGCGACTCCTGAAATGATTATAGTCCATACTCTTTGGGATTGCAGACAGGATCCTACAAAGCTGAAAATCAAGTAGAAATAACAATTAAAGGCTAACTTGGTGATCTCTTCTTTTAAGATCACCTGCGGTTGAAAAATGATTCCGGTGGACCCAGATATGACCTCCTGACCCCACCGGTATTTATTATCAGTTTGTCAATCACAACACCCGGGTCAACCATCCAGATTTTCAATATATGCTTACCTGCTCTTTCAATATTCAGTTCTGTTTGCAGGGTCATCAGGTTATCCATCTCACTCCGGTTCCCTTTCTTGTACGCAATCAACTGTGGCTTAATGTCATCGAGAGCCACCGCAACACGCAAGCCATAACCTGCGTTGATCGGAAAGGAGGGTATGCAGTTCAGTTGTAAGGAGGCAACTCCTGTGGTAAAGGCGTACAGGTCATATTCAAGCCGGGGAGATTCGGTAACTATCTCATCCAATGTGCTTATACTGGCAACCGTTGATGGCAGCACGGTTACGGAACTCCCCGTTCTGCCCAGTCCTTCAATAATGTTCCACCCCGCCCCTTTTCCATTGATATTCCTCGAAAAGTGTTCCGCCTCGATGGAAATATACCCGTTGCTTTCCACAAATCCGCTAACATCCTCAGGAGCAGGGGAAACCGGATTAAAAACTGAAAGGCTAAACTCACGGGTTTTGCCTGGTTCAATAAAAGCCAAATCTCCCTTCCTGAACGCTTCCCGTTGTTTATCGGACAGCCGGTCATAGTCCGTCCATTCATTTTCGGCCGACGAGGTCCATCTGAATGTTATTTTACCCTTTTCAGCCATTCCCCTGGGCGCTTTTTTCCAATCGATCGAAACCCATATCCGTTTTTCATCTGTTAGTACTCCCGATGTTTCACTCAGCAGTATCCAATCATTGGACGTCTTGGATGACCAGTAAACCACTCCGTTGCCTGTATTATAAAGATCAATAAAGCCCCGGTCCTTATTATAAACACTGAATCCGGGCAGGTTTACCGTATCACTGCCTTCGGCAACCGCCTGCATTGCGGGTTCCCCCTCACCGGAATAAAAACTTAACTGGGGCATGTCCCACTGTTGCCATTGTCCACCCCAGGGTCCGGGTAGCGATGCCATACGGTCCCATTTGCTACCCACGGTAATCAACTCCCGGTTATAATGTTGGATCATTTTGTTGATTCCATTTTCCGCTTCCTGTGCTTTTGCTGCGTATATGGCCGCACTGCTTCTTTTTTGCAAGCCATAGTCAATGCTTTTCTGCGCATTAAGCACCTTAATATTGTGGAGAGCAGTACCTTTGACATTATAAACCACCGTCTCAAAAAAGGCATCCTTCGATTCAACAGGTAATGATTCGTATATTTCATCAACTTGATTGATAAGGGATTGATAAGAATCAAGCCTGATCTGCGCCTCATCATCATAATTAACCGGACTGAACCACTCCCAGTTCAATTTGTTTTCCCTTCCGTTCCAGAGTACCATGCTTTCGGGCCGGCGCGCATAACCTAACTCATAATGTTTACCCATGATCCCGGCGATCGCAGAGGCCTGTTTACTCCCAAATTCCCGGGTTGCCCATTGCGTAATAAACTGACTCGAGTTTTGATGGTCCCACACGGAAATATCCCAGGCCATCTGCATAAAATACTCAATGTTTATCTCGGCTGGTTTGATATCTCCCACATTTACCACCCAGAGTTTGTTAGCACCGTGATCGTATGCCTTCTTCATCTCCATCCAGGTTAGGGCTAAGGGAGTTGTGCAGGTCCAGGTGTAAGCGGTGGTGGCACCATTCAGCCACTGAAAATGATAATAAATACCCGATCCGCCCGAGCGCTGCCTTTCCTTTTGGTCGGGCAACTGCCTGATATTTCCAAAATTATCATCCGGCCAGCAAATAATGACATCATCAGGGACCTTCAGTCCTTCATTATAAAGGCCCAGAACCTCCGTATACGGGATCAGCACCTGCGGAACTTTTGATACATCCTTATTCACCCACTTCCGGAGAATATTGCGCTGATCATCAAAAATGCGTTCCAGAACCGGTACCGTGATATCGGTCCCTGCTTCATCGTCCTTCCCCCGTTTTCCAAGGGTATACAAATTATCATAGCGCCCGTTGGCTTTTACGCGGTCTTCCCAATATTTATAGATGTGATCCCTGTTTTTTACATAATCCCATGACTCGCCCGGATATTCCGTGTCCCATTCAGCACCGGCGATATTGTTCCTGAGCATGGGCTCGATATGTGAGGAACCCATGATGATCGCATATTCGTCAGCGACCATCTTATTCTGTTCATACTGATTGAACGGTCTGGTTTGCTGATGCATAGCAGGCCATACAAGATTTGCCTTCAGCCGTAAAAGGAGCTCGAATATTTTACTGTATGTTTTAGGCCCGATTCCCAGTCCCTCTTCCGGAGCATAGGTGTGAAAAGCCCATGGCCTGAGCCCCCACATCTCATCATTGATAAAGATGCCGCGATATTTCACCGATGGGGATTTGAGCAACCAGGTTCCTGCCTTTACCGATAAT
>CAIXKO010000902.1 GCA_903919925.1 uncultured Bacteroidota bacterium | reverse complement strand
TTACGATGAAGATTTGGTAGCCACTGCTGCCGGTTTGGGGATCATTTTGTCGCCAGGTGCGAGCCCCGGCTGCGTAACTATAAACAACCTTACCCTCGATGGGAACGATGGGCTGAACATGGAAATCCTGGGCACCACCGCCTGCACTCAACATGACCAGTTCCTGGTAAACGGGGTGGTTACGCTTGGGGGCGTATCACTCAATCTGACAGTAGATAAGGACTTTACCCCACTTGCAAGCCACTCATTTACCCTAATACAAAATGATCTGACGGATGCTATTTCCGGCCAGTTTGCCCAGGGATCGAAAATTACCGTCGGCAGTTACACATTCTCCATTCAGTATAATGGCGGCGATGGAAACGATGTGATGCTATACCTTTCTCCCACCGTTAACTGTCCCGGAGATGTCAAAGCCAGTTTCGATGCAGGGGCCACCACTGCAACCGTCAACGGAATCGCACCAACAGTTACCGGTAACGGAACCTCTTTGGCCTATACTATTGAGGGTGCAACAATCGTAGCCTCCGGATCGGGAGATGCCAGCGGCCGGACGTTTAATTCCGGAGAATCCACCGTAACTTATACAGTGACCGATGCTGCGGGCAACAACGCTGTCTGTTCATTTACGGTAACCGTTTCCAGTTTCTCCTGTGAGGCTCCGGTGATTGAATCGCACAACAATGCCTACAGCAGAAACAGCTCGCAGGTAAAAGTGAACAAGCCGCATGGAACAGCTGCGGGCGACCTTCTGGTGACCGGCCTGATGTGCGACTTTAATGACGAGCACCGCACCCTGAGTATTACACCGCCTGCCGGATGGTTGCTGATTGAAAGAAAAGACAAAACGGATGAGATCGGTATAGCGACCTATTATAAGGTTGCAGGTAATTATGAACCAACAAGTTACACTTTCTGTGTAAGCAGAGAGGTGGAATGGGCTGCCGGGATCACCCGGATTTCAGGTGCTGATCCAAAGAATCCGATTGGTGCACACCAAATGGCCACCGGAAGCGGTTATGCGTCAGTTACCGCACCGGCAATCGCCGTTGCCAATGATGCCGGACTGATTCTTGCGTTTTATTCCAACCTGAGCCGCACCACCTTTACCCCGGCTAAAGGCACCATCGAGCGTTACGACTCTCCGGGGTATTCAATCTCCAACATGATGGCTTGGTATACACAGCCTTCAGCAGGATACGCCACCGCCAAAACCGCCATTCCCGGTCGCCGGGATTCATGGGTCGCCGGTCAGGTGGAAATACGGTCGGCTTGCAGCGTAGTGCCTCCGGTGCCCTGTCCGGCTGAATGGATATCCTCATCAACAGCGAGAGGGGAAAGCAAAACGGCAATCGCCTCCAGGCCTTCGGGCAAAATGGAAGGCGACCTGATGATCGCCGGACTGATGCACCTGAAAGGATCGTGGCTCACCATTGCCCCGCCTGCCGGATGGACACTGATTCAGCGGAAGGATATCTCGGACGACCTGGGATTGGCTACCTATTACAAGATCGCCGGCAGCTATGAACCTTCTTCCTATACTTTCACTATGGGAACCAAAGTGAAATGGTCGCTTGGGATATCGCTGGTTACAGGAGTTGATCCTGACAGCCCGATCATGGCAGTAAATTCATCCACAGGGTATCATTCCAGAAACGTGGTGGCTCCATCAGTTACCACCGATGCGGATAATACGCTGATCCTCGGATTCTTTACGAGCAAGAGCAGCACCTCGTTCGCGGCTCCGGCAGGGTTGACCGAGCGGTACGATTATTCCGGCTCCACTCCGGCAAATATGATGGCCTCATGGATCAGTGAAACAGCAGGTTCAACAGGCTTCAAAAACGCTCTGAGCAGCTATTCCGAAGACTGGGTTGCCCAACAGGTGGCTATAGGGGGAAACTGTGGTGTTAAGAACGGACGGATACTGGAACCCATTCAGAACCTGGAAACTTCCCCGATGGAGAATATTCTTGTATATCCGAACCCGACAAGCGGAGAGGTCAACATCGACCTGGGGATTGAAGAACCCGGTGAGATAAATGTTACCGTTTTGAATCTGCTGGGGGCCGAGGTTTTTCAACAGAATTTCTCCCCTGCCAACCGTATCAGCCTGAATATTGCACAGTATAAAAGCGGTGTTTACCTGGTAAAGATTACATACAATGGAGGAACTTGCGTGAGAAAAATTATGCTTGAAAGGTAAAGAGCTTTATCATGATCTTGAATTGCAGGTTTCCTGGCCGCTTGGTACTTTTGGACAGAAAATAGAAACAACATGAAGAAGAAGGTCATAATTATCGGTGGTGGAGTTGCCGGTTTGTCAGCCGGGATTTATTCTGCCATGAACGGTTTTGATACCGAAATCCTGGAGATGCACTCAGTAGCGGGCGGACAATGCACTGCCTGGGACCGCAAAAAATACCGGTTCGATTATTGCCTGCACTGGCTGGTGGGAACCTCAAAAGGGGCCTTCCATGATATCTGGAAGGAAACCAATGTCATCAACAGCGAAACGATCATTGTCAACCATGAGATCCATTCGAAGATCATGGATCAGGATGGGAATGAGTTTTATATATATGCAAATATCGACCGATGGGAAAAGTACCTGCTTGAATTTGCTCCCGAAGATGAGGCCCCAATCAGAAGAATGTGTACGGACATGCGCAAAAGTGTTCTTCTGGAACCTTTCTCCCTGCCTCCCGAATTACGAAGTTTGACCGATTATATCCGGATCATGCCTCAAATGCTTCCGGTTGCCAACGTGGTCAGGAAATTTGGCCGTCTCACCTGCAAGGAATATTTCGATAAACTGAACTTTAAAAGTGAAAAAATAAAATTCTTCCTATACTCGATGTGGGGCGACCGGAATTTTTCAGCGCTGGCCTTTATTTTCATGCTCGGCTGGTTTCATCAGAAAAACGCCGGGTATATCATCGGGGGGTCATATCCGCTGGCCCAACGCATGGTGGAAAAGTTTGAAAGCCTCGGTGGAAAATTATCCTATAAGAAGAGAGTCAGTAAAATAATTGTTGAAAACGATGTTGCTCAGGGAGTTATTCTTACCGATGGTACCCGTATCGGGGCAGATTATGTGATTAGCGCAGCCGATGGATATTCCACCATCTACCAAATGCTGGAAGGTAAATATGTATCGAAAGAATTTGATTTTGCCTATAAAAACTGGGAACTTTTCACCCCCATTGTTCAGGTTTCGTTCGGAATCAATAAGGCTATAAAAGCCGAAGAGCCGATCACGGTAAAGCTAACCAGGGAATTGATGATCGGGCGAACACTGCTTGCGAGCGGATACAATATCATGAATTATTCACACGACCCAACGATGGCACCCGAAGGAAAAACCACCATCGTTTTACGGTATGAAAGTCCCTGGAAATTATGGAAAAACCTGGAAGGGGAAGAATATAAAGCCGAAAAGCTTCAGATTGAGAAAGATGCTACTGCGCTGATGGAGAAGGAATTTCCCGGAATTTCAGCCTTTATCGAAGTGGTTGATGTGGCAACACCAAAAACAGATGTAAAATATACGGGAGTAAAGGATGGTGCTTACGAGGGATTTATGCCATCAAAAGAAAACATGATGAAATCGTTGAAAATGAAACTTCCCAGGCTTCAAAACTTCTATATGGCTGGCCAGTGGCTTTCTGGCGGCGGAGGGCTTCCTCCCTCGGCACAAACCGGAAAATGGGCCATCCAGCTGATTTGTAAAAAGGAGAAACAGAAGTTTGTTTACGGCAGGCAAGTTTAGGCGGGATCATCAATTGGGTGGGACAGGCAACGCACGAATACCGGGGCGCTGATGATCCCCAAAATGTTCCGCTCCGCGCCGGGATGGTTTTTGCCTGTGATAAACGCCGTGCTAGCCTGTGACTGAATGAACCTGACCTTTAAGGAATAAATCCATATTCTCAGGCGTTACCAGATCGAAAGAAAACCTTGGATAAGCATTTGAGAAAGTCAGCGGAATCCTGGCCCTGGAATTATTTCCCCATTTGAACTCATAGGCATGTAAAATACCATCGCATTCTTCAAGGTAATCAATTTCCTGTTGTTGTTGCGTACGCCAGAAGTACTTATTGGCAATCAGTCCGTTGTAATTTAAAAACTTCATCCGTTCGCTTATCAGGTAGTTCTCCCATAAAGCTCCCTGATCCGTTCGCAGGTTAAACGGGCTGAAATGGTTGATGAGCGCATTACGGATACCGTTGTCATAGAAATAGATTTTCCGTGACTTTTTAAGCTCATTTCTGAGATTACGGCTAAATGAACGCAGGCGAAAGATTACATAGGTTTTCTCAAGCAGCTCGATATACCTTTGAACAGTTTCAGTATCAGCGCCAATGATCTGACTCAATTCATGATACGATACCTGTGAACCTAATTGCAAAGCAAGTGCCTGCAAAAGAGATTCAAGTAATTCGGGCCGACGTAAATCCTTATATTTAAAAATATCCTTATACAGATAGCTTCCGGCAAGCAATGTCAGTGTCTCCTTCATATTATCCGGACTGGAAACCACTTCCGGATAGGATCCAAAAATCAGGCGTTGTTGCAAATGGCTCTTTTCCTCAATCCAGCCATGATCATCCACCAATTCTTCAAACGACACAGGATAAAGAAAGAACTCAAACTTCCGTCCGGTAAGAGGTTCGGTAATTTCTTCAGCCAGTTCCAACGCTGAAGAGCCACTCACCAACAGCTGCACCTCCCTGATGTGATCGGTAATGAGTTTTAAGGTTTGACCGATATTTTTGATTTGCTGTGCCTCGTCAATTACCAGAATTTTATTCTTGCCAATAAGGTTTTTTAAACCTGAGATGTTGACTCCGGAAAGCTCATTCCGCACAATCGGCTCATCGGCATCCAACCACAAAACATCGTGGTTTAGGCCTTTCACAACCTCCCGGAGAAGTGTGGTTTTCCCGGTTTGACGCGGACCCAGTAAAATGATTGCTTTACCTTTAAATAACCTATCCGCAATTACAGACTCCAGCTTCCGTTTGATCATGGCCAAACTGTTTTTGTACAAAAGTAAAGATTTTCGGTATATAACCGTAATTTATTATAAGTTTTTTCGGTTATATACTTAAATACTGACTTTATCAGGTGATAAACCGGTTCAAGCATTTAGTTCAATGGTTCTTTCAGCCACTCCTTCCCGTGCTGATTAACCACACCCTGCCGGATACACTCGCTGAAAAGGATTCCTACCAGAACAAACAGCACATTCCTTTGCCTGTCCTCATTGGAACAAGGTAAGTTTTCAAACCGGAACCCGTATCTTCAAAACTTATTTTAACTTTATAATCTCGTAGGAGAAGTTCTAAATAAATTAAAGAGAAAAGAAATGGAAAATTTAAGCTTTAAAAGTATTTTAATGTTTATGATTTTTATTTTACTACTTAATTATAGTTGCAGGAAGGACCCCGATGATAATAATAAAACTGGTTACACCATCGCATTACTATCCGATATTCACTATATGGATCCCTCATTGCTGCCCGACACTACCAGTTCAGCATTTAAGGAGTACCTGAAAAGCGATGGGAAACTCCTTGCCGAAAGTGATGCGATCATGAAAGAGCTTGTTTCAGAATTGCTCGCTGCAAATCCCAAACCCGATCTTGTACTTATTCCGGGCGATTTAACTAAAGATGGCGAATTGATCAGCCACCAATCGGTTTCCAAATACCTTACCCAGTTGATCAGCGGAGGCATAAAAGTGAGGGTAATTAATGGTAATCACGATATAAATGGCATAGACTCATACAAGTACATTGGATCAACTACCCAAAAAGTACCAAATATAGATGCAGGAGAATTTAAAACCATTTATGAAAACTGTGGCTACAGTGATGCGCTTTATAGTGACCCCAACTCGTTAAGCTATGTATCAGAACCGTTGCCTGGCTTGTGGCTTATTGCGATCGATGACTGCAAATATTGGGATGGAATTTCTTATGGTTTAGCGGTAAGCGGGGGTATCAGGGAGGAAACAATGACCTGGATACAGGCACGTTTAGCCGAAGCGGAGGCTAAAGGGAAAACGGTTTTCGGGATGATGCACCACGGAGTACTTAATCATTTTACCTATCAGGAGAGTCTGTTTAAAGGATTCGTTGTGGATAGTTCCTCAGCGGTGTCGGACTCGCTCATGAACGCAGGATTAGGTATCATGTTTACGGGACATTTTCACGCAACTGACATCGTAAAAAAGACATCGGGCAAAAAATTCTTATTCGACATTGAAACAGGTTCTACTGTTTGTTACCCTTGTCCGTACCGGATGATGACCTGGTTAAAGGATTCTGCCCTGATCATTTCAACTAAAAACGTTACCCATATTGATTACCCGTTACCTGCGGGACAAACATTTTCGGATTATATTTTGCAAAGGGCTAATCTTAACGTAGAGAGCTTGTTAGCATTATCTAATGATGAATTTAGTTTCACCTACGAAGATGCCGTCATATTTGCTCCCCGGGTCAGAAATGCCATGTTGGCTCATTTTGCCGGCGATGAAAAACTTTACCTGACGCACGAGGCGGATTCTATCAACATGACAGTCAATCGGTTAGGACCTGATTTTTTCTGGCTCACTCCGGTTTGTATCAGTATATGGACCGATCTGCCTCCCGCTGACAATTCGTTGATGATTTACCTGAATTCGGGTGGTGCGTATTAAATAGGGCATTGGGGTAAGGAATAAGATGGCCATATAACATTACCCAGCTCGTATTTTACCTTGTAGGGGTCCAGTGATTTTAAATAGTCATCTTCCAGGCTGCGCAAGGCGATAAACTGAATTTTCTTCCCAAATGTTACTGCATCCGGTGGCTTAACCTACCGGCGTAAATCATCGGGATGCTGGCGGGGATTCATTGGGAAAGGGTACATTCTGATCTTGCCGGCTCTTGAATTATCCTGGGAGAAACTAAAGGAATCGGTAATCATAAAAATGAAAACCAGTGTAATAAATCGTTTTAAATACACATAAAAACTGTTTTACTTCGATCATCCTCCCTGATAATGTAACCATCAAGGTCGATCTGGTAATCGAATTGGCCATGAACCTATCCATATTGATTTTATCTTCGAGATCAGGCTTGATCAGGTAAACATTTTGAAATGCACTCCTCTTTTGCGATTAAAACCGATAATTCGTCATCTGATGTTATAATTTCGGTTTTAATATTAATTTCGTATCATGATTCAACGAACCGCAGAAGCACGGATAAGGCACCTGCTGAATGGATTCCCCTGCGTGGGCCTGATCGGCCCCAGGCAGGTGGGCAAAACCACATTGGCAAAAGAAATAGGCCGGAGCTTTGAGCGAGTGATCTACCTCGACCTTGAACTAAACGCAGACATCGTGAAGCTTGAGGATGCGGAGACCTACCTGCGGCAGTTTCAGGACCATATTATTATTATCGATGAGGTGCAGCGAAAGCCTGATCTTTTCCCGGTCTTACGCGCACTCATCGATCAGGACAGGAGGCCCGGTCGCTTTATACTGCTGGGCCCCGCTTCTCCGTCGCTCCTGAAAAACACTTCGGAATCACTGGCTGGCCGAATCGCGTATCACCAGCTTGGAGGATTTTCGATACCCGAAATTTCCACCGGATTCGATATCAACAGTCTTTGGCTACGCGGCGGATTTCCCGATGCTTTTCTGAAACCGGATTTTTGGCAGGACTGGATGGAGAATTTCGTCCTTACCTACCTCGAGCGCGACTTGCCGGGTCTCGGTTTTCCCGCCGACCGCACAACCGGACGACATTTATGGAGCATGATGGCCCATTACCACGGGAACCTGCTCAATTTTACCGAACTGAGCAAGAGCCTGGAAATGAGTGTCACAACTGTGAAAAGATATATTAGTTTCATAGAGGAGGCTTTTCTGGTGCGGATTCTTGAACCCTATCAGGTCAATTTGGGAAAAAGGATCGTTAAAACCCCGAAGGTTTATTTGCGCGATACCGGAATACTCCATTACTTTTTAGGAGTGCAAACGCTTGACGAGCTATTCGGCCACCCTAAAAAGGGCGCCTCTTGGGAAGGCTTTGTTATCGAACAAATCCTCCAGCAATTGCCCGCTAATCAACAGGCATTTTTCTACCGCAGCCACGACGGTGCTGAAACTGACCTTGTCATTGTGCGTGGTGGGAAGCCGGTTGCCTCGGTGGAAATTAAATTCGGTTCAGGGGCAAAGCCATCACGGGGAAACACAGAGTCGGTGAAGGCACTGAAAACCGAATCCAACTTCATCCTTATCAGTGAAAACGAGGACTACCTCCTCACTTCCGGATTCCGGGTGTGTGGAATCAAGCTGTTCCTGGACCGGTATATGCAGGCCCTGTAAAAGTTGAGAAAACCAAATAATTCCTAACATGAAAAAGAACATTTTTCTGTCGATTTCCCTGATCATCCTGTTCCTGGTCATTGCATTTCCAACCAGGACCTTTTCCCAGGATAACATCAATAAAAACTTATTCCGACAGTTAACTCAGGAATTGCCTGCGCCAAACCAGTACCGCACAGCCAGCGGACACCCCGGCATCGGATATTTCCAGCAACAGGTGGACTACCTGATGGATATTAAACTGGATGAGATAAAAAAGACGGTATCAGGTACCGAGGTAATCACCTACAGGAACAATTCCCAGGAAACGCTGAGCTACCTCTTTATCCAGCTCGACCAGAATATCTTTGAGCCAAATTCCTTTGGGAGTAAAATCGGAACTTCCAGGATGGCAACTCAGGAGTCCGCATCAACCATCATGCGCATGAGCAATCAGTTTGATGGTGGTTTCCATATCAGTGCGGTTACCACCGGCAATGGCATTAATCTTCAAACAGTTAAAAACCATACGATACTGAAAATTTTACTGGATAATCCCCTGCTACCCGGCAAATCAACGCAGTTGAAACTTAAGTGGGAATATAACCTCAATAACATGAAAACGCAGGGAGGCCGGTCGGGCTATGATCCCTTCAACGGTTTGGATGAATGCACCTATGCCATTGCGCAGTTTTATCCGCGTTTGTGCGTTTTCAATGATCAGGGATGGCAGATCAAGCAGTTTATCGATGCTGAATTCGCATTGGAATTTGGCAATTTTGATGTAACCATCACCGTTCCTGCCGACCATACCGTGGCGGCTACGGGGGTACTACAGAACGGAAGCACGGTATTGACACCCAAAATGGCAGAGAGACTCGAACAGGCAAAAATATCCGACGTGCCGGTTTTCATTATAACCGAAGATGAGGCCATTGCGACTGAAAAAGGCAGATCGACCCAGTCGAAAAGCTGGCGTTTCAAAGCCGAAAATGTTCGTGATTTTGCCTTTGCCAGCTCCCGTAAATTCATCTGGCATGCCATGAGTGTTCCTTTCAAGAATAATCGTGTGCTGGCTATGGCATTTTATTCCAGGGAGAGCAATCCGTTGTGGAGCCAGTTTGCAGTAAAAACCATTGCGCAAACCATCAGATCCTATTCAAAATACACTTT
>CAIXKO010000901.1 GCA_903919925.1 uncultured Bacteroidota bacterium | reverse complement strand
ATGGTGCCTACCAGGAACCAGCAGGAATAGATAACGGCAACAGAGATTGCCCTTTGCACCAATACGGGGCGAAGGGTACGATGAAGGAAGGTAATATGCTTGGCCCCTCTCACAGCCAGGTAGGTTGATTTCAGGATTACCGCAAAGGTGGTTGTTTTTATCCCGCCTCCTGTTGATCCTGGTGATGCTCCGATAAACATCAAAAAGGAGAATATCAATATCAGCGGTTCGCTGAATTTGGAAATATCAACAGAATTGAATCCTGCGGTACGGGAAATAACGGATTGAAAAACTGATTGCATAACTCTTCCACCGGTACCTACATCGTTTGGATATACCGGATATAGGAAAAAGAAAGCCAGAGCACCGGCAAAAACCAGAAATAATGATGTACGAACGGCAATGCGTGAGCTGGGTTGCAAATATCTGTTAAAATGAAGGGGATTCTTTGTCTTTTTCCAAACGGTGGTGAAATCCTGCAGAACAGGAAAACCTATTCCACCCAAAAATACCAATAGGGCAACTACGCCATGAACTCCCCACGAAAGTCGGACCCCATCTTCAAACATGTTATTGGTCCAGAGGCTGAATCCGGCATTATTAAAAGCCGATATACAATGGAACATGGAATAGAACAGACGGCTTTGCCCTTCCTTGAAAACCACGGTGGGACCCCAGGAGAGGTAAACTACCGCAATCCCAATTGCCTCAATCAGTACGGAGAAAACAATAACACTTCGAAGCACGGAGCGAGATTTCGACATTTCATCGGTGTCCAGCAGATCCTTAATGAGGGACTGGTACTTGATACTGGAGGAATCGCGATAAAAAATCGTAAAAAAAGCTGCAAAAGCAAGGATGTTTATGCCTCCAAATTGTATAAGCATCATAATGATCCAGTGGCCTTTATGCGTAAAGGCAGTGGCAGTATCTACCGAGGTCAATCCGGTGACGCACACCGCGCTGGTAGAGGTAAATAGTGAATCAATGAGTGATATCCCGTTGGTGGTCATTTCTGGAAGCATCAGCAATCCGGCACCAAATCCGATCAATCCAAGGAATGAAATGGATAATAAGCGAGCCGGTGAAATTTTCCATTTGGAAATCTTCACTGCTGCTTTTCCAAGTTCCATACCCACAATGATAAAAAAGTACAGTTGAACTACCAGAATGGAAACATCGCCGATAGGAATGCGCAGAACTTTCATAAACAGGCCATTCATCGCCTGATGGCCGAAAATCAGGAAGAATATTTCCTCAACGACCATGAAAACAAAAACCAGCGAATCCATCCTGTTATCCCGGATAAAATGCCCGGGATGAAAATCATAAAAAACCCTGATCAGATATTTAAGTATGTAAAACCAAATGCTGGCGCGAATGATGAGCTGAATGGTTTTTAGCGTGTCCGGGGTTTGCGGAAATCCATAATAATAGACTGTGGCAGAAAGGGCGAAGATGGAGAAAATGAATGTTCCCCAGGTGAGAACAGACATCATCCCATTTTTGCTGGAGAAAAGACTGAGATTTATACGCTCCCGTATCTGTTGAATATCTTCTCTTGAAAGCATTAAATGCCTTATTGATTGATGGCTACAAACCGTTCAAGATCCTTATTTTGTCCGAAAAGTACCAACGTATGGCAGCTGTCGATTTTGAATTCATAATCAACAACCCCTTCAATATGACTTTCGCCTTCTTTAATCGATTTTACTGTAACCAGTGATAGCCGGTACCTTTCACGAAGGTTAACATTTCCAAGAGTCCGTCCGATAATCTGACGAGGTGTTTTTATTTCGGCTATTCTGTAATTGTCCGGTAATTGTAAGTAGGATACCAGATTAGGATTGGTTAATCGCTCGGCAACGATTTGGCCAACCTCAACCTCCGGGCTCAAAACTTCATGAACCCCGATTTTTTCCAGAATCAGCCTGACTCTTTTTCCGGTTGCACGGGCGATTACCCGTTTGCAACCCATTTCCAGAACGAGAACGGTGGTTAGTAAAAGTTGCTCCATATCCTGGCCAATGGCTACAACAACTGCATCCATATCAGTAATATTAACCGAGGAAAGAGCTTTTTTATCAGTTGCATCAAGTGCTACGGCGGCGCTAACCTGATCGGCCATATTATCAATAACCTCCTCACGGGTGTCAATGGCTAATACTTCGGCACCGCATTTAGTAAGTGCAGTAGCTATTGCCCTGCCAAACTGACCTAATCCAATAACTGCAATTTTGAGTGCTGACATTTCAAAAAAAATATCCGGCAAAGGTATAGGAGAAGTTGTTAGATTGTCACTGGTGAGAATTGTTTTTCAAAATTAATCCAAACATCTCAATTGCTAAGATGAATTTGGCAAATACCAACTAAAAGCACACGGACTGTAATGTTGGTTTCGTAAAAAGAGTCTTATAGAAACAAGGAACTCCTGACGAATGTAGCCCGGATTAATAAAATCGATATGAAAATCAGAATCATTTCGTTGATCATTGCGTTTGTGCCCCTGTTTTTCAGTTATCGTCATGTTGGTGCCCAGAGTAATTCCATAAAAGAGGCAGCGAAGAATATTTGGTTTCAAAAAACTCAATCAGCTAAAGTAGCGCAAGATTTTGATTTTGACCGAATTACCAAACAGGAGAATGTTTTTGTTTTTGAAAGATTTAAACCTGCTTCATTCGTTATAATCAGCCAAACTTCACATGGACTTAAACTGGTTGGATACTCTTTAAAAAATCTGTTTTTTGAAGACAGCTGCCTTCCCGCCCACCAGCCAAAACTTTTAGAAGCTTTGATCACATCCGGGGCCGAAGATAATGGAAAAAGCAAAGGAACCAGGTCATTAAATCGTTCCATTGGCCCCCTGATCCAAACGCAATGGGGTCAAGGCAAAAACTTTAACTATTTCTGTCCCAAGGATTCACGCGGACCCAACGGTAGGGTTTACGTGGGATGTGTTGCAGTTGCTATGGGGCAGATTATCAGGTACTATGCTGGTTTTAATACAATTGACATGCAGCATGAGTACCATAGCGGACAGTATGGACTGTTAAGCGCAAAGTTGGGTCCCTATCAATGGTCGGCGATGGAAAACATCCCGATGACGGTCAATACTGAAATCAGTGACTTTTTGAGTGATCTGGGCATTTTGGTTCACATGACTTATGGAGCATCGGGTTCGAGCACCAATAGCCACAGTACCCTGGAAGCCTTTCATGAACTGGGATATATCGGGGGAATTATTTTAAGGAAATCAAAGTTTTCCAATGAATCCTGGGCAGAAGTGTTTTTTCAGAATTTGCTGGAATATAAGCCGGTTTTAGTTACGGGTGGTGGCCATGCTTTTATATGTGATGGTTTTAACCAGGAAGGTTTTTTCCATTTTAACCTCGGCTGGGATGGATATGGTGATGGTTACTATCCGTTGAATGTGGTGATGTCGCTGCCGGTAAATGAGGCCTTTACCGAATTGCAACCTTTTTCATGGCCAGAACCTCCTGAGGAGATCGGCCAAATCAGGCAAAACCGTCAGAATTATGTAACCTGGCGATATGAATCGGGTCAGCAACCAATATACAGCCGGGTTTACCTAAATGATAAGCTGTACCTGGAAACAGCTGATACCTTGTTTAATATCAGTCAATTGGTTCCAGGGATACATACGGTATCCGTATCGGCTGTTTATCCTGAAGGGGAATCGAGATGGATAGGACCCGAGGAAGTTTTTAGCGAGGGGGCACCTTTAACCATCAAAGATCCAATGCTTTACTCAATGCTTACTCGATGTTTGGGATATGCGATGTCGGATACCAAGGAATTGCAGATTTGCGAAGGCGATTTAAGCAGAATAATTTCTTTAGTTATTGATCAGCCGATTTCAAGCATGGAAGGACTTGATCTATGCAATCACCTTAAGCGGTTGGTCATTAATGGTTTTCCGGGGCCCGCCCTTGATGCCGGGCCCTTGGAAAACCTGTCTGAACTTCGTATTCTTGAATGGAACGGACGGTCAATTGTTCATCCGGAAGCATTTGAAAAACTTAGTCAGTTATCGGAACTAAGAATCAGGAAAACCGAGCTGGCATCACTGGATTTTTTGGGCCATTTTACTAACTTGATGAAATTCGAATATTCTGATGCTGTTGTCGGAAATATCGATGTTCTCAGGCACCTGCCATTGCTCGATGAACTGGTGCTGAACAGGGCCAATCTTTCTGATGCACAGGTGATTTTAGAAATGCCAAATTTAATCAGACTGGATCTTTCCGGTAATCACTTAAAAGAGTCTGATTTTTTATCGGAATCGACGGGTTTGATCCGGGCAGATTTGTCTGATAATCGGATCAGCGAACTAACTTTGGGTGGAAAGCTGCAATCCTTGATCGAAATAGATGTTTCGGGCAATAATATTGGCCGGATGTTTTTTTCAGAAGAGTTAAAATTGCTTCAAATAATTGATTTGTCCTATAATAAGCTTGTTACACCCGGAAAGCTCTTCCTTTATGCACCTGCCCTGATTAATGTTGATTT
>CAIXKO010000900.1 GCA_903919925.1 uncultured Bacteroidota bacterium | reverse complement strand
TCAAAAGCCTGGATGACCATAAAAACCGGCCATACAATAGCTTTCAGAAAACCTAGCACCCCTGCCCAAAATGTGGCAGCATGCCCGATAAAATAAATCGCGGCACCAATCATTCCAAGACCGTAAACAGCTCCTGAGGTTCCGCTGTTAACCGAATCCCTGCGGCTCTTGCCCGTGTTTTCGCAACAATTTTCCCCGTCGCCCATCTTGTAAATTTTGTTTATTAAATATCAAAAATTAAACAGTTTAAACCTAAATCTTTCTACTGGATGAGATCACACACCCCCTGGCCAAACTGGATATCAGCAACAATAGTAACAATATTGCCTTCCGGAATAATCGTAAGCATCCTCAATTGGTAGTCGATACTCTGGTTATCGCGCAGGTAAGATTCAACTAATGAAACATCGGTTGGAAGGGTGTAATTATAATATTTGGCATCAAGGTTTACCCTGAAATCATATTCCACATTTGGCTCCAGCTGCAATTCACAAATGCCTTCCTGAAATTCAAAGGTGGTCCATTCACCCGTTGAACCTTTTTTCCTGAATTCACCAATGATGGATAATCCCATGCCAACCGGGCTATCTGGGCAACTGTACTGGGTAATAAACTTATACGTCACTAAATTGCTTTTTGGTGTGGCAATAAAGTTAGCCGTGGCACCGCACCCCGAGGCTAAATTCACAGCAGCAGAAATATCATACTGCGCATCGCCGAATAATTCCACTTTTACAGCAGCATTGGCAGATGGGTAATAGATTGGCTCAACCATCACTCCGGAAGGGAAAGTAAAGGAAACATCGCCGGTTTTTGTAGATCCATCGGAAAACGTGATCTTATAGCCGAATAAGCCCGAACCTGCAACGCCATCAGCCCTTTCAAGATGAATAGTCAAACCCTGACTGCACTTGACCAAACCTGTCCTTAGAATTGCAGTATACAGAAAAACACCGTTCTGCAAACTTGCCGTTTTTAAAGGGGTTACCGGAGGCAATAAGTCGAATCCGGTGGGCATTCCCATAAAATAACATCCGTAATTGGAATAAATAACATTGTCGGTCAAATTATTACACAAAAAGGTACCCGCAGCTGTGGTGGCGTATACATTTAAATATTCCCAATCCGTTCCGGTTGATGATCCATCCAATCCCGATAGAAAAAGGAGTTGGTCAGAATGAAGCGTTCCATTATAGCTCAGATCATAAGGCTCATCGAAAGCATCAGTACTGGCTGATTTTCCAGAAAACTTCTTGATCATCTTAATGGTAAGATCCTTGTTTCCTTCTGCTGTAAAGCTCAGAAACTGTGGAGCGGAGATGTAATGCTCGCTGATTGCAACCACTGTCATTTCCAACGGACTTTGAGCGCTAACCGGAACATTTGGGTCATAACCAACCTCTACAAATCCACTGCTGGTGGTAAACGACTTCCTTCTCTCACCCAAAAAATTAATGAGATTAGCGGAGGAATTGCCCACAAATTTAATCTCGACCGGCTCAATATTGAATTCCGATGAGGTAACCAGATCTTTAATGCGGATCGCGATTTTTGTGTTTATAAAATTCCGGTCGATCAGTAATACCGTGATTCCCTCGCCGGTATTTTTGTCTTTTAAGGGATCTTTAAACATATCGCTGCACCCGGCAATACTAATAAAGATAACCAGGGCTCCAACAATGGAAAACAGCCTGCTGAATATTTTGGATTTCATTTTTTTGTGTTTTTAAAGGTGATTAAAAGCTGACAATTTTATAGGATACCGAAAGCCTCATAACCGGGTAAATACTATATTGATTGATCTGGCCCTCAAGTTTTTCGGCTTGTTTTTGATCGGGGTTTGAAGTTGGTGAAAGCAAACCTGTTGTTGCGATCGTGATATTTGGTGAACCCTGGTAAAATCCACCGAGTTCAAAAGCAAATCCTACCTTTTTCTTCAATCCAAGGGTGCGTCCAAAACCGATTCCCAGGTAAGGC
>CAIXKO010000899.1 GCA_903919925.1 uncultured Bacteroidota bacterium | reverse complement strand
TTGGGTAATAAGGCTGTTTGATGGTTTTTACGTATTGATCGCAATAGCTGAAATACTTGTCCTGCACTTCCTGGTATTCAGTTTCCGGGAATTTATCCAACCCCACATGATGAATCCAAACATAAGAGGTGGTGCTGGTGAATGACAGAAAATCAAGTAGTTCAGCCGGATTTTTTAATTCGGTTTCATTCGGCAAAATCTGAACTCCCCAAACTACTGCGTTGAGGTGCAAATCTTTGAATCCGGCCTTTTTTACCTTTGTGCGGAACATTTCCAGGGCAGCCCGCGCTTTTTCTTTTCCGCCCATCCCTTCCACAAACTTAAACAGCTCGTAAATAGAGAAATACGGACATCCATCAATTTTCCAATAGGTTGGACGACTAAAATAATTCGATATGATGTAATCTGTCATCCGGTCAAAGGTTTCCGGGGTAATGGTACCGGGATAAAACAAAGGAGCATTGGGTATATCCGGATTTCTGGGAAAGAGATCCACCCAGTCGTGATTGGCCCACATCAGGGCAAATTTGACTTTGTTATTGTTTTGCGCTTTTAAAAACCCTTGTTCGAGCCCCTTTTCCAGAAACGGACCATCGTTGTAATAATACCAATCGTAAATAAAAACATCGATTCCATATTGCGAGGCTGTATTGATTTTCATCTCCATAACCTTTGGATCCGACTCATTGGTATATCCCCACACCGGAATCTTTGGCTGATGCTGCCCTTCAAACCGGGGAACGGCATTTTTTACTAATTCCCATTCCGACCAGCCTTTCCCGTATCGCAGTTCATTCCGTGCATCGTTATGGTGATAATTCGGAAAATAGTAAACCGCGATATCGTAACCGGGAGAACGATCAATAAACTTTATATCAGCATTTTGGGCTTTTATGTTCCCGATAGAAAGTAAAAATAAAAGGAACAGCTGCAATTTGAAGGTTGGGTATTTCATCTTGAATTATTCAAATATTCCGGCCAGATACTTACTATCAGGTTTAACATTCACTACCTCTTTGCCCCGATAAACAAAAGTGTATTCCGATGTTAAGTCAGGCCTGCCTGAAACCTGCAGTACCAACTTAAATAAATTCTGTTTCATAACAGGCATAACCACGCTGGCCGTGGGTCCGGCAATGTTTTTGCTTCCATCGGTACTGTCAAAATTCCAGGTATAAAAAGTCATCTCCTGATTACCATCATATACGAGCTTGGCTGTCATCTTCCCAGCGGGGATCGCATTGAAAGTATCGTTTAAAAGAAACAGCTCACAGGAGAATGTATCACCCGCTTCCCACCTGAACTTTGGCACCCTGGCGCTTGCCAGAACCGGCCGAAGCGATTTGCTGACATGGTAATAGGCAGGCTTTGGATTTGACGGGTAATTGATCAAACTATTATTGGCGGCACAAGGCCATGGCTCCTGGAAATCCCAGTTGATTGCCATTCCGCAATAGGGTTTTTGCCGCCGGGCTTCTTCAAAAATGCATTTATAACCCTCGCACTGCGATAGTTGACTATAGACAACCAGATCCTCGATGTTATTCATCTTTCCGAAATAATCCTCCAGAAAAGGCAGCTCGAGCCATCGGTTTTCGCCCCATACTCCAAAGGCATGATGGGTTTCCCAGGAAGTACCCGTTTTGGGCGGGAAAAGTTCATTTGCCGGCATCATGGCTTTTAACACATCCAAATTGGCTACACCCGGAACGCCGAATTCGGTGTAGGCAGTATTCGATGCTTTTGACATCCACTGAAACACTTCGCCACCATTGGCAGTATCGGAAAACACATAGTGACCATGCCCCATTCCAAACAATGGTGAGGTGTAATTAAATGGAGTCTGAGGATCCAATTCATAGCACAACTTGTTCAACAAACGCAGTGGGAGGGATTGCTCTGTCATTCCGCTCCAATTATTAAACAATTCATTGCCTCCGCACCAAAGCGCCAGGCATGCATGCTTCCGAACCCGTTTAATGATAGAGGTAGCTTCCTGCTCCAGCACTTTCAGGTAGGGCTGCTCATCGGGATACAAATTGCAGGCAAGCGGGAATTCCTGCCAAACGAGTATACCATATTCATCGCACAAATCGAAAAATGCTTCCTTATTGGTTACCCCACCGCCCCAAATGCGGAAAATATTCATATTTGCTTCTTTAGCCAACTTCACAAACCTTTCATAAGTTGTACGGTTGGCCAGGCCCATGAAAATCTCAGGATGAACCCAGTTTGAACCTTTTGCAAAAATAACCTTACCGTTGACCTGAAAAGTTGCCGGTGCCACCGATCGGGTTTTGGGGAAAAGTACCGGCTCCACCCAGGCTCCCTCACTCATGATTAACCGGATAGTGCGGAACCCTATTTTAGCCTCGCTGAGGTCCGCAACTTCATTATTTTTCATGAGCTCCATGGTACTGGTGTACAAATTCTGCTTCCCATATCCATTTGGCCACCAAAGCTTTATGTCTTTAAGCTGGACTTCAATAATCGGCTGGTCGGAATTAAATACCCCTTTTTGAGATAAAACAATTTTACCATCCGGCGACTTCATTGTCCAGGCGTAGCTGGTTCCGTTCAAACTCACTCCATCGATAACTGCCTGTAATTTTGCATTTTGCAATTTTTCATCCAAATTGTATTTCACCCAAACCGAACGAATAAAGCTGGCATTCCGTACCTCTAAACAAGTTTCATCCCAAATGCCGCGGGTAATTAGTCTCGGATGCCAGTCCCACCCGTAGCTTACCGCGGGCTTTACGCTTTTCCTGGCATTTTCCCTGTACGATGCCGATGTGTTTCCTGAACCGGGAACAGTTGGAACCGGAAACAAGGTGATCTTTAATTCATTCTGAGCCTTTAGCCGATCTGTCAGGTCGATATCAACATAGGTAAACATGCCTTCCTGCTCAAAAATCTTCTCTCCGTTCAAATAAATGATAAACTGATAATCAATGCCTTTGGAATGAAAATAAACCTTTTGGCCCTCTTTTAATACCGGTTTAGCAAAGGAAGTCCGGTAAGTAAAGTATTGATCCTCCATCCAGATGAATTGCTCGAAGTTATTCCCAAACCAGTATGGCTGTTTATAGTTTTCGCCCAACATCACATCGAGCTGCACCGCACCGGGAACAGTTGATGGCAGCCACTTTTCCGGCTGGATATTCAAGGTTTTATGATAGCCGGTTTGCCACTGCAGGTATGTTTTGCTTTGCGGGAAAGCATGGGTCAAACCTAAAACCGCTACCAGTACTGATAAAAATAGTTTCTTCATAGGGCTCCTCAGCAGTTACTTAGTTTTTCTCATTAATCAGAACAAATGGAATCTCAATATCCTTCCCATCGCATGATAGATTAATCGCCATTTTGTTTACCGGCATTGTCTTATTAAAATCCATGACCAGGTCAAAAGTTTTAACTGCATTTGACGAAAGATTAATAGGTGCCATGGGTAATCCACGGATTACGCTACCTTCGGCTAATCCGCTTATTTTGATTTCCACACTCCTTTTCTTGGTGCCGGTATTTTTTACCGATAGTTTAAAAGGCCGGGTGGAATTCTCAGTAATCAGCGGTTCTTTTAAATAATCTACAGTCACCGAAAGGTTCTGTTCATTCACAATAATGCGATAGGGCGATCGGTTAAGCAGTTCATTTAATTGCGGTTGATCAATTTTCAGCAGCTGGGAAACATTGTCTATTCTGGATTGATCAGCAGTAATTCTAAATGGCATTTTATACATTTCCGACATTTTTTTTGCCATCGCCAGCGTGTTATCGGTTAGTATATTCAGGGTTTTAGGAGCATCAAATCCACTGATGGCTACCGTAACGATTTTATCTCCAACGGGTTCGCGCCATTTGTCCGGAATAGTTTTTGTACCTCCGATAATTCCCAGAATCGATCCTAGCGTAGCCCCTGTGCAGTCGGTGTCATCGCCGCAATTAACTGCAATACAAATAGATTTGCCAAAATCACCTTCTCCCCACAAGAATCCGATCATGGTGAATGCCACATTGCGAGGGGCCTGAAACCAGCCCAGATCTTCGGTTATCCTGATCACTTCCAATCGTGCCGTTTGCCAATCTTTGCCGGCTTTTCGGGCTTCGGTGGCGGTCCGGACTGCAATAGCCGTTTTAGAATTTCCAGGTATCATGGCGAGTGCAAATTCGATCAGCTTGTTTCTATCGCTTTCAATAAATGCTGCACTTTCGAGTGATGCGGTAAAAATCTCCGCTATTGTACCTTCAGCTACCCCGTGATCCACGCAGGCATCTTCCCACGCAAACCGTGCGGCGAGCATCGGATTTCCCGGAGCCAGGCAGGCCCATATTTCCGACCTTATCCAGGCACCATTGCTGTTTTTCCATTTGACATTGTTGTATTCTCCTGACAATGGCGGCATGATGCCCATTTTCATATTTTTTTTCCCAACACCATATTCATTCCAATCTACCGGAACATACTTAAGCCAGTATTGTCCTAGCGTATAAGCATTTACCGTAGCGTTGTTCTCTTCCAGAGCCTTAAGCCACAATATTTGCAGATCAAGATCATCGTTAGCAGCTGGTTCCCCGGATTTTAAATTGGTATAAAAAGTGAGATTGTTCAAATCGGTTTTACCCTCGAAAGGCATACCCAGCGTACCCCCGATATTTTTCCCCAGCCAGCAGGCATGGATTTTATCCCTGAATTCGGCTTCATTCAGATTTTGGCTCTGGCAAGCGAATCTTAAACTGGTTGAAAATAAAAGAATCAGAAATCCAGCATTTTGTAATCTTTTCATAGGTGCAAATTTATCAGGTGAAAAGTACAAAAAATGCCCGTTTTGCATTGGCTTACACCAAAGAAACGCTGGATTTGTTAAGGAAGGTGACCGACCAGTTAACCCGGGAAAAACCGGGTGGAATAATTAGGAATAAATTGTCAAATTAATCCGTTCATCCGCCAACTCCTGCAACTAATCCGAACTCACTGAATATGCTTATTGCGGCCTCAATTTCATTGGCACCGGGCTCTTCCATTTCGCCCTTTTCGTAATCCTGGCCCAGTTTGCCGTATTTGTGGATGGCGATATTGTGATAAGGAAGCAAGCTCACCAGCTTTTTATCTCCCGGAAGAGATGCGATAAACTCAGCAGTTTGGCGAATATTGTCCTCATCGGCATTCACGCCCCTGATCAATGGAATTCTGATGTTGACATTGGCTCCGGCACCAGAAAGTGTCACCAGATTTTTCAAAATTTTCTCATTGCTTACCCCGGTAAACTGTCTATGTTTTATCGGATCCATCATCTTTAAATCATACAAAAACAGATCGGTGTGCATAGCCACTTTCAGCAAAGTTTCGGTTTTGGTTAACCCGGTGGTATCCACTGCCCGGTGAATCCCTTCACGGCCCAGAGCTTCGAGCAGGTCAATCAAAAAGTCTGATTGCATCATCGGCTCGCCACCTGAAATGGTTACCCCACCCTCCGAATGATCCATCATCACCGTTTCCCGCCGGATTCTACCCATGATTTCCTCCACAGTTACCTGCTTACCCGACATTTCCATGGCTTTGGTTGGGCACACATCGGCACAAATACCACACAAATCACACAAATGAGTATCCGTAACAATCCCCTCTGCAGTAAGCTTTAAGGCATCCTTTGGGCAATTCTCCACACAGGTTCCGCACCCAATGCATCTGCTTTTCGTGTACAATTTCTGAACATCCGGAGATATTCCCTCCGGATTATGGCACCACACGCAACTCAGCGGGCAACCCTTCAGAAAAATGGTTATCCGGATCCCCGGACCGTCATTAATCGAGTACGGTTTAATATCAAAGATCAATCCCATTTTTCAAGACTTCTCCGGTTTAACGCTTCATTGGCACATTGGCACATTTGATTTAAAATGCTGCATTCTCTGTCCGGTCAATCACTTCCTGCTGCAAATCCTCGTTCATATCATTAAAATAATCGCTGTAACCGGCCATTCTCACCAGTAGATCCTTGTACTCCTCGGGGTGTTTCTGGGCCATTTTCAACGTATCATTATCAACGATATTGAACTGAACGTGATGTCCGCCGAGGGTAAAATAGCTTCGGATCAGTTGACCAAGGCGCGTGATATCCTGGTCGCGCTTTAACAGGCCTGGTAAAAAGCGCAGGTTCAGCAAGGTACCACCCGATTTTGTTTGATCAAGTTTGGATAGCGACCGGATAACGGCAGTGGGGCCATTGGTATCGCTTCCATGTGAGGGAGAGGTACCATCGGAAATGGATTTTCCGGCAAACCTGCCATTGGGTGTGGCTCCCATCACCTTGCCAAAATAGATATGGCAGGTGGTAGACAGCATATTAAGGTGAAAATATTCTCCTTTTATATTCGGCTTTCCATCGATGGTTTTAAACAAGTCATTGTAAACCCGTAAAGCAATAGAATCGGCATACTCATCATCGTTACCAAAGAAAGGGGTACGGTTTAGAATAAATTGACGAAGTTTTTCATGACCCTGGAAATTACCGGAAACAGCCTTTAATATCTCATCCATTGAATAGGATTTGTCCTCAAACACATGCTTCTTCAAGGTGGTCATGCTATCAGTAACTGTACCTAATCCAGTGCATTGTATATAATTGGTATTGTACCGGGGACCGCCATCATAATAATCCTTTCCTTTGGCAATGCAGTCATCAATCAGCACTGACAGGAAGGGGGCCGGTGCATATTTGGCAAACATCCGATCGATATAATTGCTTACCTTAACCTTTTGATCTACAATGAAATTAAGCTGTTTCAGGAAAGCCTGATAGAGCTCCTCGAAATCTTTAAAATCGCGGGGATCACCGCAATCGATACCAGCCAGTTTACCGGTTACCGGATCGAATCCACGGTTCAGTGTAACTTCAAATACCTTAGGCACGTTGAGATACCCGGTAAGTAAGAATGCTTCCTTTCCAAAAGCCCCCACTTCAATACAGCCGCTGCATCCACCTTCACGGGCATCGGTAATCGATTTTCCCATACCCACCATTTCCATAATATATATATCAGGGTTGAAAACCGATGGATATCCGTGCCCCTGCCGGATTACCCTGCTGGCGGCATTCAGGAACCGATCAGGAGTTTTAGCACTGATATGAACCGAGTTACCTGGTTGAAGCAGATGAAGTTCCTCAATCACTTCAAGCATAATATAAGAAACCTCACTCACTCCATCGGATCCGTCGGATTTAACACCGCCGATGTTGATATTGGTAAAGTCGTTATAAGTTCCGCTTTCACGCGCAGTAATCCCAACTTTTGGAGGTGCGGGATGGTTGTTTACTTTTATCCAGAAACAGGAAATCAGCTCCTTGGCTTCATCACGTGAAAGCGTTCCAGTGAAGATTTCCCTTTCAAAAAACGGGGTCAGATGCTGATCAAAATGGCCCGGATTCATCGCATCCCAGCCGTTTAGTTCTGTAATAGTTCCCAGATGCACAAACCAATACATCTGAACAGCTTCCCAAAAATTACGTGGGGCATGGGCCGGTACCTGGCGACAAACTTCAGCAATACGGCGCAACTCTTCCACTCTTTTTGGATCGTTTTCCGATAATGCCATCTCTTCGGCTTTGTCAGCATGCCGGTTTGCAAACACGATTGCCGCATCGCAAACGATGTCCATTGCCTTTAGCTCTTCAGCTTTATCGGTTGCTTCAGGATCATTCAAATAATCGAGAGAATCCAGATGGACCTTTATATCCGCTTTAAAATCAAGCATTCCTTTCCGGTAGATTTTACCATCCATCACGGTATGCCCGGGTGCACGCTGCTCCATAAATTCAGTGAACAACCCAGCTTCATATGCTCTTCGCCACTCATCGGGTACATGGCTGAATATCCGCTCCCTCATGGTTCGTCCCTGCCAGTAAGGAATCACCTCTTTTTCGTAAATCCCGATATCGATAGGATCAACATGATACCGTTGCTGATCACGTGTGTTCAGTACGTGAAAATCCTCCGCCGAATGGCAGGTCAATTCCGGAAAAGTAGGAACTGCCTTAGGTTGCGGGCCGCGCTCACCCACAATCAGCTCATCGCATCCAATGTAAATGGTTTTCTTTTCGCAGTGATCCAAAAATTGCAAAGCCCTCATTACCGGCACCGAGTACTTGCCGTTATTAGCCTTATAAAAAGCAGTTTGATGCATGGCCCTTTCAATGGATATGGATGGCTCAGCTTCGAAGCTGAGCTTGCGAAGGCGCTGAATGCGAGCGTTCATGGCGGAAGGAGTAACGGGAGATTTTTGGAATGGGTCAGATTGTATTGAATTCATTTTGAACTTTTATTTTTAAAAACATGGAGAGCGTGAAGAACGTGAAGAACGTGAAGAGCGTGAAGAACGTGAAGAACGTGAAGAGCGTGAAGAACGTGAAGAACGTAAAGAAGGTGAGAAATCGTAAGAATGAAGGGGGAAGAAATCGGGAAGGGGGATGGGTCAGACCATGAGGCAGCTGTAGAGGCAGCGGTATGCCTTGCGTAGGGTGCTATGGAAAACGGTTGTCATTTGGGGTACAAAGATAATGCAGAATCAGATAAAATAAAGGGGGATTAGCATGAATTAATTTGGAGACTTATCCGGCTTTTCAAATACTTCCAAAGTGCGAAACTATTGATCTTTCGTTAATGTTCAGGTACGCTATGCCGCAATCCACCTCACCCCCAATCCCCTGAACAGTAACTTTTTTCTGATTGAACGGTATGCAAATCTACATCCAGTGTAGTCACCTTCCTTGCTTCATCATTTTTCCAATCAACCATTTTTCCTATCTTTCCGCCATCAACAAATTCTATTATAAACATGAAAAGATTAACTTCTCTATTATTAGGTATTTCATTGATTTTCAGCTTATCGGCAAAAGCCGATGAGGGGATGTGGCTACTTCCGCTGCTCCAGAAATTGAATATCGGCAAGATGACCGAGCTTGGTCTTCAGCTGACTGCCGAAGACATCTACAGCGTAAACCATTCAAGTGTAAAAGATGCTATCCTGATCTTTGGCGGTGGTTGCACAGCTGAAATCGTATCATCTCAGGGATTGGTGCTGACCAACCATCACTGCGGTTACGGATCGATCCAGGCACACTCAACGGTGGAGCACGATTATCTTACCAATGGATTCTGGGCAATGAGCAAACAGGAAGAGCTTCCGAACCCTAACTTATCAGTAACTTTTCTTGATTATATCCAGGATGTTACCGCCCGCGTCAATGCTGTTTTGAACGATGGAATGAGCGAAACTGAGCGCGCTAACGCTATCCGCGATGAATCACAAAAAATTCAATCTGAAGTAAAAGGTGACCGGTTTCATACGGCCAGGGTTCAGAATTTCTTTGGCGGAAATCAGTTCTTCCTTTTGGTTTATACCCAATACCGCGATGTTCGTTTGGTGGGTGCACCACCGAGTTCAGTAGGTAAATTTGGCGCTGATACCGACAACTGGATGTGGCCCCGTCAAACTGGCGACTTCTCTGTGTTCCGTGTATACATGTCGCCCGACGGAAAACCGGCTAACTATGCTGCTGAAAACGTACCATTAAAGCCCAAACATTATCTTCCCGTTTCAGTTAAAGGGGTAAAAGAAGGCGATTTTACCATGATTATGGGATATCCGGGAAGAACCACCCGTTATATGACGTCATACGAAGTAGAAGATGTTTTGAAATACACCCATCCAAACCGTATCAAAATAAGGGGAGCAAAACAAGAGATTATGCTTGCCGATATGTTAGCCGATCCCAAAGTTAAAATCCAATATTCGTCAAAATACTCTACCTCCAGCAACTATTATAAATTCTCCATTGGTCAGGCAGGCAGTCTGAAAAAGATGAAGGTTGCAGATCAGAAGCGGGAACTCGAGGACCAATTCACCAAATGGATCGCCCAGGACCCGGCATTACAGAAGAAATACGGAGAAGCGCTGAATCTGATTAAGACTTCGATTGAAGGAAGGGCACCATATAGTAATGTAAGTCAGTATTTTGCTGAGTGTTTTAACCAGGGATCTGAAATAATCGGATTAGCCGGTGCTGTTGGTGGTTCGTTAGCAAGATTGTTGAAGGAAGAAAAAGATCCCGCCAAAATCCAGGAATCCGCAAAAAGTATGAAAGATAATCTGGGATCCTTTTTTAAAGATTATAATAAACCCACCGATCAGAAGGTTACAGCCGCCATGTTTGAAATATTCTGCAAAGATGTGGAAGCTCAATACAAACCTGATGTTTACGATTTGATCAACAAGAAATACAAAGGCTGCGGTGTTCAGTTCTCCGCTAAAATGTTTGAAACTTCGATTTTCTGCGACCAGGCCAAACTCGAAGCTTTCCTCGATCAGCCAAGTTTAAAAGTTCTGGAAAAAGACCTGGCTTACATTGCCTCCACATCGATCAATAAAAAAAGTGGTGAGATCAGGAATGAAATGGGCAAATTCATGTCAGATCTGGCAAAAGGTCAGCGCCTCTGGATCGATGGCCTGATGGC
>CAIXKO010000898.1 GCA_903919925.1 uncultured Bacteroidota bacterium | reverse complement strand
TAGCATTAATGGTGCCATCTTTCTTACCAGCGATAACATCAATATGCCACTGCTCAAGGGCACAACCAGCGGTATCCGCAATGTTGTTGATCCTGGTGAATCCTTCGTTCACGTTTATCCTAACCCCGTTGAAACAGGATCCGAAATCCGATTCGAATATCCCGGCACCGGACCTGTCCATATCAAACTGTTTGATGTCACCGGTAAACTCTTAAAAGATGTCCGCTCCAACGGTCCATGCACAGAAATAGTTCCTGTTTCCGGCATTCCACCAGGCACATATCTCTACACAGTTCAATCCCAAACCAAAATGCGCTCCAACCGTCTAATAATTAAGTAGCTACTTACAGTTGCCAACTTTTCCTACAGTTGCCAACTTTTCCTGAAGTTGGCAACTGTAAGTTAACCTACTCACCTTTAATTAAAATTGCCAGCATTACCCTTCACCCTTCACCCTTTTTTCCTTACCTTCGTCCTGTCCCCCTCACTAATTCTTTTTCCTTATGAAAAGATTCTGGCAAATCTTGTCATTAGTATTTCTTTTAGGGGCAACAATCTCTTGCAACAACGAAATCGAGCTCTATCCCACCAACGCCCCTGAAATGCTGTTCGTTTTAGGCTGTCTCGATGGTACCGGAACTCTCCATCAGGTAAAAATCCGAAAACTCATCTCCGGCAACCTGGATGCCGGCCAAATGATCAATGATCCTTTTTATTACCTTCCCGATACCTCCCTGCGGGTGTTTCTGGAAGAACCATCAGGTAACCAAATGCAGATGAAAAGGGTAATGCATCGTCCGCAAACGGCCGGCGTTTTTGCGCAGGATAGTAATTTGTTTTATGCGCTAACCGGTTACAATCCATCTCCGGACCGGACCTACCTCCTGCGTATCGAAAGTCAGGACACCACTAAAGAAATCACAGCCCACCTCCGCTCCCTCAAACCTGTTAATTTTGATTATCCGACCCAGGAATCTGCGCTGCATGTGAAATATAGTTTCACCGATCCAAAAAGACCGTTTCAGGTAATTTACAGCCTTCAGGCGGCTTCAATTCTCACAATCTCACTAAAGTATGTTGATATCATGGCTAATGGCGATACCATCTGCCGGAAAGCAAATCATATTCTTCCAGCCGATTTTATCCCTAAACCCGGCGGTGGCAAAATATTTCAACTGGGATACCTGTGGCAAATCTTCCACCGGTCAATCAAGGATGTACCCGGTGTCGACCTCCGGATGTTCTATAGTTTCGATTTTACGGTTTGGACCGGCGACTCAGCAATCGCCAATTACCTGTACTTCAATGAAAAATTTACCGATAACAGAAAGCAGAACTACAGTAACATCGATGGAGGAATGGGTTTGTTCTTCGCTTCCTCTCATGCGCAGTTGAAAAATGTTCGCCCTTATGAAAGATTCCTTTCCCTGCTGGCCATGAATGATACCACTGCTCACCTTAAATTCTCAGGCTTCGCCTATTCAGGGGTCTATACTGATCCCGATTCTTCTCTGGTTAACCCTTTTTTACCAGTTAATCAATGAATAAATCGATTCCGATACTGGTATTTCTTGCGCTGGCTACTAGTATGCCAACTATTTCTCAAACCGGTACCATTAAGGGGTTCGTTTACGACTCATCAACCGGGCAGCCTCTGCCCATGGCTACCATTACCCTGATTGATAAAACTTTAGGTGTGATTTCTGATGCCGGGGGATTTTTCCTTATTCCCCGGG
>CAIXKO010000897.1 GCA_903919925.1 uncultured Bacteroidota bacterium | reverse complement strand
CCTTGTGCGTTGGAGGAGGCATTTACTTGCCCTTGACAGGTTCTGATCATACCTTATCTTGGCGTTTAAGACCTTTGATGGAGTACGAAATTATTGTTAATAACTTTCTTAATTGGTACTAACATATATAGAGCTAAAACAAACTACTATTTATTTTCTTCTTCTCGAATCTTCCCAGAATAGTCGCATTTACATCCGTCCATTTATGTTTTTATCACGAATTCCCCAAACTGAGTGCATTATAAACCGTCTCTCGTACTTCAAGAATAAGATGCTCCCTCAAATTTAATGTTTTTCTGTTTTATAGATAGTCGGGATGTTCTATACCAACCAATTCTTTACGAATTTCCAAAGCATCCCTTAACAGGCACTATGCCGGGTTGAATTCACCCTCTCTAATATAGTTTACCGCAATGTCGTTTAATGAGTTGGCATATTTAAGAAGAACAAATCCATATTCCCATTTCGTTTTTTTTAAAGCAATTTTTTGTTTATTAAAACTCTCCTCCGTTTTTTTTGTGAGCACCTCCCACGTTTGACAATACACCGTACTAAAACTAAAAAGGCAAACACCGGTGATCACCAAACAAATCAACCTTCGGTTTTTCATATCCTATTTTATCTTTCGTAAAATCTTCTTCGATTCACTGTAAAACTTGTGCCCCGGGTTGCCGGCAATCGAACTGAAAACCTGTTTGGCATTCTCCAGGTCGCCCGATTTAAGATAACATAAACCCAGATACCATTCACTGCTTTCAAGATAACTCTTTTCGTTCATCCCAATAATCTGCCGGAACGCGAAAATGGCCTCCAAAAAACGCTGGCCTTTCATGCAAAACAGCCCAAAATCATGGATTTTAACCGCTTCAGACCGACGTTCTATCAGCGCGGCGGAATCCGGTATTATAATTTCTCTTAAAAAAAGCCTGGAATCTGAGTCAGTGTCCAGGAAAAAGGTACCCGGGTAAAACTGCTGCATCGTTTCGAGTATGGCCTTGTCAATTTCGCTCTGCAATAGTTGAAAATCTTCATTTGGCTCGCCTGAAAAGGAGCGCACTCCCTCAATTGGCTGCGATTTTTGCCAATAAGTCAGGTACAGCTCGTCGGCCGATAAACCGGTCCTCATCCCGAGCATGATTCCAATACCCAATGCAACCAACGGGACCACCACCGCCGCAATCCGATAAACCCATTTTTTGTTCCAAATGTGCCCGTACCGCAATTTGAACTCGACGATTTCCGGATCAGTTAATTCGTTATCGGGAAAGCCGGTGATCAGTGCAGGATCTTTATCTGTCATAATATCAATATTTTAATCAAAATTGGTTCCTTTCTGATACCGGCAACATGCTACTGCTTTCCGGTTGTTTCCGATGCACCTAAAAAGTGATCTGGTTTTCCGGAAAAACAGATTACTAAATATTTCGAGCAATAAATTTACCCATTTTCCGGAAAATTTTCATACTAACGGGATCATTAACACGTACAAGCAGCATGTTACTAACAGAAAAATCCCTACGATCCTTTTAAATGTTTTCATGACTTTTGTTTATTAAATGAATGATTTTTGTGAATGTATTACAGGTATACAATCAACCGGATGACGTAACGTAAACAAGTCAACTAAACTATTTTTCAAAATTATCAACCCATCGTCCCGGGATTTATGCTTGCTTTTGATAAACAAAAAGGTAATTTTACCTGACTTTGGAATCAACGCAGGAATGATGATGTGCCTTATTCAGATTTGACCTAACTAAAGCTAAATGTCATGAGCAGTTTAAGTTACTCCGGAATGATCAAACTTATTGAGAAGAAAAAACTCAAAGAAGCGCATGAAATTCTATCTGCCCGGCTTAAAAATGATTGCCTTGCACTCATCTGGCGTAAGGATAGGCATTTGACTGCCCGGGAGCGCGTATCCGTTTTTGATGAGGCATTTATGGCCCTATGCCTCCGGGTGGAAAATGGCAAATTCGTGTATAAGGATGATAAAAGTTTTGTCACCTATTTTAAAACATCCTGCGTTCATCAAGTCTATAAAATCTGGAAGCTTGAACAAAAAGAATTTTCATTTCCAGGCGAAATCCTGGAAAATCTGGAATCCAAAGAAAAACTGGAGGAGGTTAGAAATGATTTCATCCAGGAGAAAATTCATCTTTATGGTATAAAGCTGGTACTGGATGATAATGAGGATGAAATACAGGAGCGTTTTGATAAGGTAATGAAGATATTCAATACGATGGACCCAAAATGCCAACTGATCATCTGGTTTAAATTTTTCGAGAAGCTTTCGCACGAGGAAATTGTTGAAGTTTTAGAATCTGACTATAAAATAAATAGTGCAGATACTTCAAAACAAATGCTATGTCGGTGTTTGAATCACATTAGAATTGAAATCGGAATCAAAAAGGCTTCAAAATCGAATTCATGAATATAATATGAATATCAACACTATAGAAAAGGACCAGGACTTGATTACCAAATTCCTGAACAATGAACTTACCAATGAGGAAGTGTTATTGTTTAAGGCCCGCTATGGGAGCGACACTGAATTCACCAGTGAAGTAAATGCTCATTCGGAAATTTACCTGGCATTTAAGGCAGCTGCTGAAATTGAACAAGAAAAGAAGGTTGAGAAGCCCGGTGAACTGAAAGGACCATCGGTAATTCCAGCAAAACATTATCCGTATTTCTTGCCCGAAAATAAATGGGTAATGCGGATCGCGGCTGTGGTAGTTCCGCTGATTGCCTTCACTGTTGGGTTATCGCTGAGGCAAAAGCCCGCGTTACCCGGCGATGAACTGTATGCCAGGTTCTACGAAAATTCTCAGCCAAAAGAGGAATCCCGATCTTTTGCACCTGATCAGCAAGCCAGTTTCCAATTTTTGCAGAAAGATATCGATGCGGCAATAATGGAATCCATGAATGCCCTTTCAAGTGGAGCCGATATTCATGCCTTTGGACTCTATTGCATGGATCAACAGCGATTTAATGAGGCGGTTATCGCTTTCAAAAGCTTATCGCGGTGGAATGATCAGGCATTGCTGGAAAGTAGTGAATGGCACCTCGCACTGTGCTATCTTAAATTGCACGACACCCAAAATGCCAAAATGGAGCTTAGCGCGATTGGTAACAAACCGTCGCACAAGTTTTACCAGGAATCAAAGAAAATTTTAAAAAAATTGATTAGGACATGAAGACTTTCCGGTTTTTTGCGGTCTGCTTGGCTTTGAATGCTTTGGCAACAATATCCATGGGTCAAACGGCCAGCCCCCAAGGTATGCCAAACCCAATCGCTATTAGTAAAAAAGCAATTAGTATTGAAGTAGATAGCATTTCTAAAAGGCTTTTAGCTGTTATGGAGTCGGTACCCGCAAAAGTTGCCTGGCCACCTGTTTTTGAAATAATTGATAGCGATAAACCGAATGCGAATGCGGCGATCAAAAATAACCAGCCCACTATATTCCTTAATACCGGCATAATCAAGGTCACGGAAGGATTACCCGATCGGTTGGCTTATGTTATTGCCCATGAGCTGATTCATATCCTGAATGGTCATTGTACTAACTCCAGCTTTGCGGGTAACGGGGTTGTTGAAAATTCTTTTAGCAGGTTGGACGAGGAAAAAGCAGACGTTGAAGGCTTTGAACTATTGGTGAGGGCTGGTTTTTCTCCTAAAGAAGCCGTTAATACTTTTACCATGTTTCGGGATAATTATGGCGACATCTCTCCTTTGGAAGCTCAGGCAGTTGACCATCCTTCCTGGACAGAAAGGCTGGCGAACATTGATAAGAACCGGCAAAAACTCTGGAGAAGTATGAGTGCTTTCAATACAGGAATTACCCTGCTGATGGGACAAAATTACGATGCAGCGGTCTCTTGCTTTGACCAGGTGTTTAAAATATTCCCAACATGCTTTGAGGCGGTTTCAAATATGGGTTATGCCCGGTTGATGCAAGCTTTTGACCTATTGAATGAACAAGATATCATTGAATACAACATCGGACAAATCGTTCCGGGAGGGTTTTATAAAAAGTCTGCGGTTTTGGAAAACCTGACAAGAAGTTCACCGAACGATTATGGTAAGTATTTGGCTCAGGCCATTTCTCTGCTGGAAAGTGCTTTACGTATAAATAGCGATTTATCGCTGGTGAAATCCTACCTGGGAATTGCTTATTTCCTCGATCCATACCGGACACAGACATCCGTTGGCCTTTCAGAGCGATATCTGACCGAAGCGATACGCTCGGTTGAAAATGATACCACATTGGATTCCGCACTAAAAGCCTGCATATATTTGAATACCGGGGCTATCGAGCTGGCAAGGAATAACTATGTTGACGCTGAAAAGAGTATCAGCGAAGGCCGGGCCAGTTTGAAAAATCACAAGAATGACCCGTCTTCAAAAAATTTCTCAGGATCAATTTCGGTTAACTTCAGGTATTTTTCACGCTCAATTAATGGTGCCCTGGATTATAATCAGGTCCTCACCAATTTTCGCAAAACCAATGGAATACTCACCAATGAGGATTTGGAAATTATTCAAAGGTATTTGCAAAGAACCGATCCCACTTCTAACTGGTGGAATCCTGCCTACCGGATCTATGAAACGGGTTCCATAAATTTAAAAAAACAACCGTTAACAAAGGAACAGATCCTGTTAACCTGCTTACCGGTAAGCAAACCCATAAAATCAATCGTGCTGGATGACTTTGCTATCTACCTATCCCAGAACATGACCGAAATAATTGCTAAACTGCCAAATTACAAGAAGGTGCCGGAAGTAGAATCCCATAAAATCTATAGGTATCAGTTTCCTGACGAAGGCATTGAGATTTTAGCAGGCGATAAAGTATTAACCATTGATATAAAAGCACCAAATTCAAGAATTAAACTTGGATCCATCACCAGTCCAATAAAGGAAATTGGAATCGGCGTACCCTGGAAAACCATCAGAACTATATTTAAGGACCGGTATCCTGTTGAAAAAAAATTGCCCAATAGTTCCGTTAAGTATTATTGCTACAGCGATTTAGGTATTGGATTTGCCTTAAAGAATTCCATAGTTTCGGAACTCATTATTTTTTAAGCTCATCGCACCACCGAAATCACAAATTCTTCAAAAAAAACATGAGAATTGCGTTTACTTTTCAATCACTCTGCAATTGTAGTTTTGTGAATTCTCTTCTGATTAAATATAAATGCCATGTTTACCCGGTTTTATCTGATCTTCCTCGCCTTTCTTGCTATTGCCATGCAGGCAATATGCCAGCCTGCCGGCCCTAAAGGTCTGCTGAAAGGCGATATTGACAGCACGCTTGCCAGGCTCCTGAGCGTGTTGGATTCAAACCCCACTGGAATGAAGTGGCCTCCGGTAATCGAGCTTGTTGAAAACGATAAACCGAACGCGTATGCCGTGGTCAAAAATAACCAGCCCACCATAATACTTAATTCCGGGATCACCAATGTCACCCAGGGAATACCCGATCGGTTAGCTTATGTTATTGCCCATGAAATGATTCATATCCTGAAAGGTCATTGTAATAACTCCGGGCTGGCAGGAAACGGGGCTTTGGAAAATTTTTTCAGCAGGGCAGACGAGGAAACAGCTGATATTGAAGGATTTGAACTATTGATAAAAGCTGGATATTCCCCCAGGGAAGCGGTTAACACTTTTAAACTGATCCGGAAGAGTTATGGTGATATCTCGCCATTGGAAGCTCAGGCAGTTGATCATCCCTCATGGACGGAAAGACTCGCCTCCATCGATAAAGTTCAAACTAAGCTTTGGCGAAGCATGAGTGCTTTTGGTAGCGGAACAACTTTGCTCATGGTGCAGAATTACGAGGCTGCCATTGTTTGTTTCGAAAAGGTGATCAAAGAATTTCCAACCTGCTTTGAGGCTTGGGCAAATATTGGCTATGCCCGGCTCATGCAGTATTGCGATAATCTGGATGAAGAGGATATTGCTTACTTCAACATCGGTCAGCTGGTGGTTGGCGGTTTTTACAGAAGGCCTGAATCCCTGGAGAGTTCCATCCGCGGCCTCGATATAAATCTATGGTGGAACGCCATCGGCAATTTAAAAAGAGCTCTTGATATTAATCCTGATTTATCGCTCGTAAAATCTTATTTGGGAATCGCCTATTTCCTCGATCCCGAGAAGAAATCGGTGGGTGATTCTGAAAAATATATGACAGAAGCACTACGATCGGTCGAGAATGATGAAACGATTGACCCATCACTAAAGGCATGTGTTTATTTGAATGCCGGTGCTATCGATTACGCAAAAAATGATTTTACCTCGGCCGAAAAGAAGATGGACGAAGCCCGCTCCTTTCAAAACCGGTCAAAAAAAGACGGGTCAACTAAAGGGCTGGCAGGAATCAACGCGGGTGGCATGAATTACTCCCGGATGATGAATTCCGCCCTGGACTATAATCAGGTGATGGCTGAATACAAAAAGAATCTTACACTGAACGAAGCAGATCTATTGACGTTGCTTCGATATCTCAAAAGAAATGATCCTGCTTCAATTTGGTGGAAATCAGCCTATACAGTTTATGAAGCCGGAACATTGAAGAATAATAAGCACCCTCTTTCCAGAGAAGAAATATACGGCTCAGGCTTAAAACCGGTAAAACCGATTGAATCTGTTATTATTGATGACTTCCCGGTATTTCTTACCCGCGATATTGCGGAGGTATTAAAAAGATTCCCTCATTACCATAGAATTCCGATAGTGGAAAGTCGCAAAATTTATCAATACTTGTTTCCCGATCAAGGCATTGAAATTTTATCCGGAAAAGACATTTTAGGAATTTATATTAAAACCGACAATTCTAAAATACACCTGGATTCTTCGTCGTACGAATGGAAGGATATCAAAATTGGTATGCCTTGGGAAACTGTTAAATCGCGCTTTAGTAATTTAGATCAAACTGAGCTGACCCAGCCTGGCGGTTTAGTTAAATACTTCTTTTATAGCGATATAGGAATTGCATTTTCAATAAAGGAATCATTGATTTCTGAATTAATAATTGTTCAAAAACCATTCGATGAAAATAAATTACTGCCATGAACGATAATGACACAAACCTGATTATCAAATTTCTGGAAAACGACTTGAATGACCGGGAAGTTGATGAGTTTAAATCAAAGTATGGGCACAATGCGGAGTTTACCCATGAAGTGAATGAGCAGGCAAAAATCCATATAGCCTTTGAAGCAGCAGCAAGAATTAATGCTGAACAGGAACACCATGACCTGGTTTTTCAATCTGGCAATCTGGCAGAAGTTGAAAAAACAAAGTCCCGGTTTACCATTAACACTGGATGGACCCTCCGGATTGCAGCAGGGGTAATGGCTCTGATTGGGTTGAGTATCGGGATAAACTTTTTGATAAAACCTGGTTTATCAACAGATGACCTGTTTAGTTTGTATTACAAAAATACAACCATCAGCGAGGATTCCAGATCCTTTGCAGGAGAGCAAAATGGCGCGTATATGCAATTTTTGCAGGAATCAGATGCTGAAATTGATGAATATTTAAAGGACTTTCCCAGCCCGGCCGAGATTCATAAGTTTGCCTTGTTTTTAATGGATCAGAAAAGATTTACAGCGGCAGCAAGTGCTTTTAAACAGATTCTGGATAACAACGACAAAAATTTCCAGGAAAGCAGCCAGTGGTACCTTGGGTTATGCTATCTTAAATTAGTGGAGATTGATAAGGCTAAAAGGGTGTTTCAGTCAATTGTAAACAATCCGCTTCATGAATTCTATGGCAATTCCAAAAAAATATTAAAAAAAATCAATTAGCCTCTGATTTTCGAGCTTGAGCACCCTTTTTTAGGACATATCCTGTACCCTACCATGATTTCATGAGTTCCAAAATTCTGTGCCTGAATCGGTGATAAACCATATTCATAAGCATAGCCAAAAGAAAAAACACCGGTCTCGTATCCAATTACCGGCATGAAAGAGAGATTCTGCGGACTCGATGCTTCTATAATTCTGCGAAACGAAAGAGCAATCCATACCGCATATTCCTTACTTATATATTTGGTTTTCAAATTTATGTCAATTTGCGAATTTCGCATTCCGGCCGACTTAAAAACGATGGAAGGTTCAATAATAAAGCTTTTTTGAATTGAGATCGAATACCCCGCTCCAAGAAAATAGTTGCGCGGCGTTACCGGTTCAAAGCTACTGTTTGTTCTATAGGAGTTTGGTATCAGGTTGGCAACCGAAATCCCGGCGAAAAACCCGTTAATCACCAAACTGATACCGGTGCTGACATTAAAAGATAACAGGCTTTGCACTGCTCCTGTTACAGCCGGGTCATTTCCAATATCCGTAAATTTACTTTCGTCAACGCTGTATTGGAAACCGGAAAATGCCAGGCCACCGGAAATTCTTTTAATCTCATTTTTATACCGGCTGAAATCGAGATGATAGGCACCACTGAGTTGAAAGCCTGTTTCACTGTTTAACCCGTTTTTATCGCTGTAAATGTATCCCCCAATGCCCATCTGATCAAAACCCTGATGATAACTGATGGTGTTCACACGGGGTGCATCTGGTATGCCGATCCATTGAATCCGGTTGGTTGTTTGGGCGATTCCATCAGTTGAAACACCAGCTAATGAAGGATTGTACTGAAAGGGGTTCAACAAATACTGACTATAAACCGGCAAATCCTGCCCGATAACCATGATCGGAAGAACCAACAAAATAAGTAATCCGGCACGTTTCATTTCCACCAGGTTTAATGTTATCGTTTTAAAGTAACATGCCCTTTGTAAACAGGTTTGCCAGGAATGGTTATAAAATACCAATAATCGTCTGATTTTACAGGCTTTCCGTTGCAATATCCGTTCCAACCGGTATCGGTACCTTTATAGGAAACCAGTACCTTTCCAAACCGGTCAAATAGCTGAATTAACGCATCAGGAAAAGCTTCCATCCCTTTAATTTCCCAGGTATCGTGAATTCCATCGTCATTGGGAGTAAAAAAATTAGGTATTTGCAATAAATAGTCATACAGATTAACCGTTTCAAAAACCAGGCAATTGTTTGCATCCTTTACGGTAACTACATATAAGTCAGGCTGTAAATTTGAAAAGATATTGCTTGTTCTGTAGTCGCTTCCATTTAGGGAATATTGAAAGGGTTCAGTCCCGTTAGTTGCGTAAATAGTGATCTGACCTCTGATTAATGTATCAACTGAGATAATGGAAGGATTAGTGGACGAATCAATTCTGATGGTATCAGCATTAGTGCAACCATTTGCATCAGTTACCATTACCGAATAGGTACCGGCATTTGAGGGTTTAATTGCGGGTAAGGTATCACCAGTGTTCCACCGGTAATTACGGAATAGTTTTCCTGGGCTCAATTCAATGGAATTACCACTGCAGAGAGTGGTATCGTTGCCCAGTTCAATTGCCGGTGATGGCTTTATAGTAACCGGGCAAACGAGGGAATCAATACCGCAATCATGTTGAACAATAGCACTTACCTGATATTTGCCAGCCTGGCTAAACACGTGAACCGGATGGCTGATATCTGAATAATTGCCTTGTCCGCTTAAAGTATCGTTAAAATTCCAGGTGACCGATTGGAGTCCTGAGGTATCGGAAATTGAAAAATCAGTTCCGCTGCTTAGGCAATAATGATCAGATTGAATAGTTGGCGAATAGGTATTAAAGGCCGAAAAGTAGCCGTACCGGCAACCTCCCGTTTCGCGGCCAATGATGAGCCCCAAATGGAAAACACCGTTGCTATTACTAATTATATTACCTGATCCTGAGGCAATTTGCGCGGTTGAAAAAGATATTGTTGCATAAACCCAATCGTCGTTGGTACCCGGTACAGCGGCAAACAAACCAGGTTGCACCAGGGTATTGCTTCCATTAATGCTAAAATACGACTGATTCTGCTTCTTCGTTAAAAGGATTAACCCAAAAAATTCATCCGAAGAGCGGGTAAAGCCGATTTGCGATGAACCGGTACAGGCAATGGAAGGTAATAAAGGCATACCCAGTTCACACCCGAATCCGGATAAATGGGTCACATAAACAGGTTTTGAAGATTCGATAAATAAGGTGCTTTTCGACAAATCATAAGCAAAGGTCTCCGCATGGTTTATGGTGGCAATTGACGTAATGCTTCCATCAAAAAAAAGCTCCGTGTTATCCTCAACAGCCATAACAAACACTTTATCATCGGTATACAGGAAACCCTTCACTACAATATACTTTTTACCAATATTAATAATGGGCACAATTTGATCGCCCACCAAATCCTGGCAAGTGCTTAAAACCAGGGAATCATCTTTTACAGTAACGGCAATTGGCTTATCTGAAACTATATGTGATCCACCTAAATGGCTGGCTGCTATTATGCTTACAGCAACAGCTGAGAAAGTCTGGCCTTTGTTAAGAACTATGGTAAAAGGATTATTGGCTCCGTGTCCAACAATATCATTGGAAGGAGTGATGGTTATTCTGGTATTGTTTTCGGTGGCTACAATATCAAATGATGAAATGGCATCAGCCCTGTTATCCAAAGAATTCTGGAAAGGGGTATAAAACTCTGTTCCTAAAGCATTTTGCCCTTTTAATGCAAAAATCTCAGGGTTGCACTGGCAGGAAGTATAAACCTCGTAATAGGCAGTTATGCTGTTTGTTGCCTGAATTCGTAACCCTTTGTTTAAAATGATATTTCCTGGCCGGTTTTCTATAACATCAAGGAATGGGGTTAGGTCAATTGTTTGTGAGCTATTTAAAGAGATATTTACGATGACCGGTTTAAAAGTTAAATCGGCAGGTACCGACAACGTAACTATACTTGGTTGATTTAGCGTTGAAAGTCTCAGGTAAACGGGTCGGTCGGCATGGGTACTGGCTACTTCAGGCACCGCAAACCAGAAAAGCGTATCCGTTTGTGCCATCAAACCGGGCATTAAAAGGATACTTAATAAAACCCATAACCCTATTTTGGGGATTATTCTTTTATCAGCCATGATTGAGGAAAATCAGTATACCTCATGCCTCCCATTCTCCATAAAACGAACCTTGGGAACAATCTTTGAATTGTTAAACAAATCGTATCCCTTTTTGAGATCCTCCCACAAATTAATCTTGTCATTGTCGCCTTTATACAACGCCACCAGATCTTTATAGCTTTTAGTGCTGAGTTCAGCCGGGAAAATGGTTAAAGCTATCGTATCCTGACCACTGTTTTTTGCTTCAACAATATAAACGTACAACTCCTTGATCTGATCATCATTGATTGGAATACAACCCGATGTAGCGCATGAGCCATGAATATAAATATCGCCGCCAAGATTTCCCTTATGCCCCAGCATCCGGTCCGATTCATTGGGATAATCAACCTCCATCGATAAATAGAACTTACTGAATGGATTGAGGCTTTTGATCTGATAAAACCCTTCCGGAACCTGCCGGTCATACTGGCGTCTTTTCGGTCCCAGCTCGCCGGATAACTGACAGATAACAAAATTCCTGATCAGTTTAAAGGATAAATCTGAAGCATTTTTGGCCCAAAGCTCAATTTTTGCTTCAGTTTTAAAAGCGCGGAGATAAATTCTCAAAGTGTTAAGTGAAAT
>CAIXKO010000896.1 GCA_903919925.1 uncultured Bacteroidota bacterium | reverse complement strand
CCTTGTGCGTTGGAGGAGGCATTTACTTGCCCTTGACAGGTTCTGATCATACCTTATCTTGGCGTTTAAGACCTTTGATGGAGTACGAAATTATTGTTAATAACTTTCTTAATTGGTACTAACATATATAGAGCTAAAACAGTCATCCATACTTCAACGGTATTAATCTTAACCTGGTATCGCAACTGTTGGTTCGCTACCACCATCTCCTTAAACTGACTGCCATGGTAGAAAAAGGATTTTACCAAATCATCGGCAAGGCTAAATTGGTACAAATACCGGCAAGGCTCGTCATTCGACAGAATATTCTGAATATGAGGCAAAAAACTCTCATCAATCACCCGGTCAGAAATCCATACCGGCTTAACCACGGCGGCTCCTGCAAGCGGCGTGTAGCTATACCTGTTTACGTCCAGAATCAGCTTATCAATATCATCCCCATTAAAACTGAATGGATATACATATTTAACAAAGTGATCAATAAGCTCCATTTGGGTTTCTCCGCTTAACGCTTTATTTCCCACCATTTATCGAAAACATGCGTCGTCCAGTTTTTCTCCAGCAACGTTTTTGCCTCTAAATCCGTTTGGTTGGTGATCAGATTTATATGTATTTTTTCCCAATTTTCCTTTAGTCCAGGATTTTTTAAAACTTCCTGGAGTCCCTCAATTCCTTCTCCAAGAAGATCATTATAGTTGGCAAAAAAGAAAATGTCAAGCTCCCGTACTCTAATAGAACAGCTGGGTAAGGTTAGTTGATTATTGGTGTTAACACCAGCCTTACCGGTGGGTAATCCTACACTCTTTAAGTCCATGAGCCACGATTCGATTACCTGGAGAAAATCAGGTTGTTTTGAATTGCAGGATTGAAAAATCTGTATCGTGTTTCCTTGCGCATCTACACTCTCCGGAACATTCGCTTTAAGATAAACAAAATCAGTGGAGGATTTATCTTTCTTGAACTCCTCTAACTTTGCTAACGCAATTTTCTTGATACCCTCCTGAACTGTAGTTCGGTTGGCCGTAAAGTCATAATCCTTATTTGATAACAAAACCAGGAAAACAATGGTAGGAGGCAAGAGAGTCGGGTTTATCGTCAGGCCTTCACCAATTTCTTTCAGGGGTACAATGTAATGAGTATAATCCTTTAATCGGGCCTGATAATCTTTCCCGCTGATCTGAAAATTCAAATCATAATTCAATGGTTTTGGGATTACCAAAAAATTCCCGGATACCGGCAAAGTAAAGCCTTTTGGTTTATCAGATTTATTCAGCCTTCCTTGCTTATATATGGAAAAAGGACTAACAGTATCTTGAATAAAGTAGTCTACTCTGGCCAGTGAGGAATCTGCCGGTAGATGCAACGATATTGATTTTTCCTTGGATTCTTCTGATTTTACAAAAACTGGACTCCTTTCTTTGCTATTATAATCTTTTGCAGAGGCAAAAGGCAACCAAGCATGACTAAAATTGTAACTAATTCCTAATAAGCCAGTAAAGGACGCTAACTTTGCTTTACTTCCGTCAAGAGTAACAAATGGCATTAGTTGGCCCCTGTCACCAGCACCAGGCTGTTTGGAGCCTATTAAATTTATATCAAGGTTACTGCCAAAGAATAAACCGAATTGATTATTTATAGGCAATCCAAATCTCATTCCAATCTGTCCGGTGGGAATAAACTTTTTAAATTGGTTACCCTTGGCTGCAACAGCACGATACTTACCGTAACCAAGTTCGTCATCATCTTCCACAATAACAGGCGTATCGGAACCATCAAAACTGAATGAACCTTTATAGGTAACATTGCCATTAACATCTGAGACCTTGGCTTGGCTAAGGAATCCTAACCCAATTCCAAAATAGCCTTCAATCCAGCTCATTTTTTTTGTATAATGCCGGTATCCGATTTTTAGAGGGACACCTATATAATCGAGGGATTGATTTAGTTTTAAACCCTGCAGGTCAATAAGTGATGTTAAATTGGAATCCGATGGAAAGCTTGTGCTATATTGGTCTATATTGTTTCTATAACCTAACGATTGATACTGTACTCCAGTTGAAATATAAAGCATGGTATAATTATGCGAATAAAACTTAAAATTGGGTACAATGGAAAAATGGTATCGGGTTATACTCTCAGAAATCAGTGAGGATTTTGAATTAAAAAGAAAAGAAGGACCACCCGAAACTTCCATATCCGACAAATAAACACTTTGCAAAGGTTGTTTCTCAGTTGTGATCTTGATTATCACCGGGTTTGATTTCCACAGCCCATAGCTATTACTATAAGCAATAGTCAAATACCTTTTTTCTCTGATCGTATTGGAATCATCATAAGTAACATCCAGATTGTAACTTATTTGATATAAATTAGTATTCTTGTGTCGAACAGGGGCGAATACTTGAATAGAATTGCCATAAAACGAAGTTCCCGGTTTACTCCCCTGGCTTATCCTGTGTTCTTTAAAGAAGTCAACAAACTGATCAAAATATTCGTTTGGTGTTAACTCCAATCCTCTTGCGATTTTGGTTTCTGCACAAATCCTGGAAACCGGATTAAGAAAGAATTCCGAAAATTCAATTCTGTTTTTTGCAATCGAAACATTAACGTCATTTTTGATTGAGTCATCGGAGTCACTATAACCACTGATCTTTTCTGATACCTCCGATAACAAATTAAAGTATTGATGAATAAAATAAACAACATCTGAGGGTAGTGAATTTTCAGCACCTTTAATTTCGATTTCCTCATTAGCAGATCTATCAGAAGAAAGAGCCTCCGTGTCTTTTTGTGCTATGGCCTTTTCGCCCATTGGCCCCAAAAGGAGGAAGAAAAAAACAATGCAGCCAAATTTATTGGCGATTTTTAATTGTTTAGTCATGGCATTTGTTATTGGAGCGGTGGTAAAAACCTGGAACATTTACAACTGCTGTTTAAATAGGTCAACTGAACATGATGGGAGTATTTCATTGTATCTCTATACTTTTTAGGTAGGCGGCAGAAATAATCACTCGGATCCTTGGTCACTTTTAGGGTGGTGATTGCCTTTGAATTTATTTCAGCTGCTATCCAGGTCACCAAAATAGGATTGCTTTCAGAAGAAGTCGCTCCAGGGACAAAAAACAGGAGTCCGTTTGCTCTGGTAATAATCCTCCCTGCAGGTGGAATCTGATCTGTTAATACCAATGCCGGAATAATTTGAGAATATCGTTCTTCATTTTTTGATTTAAAAATGAATTCAAGATTGCATTGCCCTCCATTATTCAATGAAGAATAATCTACGGACAAAAGGCCTGCCTGATTTGGCTGTGCAGTAGGTAATATTGGTTCATTCGTACCATTCTCGTTAGTGGAAGAAATCGACTCTATTGTTCCACCATTCAAATTACTCACATTATATTGAACAGGCCCCGATTTTGTACAGATAATGTGCGGAATCCCACCGGTAACAGGTTGAATATCCGGTTTAAAAACATCCCCAAGGTCTAATACAAATTTAAAATCAAACGGGCACAAATCTCCTTCTCTTACAGTAAGTTTAACATCATGTTTCCCCCCGCTTCTCAGAAAGAATTCGGCAATTTTGGACGCGCAAATATCACCATCTAAAGCCCATAACCATTCAATATTGGTTAAATCTGCAGTTGAAGGAGTAATATTGGGGGTAATTGTCAAAACACTATGTATGCCTTGGTGTTTGTAATCGGGAGTTATACTGATGTCTTGTGGTCCATTTACGTAAACTGCAGAAGTTGATTCAGTTTTACCATTGCAGGTTACTTTGCAGCTGATAGCTGCTTTTTGCAAAGCACCACTGTTTGTATAGGTGTAAATGCTGAATCCATTACCCACTGGCACTGATACATTATTCAGTTGCCAATCAAATGTTGCACCAAATTGATAATACGTTACTTCAAACGTTAAACTTTTACCTATACAAACCAGGTGCTCGCCTGCGGGTTGAATTTCAGGTGACCGCGATACCTGGGATGTTGAAACTTGGCCTGTCGTAGTAAAAGGAAGTAAAATGGCCATAATAAATATTATTCTTTTCATATAGAGATTAATTTATCCTGAAAGAAATTCCAAACGATAAACTGGTTGACCTGAATCCAAGTTGAGGAAAAAGTGATTTAAAATCAGTTATCTCGTAGTTCATACCAAGCCCCAGGTTATCTTCCGGATTCCTGGGTGTTTCTGATTCTAAATTGTGCAACAAGGGGCTATGCATAAAGCCTAACCTTAAAAATCCACCGAAGTATCTGCTTTTGCTTGAGCTGAATCGCAGCCTCATTCCAACTCCGTACTGCAGTGACATTCCCATAGTAACCGTAGGTTTTGGCAGATCGATTAAGCTGATTGCTTTGTTTTCCCCATACCCATAGCCTTCCTTCAAAGTAACATAATCCAATACATTCGACGGAGTTTTAAAAACATAATCACCGCTGAAAGTAACTGTTCCGCCATTTAATTCTGTGTCCAGACCAACCGGCAGTGTTGGGCAAATCGAAAAATCGCCGAACAACGCAAAGTTTTTGGACCTTGTAACATACCAATTCGTAAAAAATCCAATTTTAAAAACAACTTCCGAGTATTTAATGGTTTGACTAACATTAGAGAATTCCCGGTTTAGGGTATACTCTTCGAGATTATCCCAAGCTTCCCGACCTCCCGGTGGGGGAACAGAATTGTCATGTTCAATATTATCCCGCAAAAGAACAGGTAAGGTATAGGCCGAATAATCAGCACCGAATTGGACACCCGGTTCAAATTTGGAGTATGGAAATGCCTTGCTTTCGATTAAGAAGTTCAGCCCACCATAAACGTTTTGAATATTTTTAAATGAAAGATACTCAGGAAGAATTATACCCGGATCTATTTTTGAATTGCTAACACCGGCCGCAATTGAAAAATACATGGGTGACTTCGGACGTGGAGGGATTATGAATTCCAATTGTGCAGGAACAATGCTATCAATTCTGAAATCCCCAAGATACTTTCTTGTTTCAATATAGGAGACAAAAACATCTACCAGAATATTGGCTGTTTGATTCTGCAATTGGTTAAAAGTGTAATTCTCGTATGCTAAATGGCTATCAAAGTCAATATTGAAACTCAACCCCGGGTATCGATAGTTTTTTCTTTGTCCTTTCTTAAAAACACTATCCGGATCAAAATCAAGAATTGTACTGTTGTTGTTCATCCTTGCCTGCACACTATAATCAGACATCCACTTAAAGAAGGTGCGGGGATTCATAAAAACATTCTCAGGTAAACTCTCTAGTAATTCTTTCAACTTTGTAGGTTCGTCAGCTTGATAGGATTTATAATAATCTTCTGCAATTTTTATAAAATCCCCATGGAAAATGTTTAGGATTTTGCATGAATCTAAAATTTCATTCAAGTCCTTAAGTCTGGCGGTTGATTCCTGCACTCTGGCAATTGAGTCCTGCTTGCTACTAGGGTCCATTGCCTTGGTTGTTGAGTCTTCCCTGCTTATATTCTCCTTAATCCTACTGGTATTTGGAATATCTTTTGACAAATCACCGCCAAAGAGTAGGTAGAAAGCTTTCGAATCAACCGGGGATTTATTATAATCCACTTCTATGTAAAGCTTATACCTTTCGCTCAACCCATTCACTAACTTCTTAATCCCATCATCAATTATTTTTAAATGTGGTGTTAATCCTGACTTACCCTTGCTATCTTCCTTCGTATCCTGCGTCTGTACAGGTTGAATTATAACGGTTAAGCAGATTGCAATTACCGCAAAAAATATTTTGTAGTTCATTTTAGTTAGTTTAAAAATTACAACTTAATAAACTTCTGCATCAAAACTATCTTATCCGCACCCGTAAATTTAACAAAGTAACAGCCTGGTGCCAGAAAGCTTATATTTAATTTCAGTAACTGTTTATCAATATTTACAAAATATTCTTTAATGGATAGTCGCCCGAAAGGGTCTGATACCTCAACAGTACCGGATTCTAGCTCTGAGGTTAATCCAATGTTAAGTTCCGATTGTGCAGGATTAGGGAACAAAACCATCTTTCCGTCACCTAACGATTGATCCAGGTTGCTGTTCTCCGCGGATTTTGGTTCACCTGGTATCTTAATGTATGCTATCGTCTGACAACCATCAACTCCTTTAATTTTAACAAAATAGGTGGTGTTGTCGGTACGGTTGGTATACAATTGATATGGTTTATTACTTTTGATTCCAACGAAACTCGTAAGTGCTGGATCCGGTAGCGAGATGGCACTATTTAAGCAGTCGTACCAAAAATACTCTTGAGCATCCTTGTTGGTGCAAATCAGGAGATTTTTGGAAGGAAAGTACAATTCTGGTTTATCCGGCGCATCAAACTGGCCAATGTCAATAATTTTAGTCACTGGTGCCATTACTCCTTTAATGTTGACCTCTGCTTTTATGGTACTTTTTCTTAGGTGAGGCGAACCCGGTATAGTTGCCGTTTTATCCCATCGAACCTGAATAGTCGGCATGTTTTCACTTTTCAGATAATGAGAATAATCAATTTCCCCTCCCTCAGGATCAAACCAAGTTATTATGTCGCCTGCTCCAAGCGGCGGCTTAATGGTGTAGGTATACAAGTTTGAGTTCGGGCAAACTGTGCTATCTCCCACTATTTTAAATTCGGCTGCACCACCATCCCCTGTAACTATTTTAATGGTGCCGGTAACTGAGTACTCAATGTTATCAATCCAATAAGAATACTTTATAATTTTGTCACCTGCCGTTAGCTGAAATGGCGTAAACCAAGGTGTTGAGCCTTTCATACCAGGCCCTGAAAATTGGCCGCCTTCCGGACACGCTATCAGTTTATAATAGTTGCCCATACTGGTGGTAAGCGTGGCGGGAAGTAGCGAAAGATTCAAGTCCAATCCAATTAGGAACACCTCTATGTGAATTGATTTCGAGAATTCGCCACCCGCATCTCCTATGGCTTGTAATTCTATCTCGTTCCAACCGCAATTTAAGAGTGAGGTAAGATTTAAACCTGTAATATTCGTTGGGGCATCTGAAGGGTTATTTAGTAAAAAGATATTCCACGGTACACCGGAAATGTTGGCGGGGTCACCAACCCTATACCGATAGCCGGTAATCTCATCTTTACCAATATTCAAGTAATGATAATACGCTCTTAACGTAAAATTCAAAGAAAAAGTGGGGTTATTCTTTAAAACAATAGTGTTATTTAAAGGTATTGGAAGGGGCACTCCAGTGGTTGAATAGGTTAAATTATCCACTAAAGGAATACTATATAAAATGGTGCAAGTTTTATCTGTATCGTAGTCATTAATACCATTCCATTTTTCAACTCTGAAATGTATACGCACATTATTGTCGGCTTCCGTAAAGGTACATGGAGCTCTCATTTGGAAATCGCTTTCCACATTTAGCCATGAAGGTGTCATGAGGTCCCATTCTCCACCGTTAACGCTCCTCCATGTCTTAATCCTTTTGTCCGTAAAATCCGGGTAATATGTTGGTACCGAACTTGCCAAACCATCTACCGTAACCACAATATTTGCATTCGGATCTCCAAATGCAGGGGTTGGATCGCAGGTAAATTTCGGATCAGGAGGTAACCTTTCACATTTTATATCTAAAATGATGGTCTCCGAAAACTCATTTTCATTGCCTGCGGAATTTTTACCAATACTTTGTATCTCAAGCTTTGATGAACAAATATCCTCTCCAAGCAAATCCAGCGTGTAAGGTGTTAGAGAAAATATAGGGTCAAAGTATCTTTTCGTCCAATTGGTGTTATCTGGAAGTAACCTATAACGTATTCCTATGATTTCATCGTTAAGCAACCTGGTATAAGACGGAAAAACTTCCAGATTAAGATTAACCTTGAAATCTTGGGCATTATTAATTGTGATAGAGTTATTTTTTGGGTTAGGTAAAGGGATTACAGTACTTGGGGCACTATAGGAAACAAATGAAACTTTTGGACCATGGTAGGTAATAGTCTTGCAATAATCTGGTATTGTTACTCCTAGAACTGTTTCTATTTTAATGCAAACATTGTTTTGACCTATACTTAACAAGGTATTTGGACTTGCCGCTGCATTATAGGGTATGGAAAGCTCCATGGGAAGATTTTTGTCCGGCCAATCCACGTCCATTTCGATCCACGGTTCATTTTCAACCTTAATGAAGCATTTAATCGGGGTTTCCTTATTTTCCTCCCAATGAAAGAACGGTGAGGAACTTGTAGCATTTGCTTTAAGTGTGACATTGGGATCACCGAAATCGGTATCCGGCCAATTAATTACCCAGTTATTGCTTGGTTCAAGATTAATTTTCAGTGTTTTTATTTCGGAATACTCATCATCACCATTATCGCAATTAAGGCCGACGGCCCTTATTTCTAAGTTGTTAGTACCACTTTTTAATTGTCCTGAACCTATTGGTATATAGGGGGTAAATTGACGAATTGTTGAAGGGATAAAGACGCCTTTTGAATTACTCCAACTACCTGCGTTAACCCTCCATTCATAATAATAAATTTTATTGTTATCCAGTTTATAATTTAAATTTATCGGATCAACATAAACCTCACATTGGAAAAAAAAGCCAGAATCATCCGAAATCGAAATATTGTTAACATCAGTCAAATTCTCCTCGCTACCAGATGTCTTATACTTAGCAAATATTATCTGTGGCATCTGATAGACCAGAGTAATCGTACGAGTTTCGTCAAAAGCTAATATTGGATCCGAATTAACTATTTTGAATGAAATAGAGACATTGGTCGATTTTTCTTTCAGTTCATAGAGTCCCTTATAATCCAAAAAAAGCGGAGAATATTTGTCATAACCTGGACGGATAATAAGGGAATCAAAGGAGCCATCTGGAAATTTAATCTTGGCAGAGATGGTTTCTTCTATATCGTCGTTAAAGTAATATGGAGCTAAATCAACCTTTATTATCAATTGGTTTCCAGAAATGCAGGTGTTACCATCAATCTTAGGATCTCCAAAGTAACGATCGATTTCGTCCCAATAAACTTTAACGCCAGGTTGAGTCTGTGGGAATCCTGTGTAAAAACTTAAAGTCATTAAAATAAAAAACAGATATCGATATTTTCGATTGAACAAAGTGTTTCGATTTTCTGATTTCATGGGTTAATTTTTTAGTATTCTGGTGGTTTGAACTCTTGTTTGACTTTTCAACTGTAAAATATATGGACCCGGTTTCAAGTATTCAAAATCAATGGAAACAATGCTCCCGGGTTTGTCTGAAATTTCCTTAATAAGGAGAACCGCACCGGTTATAGAAAATAATGTCAAAATTGCTCCTGACTCAAAATCATCAGGTAATTTTAAATATAATTGTTTTTGAAACGGAGTGGGGTAAACAGCCAACCCCGTGTTGAGTAACTGGTCGGTGGCTATTCCATTGCTATTGATCCATTTCGTGTAAAACTTAAATCCAATCGTTCGATTTCCGAGCTCGTCCTGGTACTTATATTCCACCAATACAGTATCCAAGTTCATTAATTCCCTGCTGGAAAGATTGAAATCCAGGGATTTATTTGAATTCGATTCAATCACCACAGGAGCTTGACAATGGACTGACCATCTGGCTTTGGAACTATCAGCAACACCAATATTTGATATCTCAAAAGAAAATTGGTGGTTATTGGAATCACCAGAATTTGGAAATTCTACGATAGAATCGGGTGAAATTCCTTGCAAACACATAATTTCAGGCAACGAAACACTACTTGCCCCTTTAATGAAAATCGAAAGAGGATAGGAGCCTAAATTATCACTATAATAGCTAACGCTCAGAGTTAGGATATGAATACCGGGGGCAAAATTATGTGAAAACAATTCTTTTAATATAGGCAAACCTGGATTGCCATCAATCTTTAAGGTATACTTAAACTCCGGAACAAAATCAGCGATTTTGAAATCAACATTTCCACTGGCATCACCACTTATGGAGTCAAAGAGTGCCACAAAATCCATAATTGGGCTAATTTGATAAAACCCGGTACTTCTAGCATTAAGTGGCCCACCTGTAGCACCAATGTCATTTCTTAGCGTTCTTAATCCTGAAGGCCTGTAATGATCATTCATAATCGTATCCTTGGTCCCTTTATCAATACATGGCGAAATCGACTCGAGCATCAAGTCTTCGGTAGATATAAAGCTTGGGTAATTATTCATGTTTCCATTATTATCCAATGCAACAGGCAGGTTTTCAATATCCGAAAAATTGAGTGAAAAAACCGTATTGTCGAAGTTGACTTGCTGGCGTGATTCATCGTATCCATCGTTGCCAAAAAGGATAGTGTTGGTAATATTGATTTTGGTCGAATTTAGCGCATTCACAGAATAAACCCCATATTGTGAATGACCCCAAATGGTACAATTGAGAAATGATATGGTACTACCCGTTGGTGCATAAGACCATTCTTTAAAATGAATCCCAGCACCTGGACTGGTTGTATTTCTATTATTATTCCGGTATATCAGGCAGTTTTGGAATCTGAAATTTTGTCCCGAATGGTACAGAACTAATCCGGCACCCAAATCATCTACGGGTGAAATGGTTTCATTATAACCCAGATGACTCTGAACCATCGATCCATTATAACTGTCCAGGAAAACGCCACCGCCCTGGTATTGTGCAGTGTTATTATTAATATAGGTGTATCCGGATATCTCGATTGAATGATTCCCTGAACTCGTAGCAAAGATACCACCACCTTTGTCTGATGCATTTTGAAAAATTCTGCAATTAATAATCTTTGTCATGACGTCAGAGAGGTATATCGCACCTCCCTTTGAACCTGGTACATAGGGTTTCTGTTTCGAGATATTATTATTAAAACCCACTTGGTTAAACCGACACATCCCTCCTTCAATGAAAGCACCAGCACCGTAAAGTGTCGCTTTATTGTAACGGAACCGGCAAAACTCAATTGTGATAAATTGGGATTTATCGATGTTAATGGAATAGAGACTTCCCTTAATACATGAATTGTAATAAAAACTGCAATTGTTAATTCTGCTGTAAGTATTATTTTCAAGGAATACAGCTCCGCCTCTTCCATCCAAGGGGCCGTCAGAACTGCAATTTTCAAATTTGCATGCATTCAAAGCAATTTCACCGCAGTTACTGATGCTAAACCCTCCTCCTTTTTCTGTCACGGAAAGTCCATCGCATTCCGCTTCAGTTATACTAATTCTTTTCAGGTTTATAAAAGAACCCGCCTGCCCGGTGCCTGTTTTAGCTTTTCCCGATGTGTCGGATACCTTTATTTTTCTTATTTCCACCAGATTTTCAAAATCCTGATTGCCGTTATAATAGATATACCCACCACTTCCGGTAGCAGTACAAGTATTTACAGTCTCATCAAGCAGCGATGTTATAGCCACCCCCCCGGTCAAAAACAAAACTCCGCCGTTTCCCCCTGCTTTGCATGCCTGATAAGTGTTATTCTGAAAAACAAGCGAATCACATTTCTCGGCGTTCAGATAAATAACACCGCCGTTTTTACCCGCAAACAAACCAGTAAACTTATTATGATCAACAGTTAGTTTTGGAATCAATATTTCCTCCGGAAAAGATAAAAATCCACCGTTATTTTCAGCGCGTACATCAACAATTTCATTTCCTGAAATCAAAATGTCGCCTATTGTTTTTACTCCCTCTAGGCTTATCGTTCCTCCTCCTGTTGCAGAAAAGGTTAAAGAATCTCCCTTAATAGTATTATCATTGAAAACCAGAGAGCCGATTGCCGGGGTAAGGATGCCAACAATTCCCCCGGTCAAAAACAAAACTCCGCCGTTTCCCCCCGCTTTGCATTCCTGATAAGTGTTTTTCTGAAAAACAAGCGAATCACATTCTTGGGCGTTCAAGTAAATCACACCGCCGTTTTTATCCGCTGATAATCCAGTAAAACTATTATGCTCAACAGTTAGTTTTGGAATAATTTTTGGCTCAGGAAAAGACAAAAATCCGCCATTATTTTCAACGCGTACATCATCAATTTTATTTCCTGAAATCAAAATGTCGCCTATTGTCTTTACTCCCTCAAGGCATATCGTTCCTCCTCCTGTTGCAGAAAAGGTTGAAGGATCTCCCTTGACCGTATTCCCATTGAAAACCAGGGAGCCGACAACTGGCGTAAGGATCCCAACCAATCCACCATGCTGACCCGATTTAAAACCGGAACACTTATTCTCAATAATCTGAATATTTTTAACCGATTGGTGGCAGTCAAAAGCAAACCCTCCACCATCAGCAACAGATTCGAACAAACCATTTAATGTGTTTTTCTTTATTTCCAGGTTATTTATGCCAACTCCAACATAGTACCCAATACCTCCATTATTCCCCGATTTTGCACCAACCATTGCATTTTCCTGGAATGAAAGCGCTGCCAGCGGCATCATGCTTCGATTTACAATACTAAAAAGTCCTCCTGCCAGGGCAGCTGAGCTTTGCAATACCTCGTTTTTGAAAATGGATATTTTTGTATCCACCTTGCCATCAATAAATAAAGCTCCACCAGATCCACCCGCAGCAGATTTTCCTATTTTATTTTCATTCATTTCAAAACCACCTGGCAAGTCCCCTAGCATATATAGTAATCCGCCATCTTTTACCGAGGAGGTTTTATTGATTTTAGAACCGGACAAAACAAACTTGTTGTACAATTTTGCCCTTACTGCAATCAATCCACCATGGGTACCGGCAGAGGAAGCAGAGTATACCTTACTACCAATAATAGAAAGATTCTCTATGGCTCCATTGGAAAAAATGGAAAACATTCCACCCTCCATCCCGGATGAAGCCGTTTTTGCTTCATTATTGTTTAGATTAACAGTGCCCAGGCCATTACCGCTGAAATAGAGCATACCACCCGTTGATTCGGCTTTCACTTCACTTAGGCCCTTATTTGACTCGAAATCAAGGTTGATTTTGCTGTTTAAACGTTGATCTCCTATAAAAAATGCACCTCCACAGAACTTAGCACTCGCTATTCCATGAATGGTGTTTTCTTTGAAACTGATTGTTTGGGGTAATTGCCCCGTAATATAAAAGGCTCCGCCAGAACCACCCGGTGCTGAAGATGAATTTAGGATATTCCGAAAAACGGTTAATTGTCCGGCTTTAGGATATTTTCCATCCGCATAAATAAAGCCACCATTGCCCGTTAAGGAAGAACAGAGACCGTTGCACGTATTGCTCAAAACGGCTAAACTGGTTAGGTTTTGCGATTTCAAATAAAGGTATCCTCCTGATCCTGTTGCCAGGCACGAATCAAAAGTGTTATTCTGAATAAGTACACTATTCAACAAACCACTTACCTGCCCGTAAAAGAAACCACCCGATCCTTTTGCATCAAAAATATAGCCGCCTTTATTATTATTGATGATTAAGTAGTTAACCGATCTGGCCGTTAAAAACACGGCTCCACCTGAACCAACTGAGGAAAAGCTGCCGGATCCGGTATTATTCTCAAATTTAAACTGGTTAATGCCTGCTATTGGTAAATCGAAATAAATAAGGCCACCTGAACCGCCGGCAGAAATAGTTGAATTAAATTGATTACTGTCAATAATAATTTCTTTGATTATGGTTTTATTTATAAAAATTGCACCTCCATTACCTGTTACCATTATATCACCCTTATGAACATTCTTTTTGTACATAAGTGAATCCAAACTATTAGCAGAAATGGATACAATACCGCCATTACCGGATAGGAATTTCCCATTAAAAAAGTTTCCGGAAAGGTTGAGGGACACCATTGATTTACTGTTCAAAGAAAACAATCCGCCATCCCCACTGGATTTACACGATCCATTAAAGGTGTTCCCTGTTATCGCAAAATTACTGATCTTTCCGGAGGTGTTAACCCGGAGCCAGCCTCCTGCAGCAGCCTGGTAATTGGTAATGGTATCCCTATCCAGCCTAACACTATCAATATCAACCGCATCTATTTTAATGCAACCCCCATTTTCCCCGGTGTTATCTTTCCATTGACATCCGCTCAGGTTGATTTTACCAATTGGATTCTTACTGCTTGCAATAGATAGGCTCGTACCAAGGTCAGTTGCATTACGGGAGAATTCCATATTTGATAAGATAACATCCTTTCCGCTTGAAGTCGGAGTGTACCTGATCACTGAACCATTCCCCGTAATCTGATTGTCAACCATGGTCCCACCGGTAATAGTGCATTCTGAGGAGGATAATGATAATAAATCCAGATAAGTGCTACTATTCTTTATGCCAACGCTTTTCAAATCAATAATATCATCAACGGCAATATCGCATAGTTTGGTTCCACCTGCACTGCTGCAATCAACTACTGAATCATTAGTAGAGTTGTATTTGAGAATATTTCCGCCACCGTTAACTTTAATGGCCCAAACGGGAGGTTCTGCAGAACCTCCCGTTGAATTCTTCAAATTCTTATATACATTATTCTCACTTTCAATAACGGCACAATTAACCGAATTGATATTAAGGCCCGCACATCCGTCAGAACCATTTCCATCAATCATGTTGTTAGTCAGTGTAATCGATTCCTTAATATTACCTGATGAAATGGTTATAGCGGATCCTGAAACATTCTGAAAAACACAACCATCTATGGTTAAGTTGGTTAAGTTGCCGAAATTACGAATCAGTATGCCTCCGTTTTTGCCATCTGAAAAGCTGCAATTACTAATAGCCGCGATTTCGTTGGTATTGAAATACAGAGCAGATGCATTATTCGAACCAGAAGAACCAAAATTCTGGAAATCACAGAACGCGAGTGCCCCCGCTGATGAATTTGGAAAGAATTGGATACCCTCCCATCTTTCGCCAGCGGGACCGATACTTGAAAGAGTAATTCGATTTTCAGGCAGCCCGGCGGCAATTATAGTTCCATAAACGTCCATTCTCTTCCCACCCGCAAATTCAACCTTGGTACCGGGTTCAATGGTCAAACTGGTACCTGCCGCAATAGTTACATTGTTAAGCACACGGTAGGTCTTGCCTTGATTCCAGGTCTCCGAAACAAAACCACCGTTTATTTCCACCACCTGCGCTATACCAAGGTTGAACGGCAAACAAAGGATTCCAATGAGTAATATGAAACTTTTCATAAATTGAAAATTATTTCCTCGAAAAAAACTTTATAACCCTTTTAAAAAATGGCAAATTTTCTATCAGAGATTCTTCTTTTCCGTTAATAAGAGTACTAGGGCTATGTTTTAAGTGCTCGATGATGATATTGTTAAAATGTCGAACACAAAACCAAATCATGCCAAGGGTAGCTAGCCAGAACCACAAACTGCTGAATGAAAAATAAGTAATATCTTTCTCAATCTGGGAATTGCCCAAAGTCATTAGCCACGATAATAGAGTATACCCAAATGCACCGCTTACAATCAATGCCAGGGCCAATGGTAATAAGAGGAAAGTTCTCATAATAAACATGTAACTACTCTTTACATCAATCCCGAAAGCTTTGAAAGTACCAAGATTCATTCTGATTTTGATCAAATGATTGGTAAGTATACTGGCCAGCATGGTATAAACAAAAACGGCACTTAAAACAAACAAAACAAATGCCAGAATTTTGGCTAAAAGAGAAACAAATGACAGGGTAAGCATCTGGTTAACGGTCTCCACATTCAAATTGTATTTATCAAATTCAGGCGATTGACTAAATTCGGCAATTTTGTTCAGTTTGTCGAAAGAAATAACATAACAGTCAGCTTCGTCGGGTTTAAAGGATTCCTCAGAACTGTAGTCAGCGAATAGATTTTCACTATAGTAAAAGATTTCAGGAACAGTTTTACCTTTGCTCTTCAAGGCTTCGGTAATAGTGTTCTTTAAATCTTTAAACAAGTTTTCATAGTCAAACGTTGGGTTAAAAATCTGCAATTTCACCATGGGTTTGTTCAGAGAACCGTAATTATAAGGTTTAAATTCAAATTCGAGCTCTGAGTTGAACTGTTTTATTGAGTTGTTAATAATCTCTTGATCAATGGGATCCAATTCCTTGCTGATCATGCAATTGAACTGCTCAGCTTGCGCAAAACCCTTATTGAAATTTAGATAGGCATTGTTAGTAAACCAGAAATAGGCATTGTCTGGCAAACTTCTTACTACGGCCCGTACTGGTAAATGCACCGTGCCTACTTTTTGAAACCCATTTTCTGGAATTTCACCCGGTACCATAACCTCAACAAATCGCGGAATCATCGACTCATTTGGTTTTGTAGTTTTCTCATTTCTTAACAACGAAAGAAATTTGTACGATATAATAATTCCGGGATCTGCGGCATCAATAAAGGGTTTTCCGAAACATCTGAGGTAAGGGCTTTTAATAATTTGATCAATTATTGGGTTGTTCCATTCAATGGAGCGACCCATAACCTGCCCTAAAACAGAACTGGTAATTGTTTTGGGTGTAAAACTTTCTTTCGAGAAATATCCAATATCCGAAATGCTAAAATCCTTTCCGACAGTGGATTTCATTGCAATTAATTGTTCATAAAGAGTTGCTTTTGAAGAACCCTGGTTATCATCAGCCCCACCTTTATACACATAAAGATATTTGATTGTTGGATCCGATAACTTTAACTTAGCATATTTCAAGCTTCCAAAGGTAAAGCCCAACGACAGAAACAGAGCCGTCAAAATAAAAAACACCTTCCAGAAATTGGCTGAGTGTTCTCCTAATAATTCACCTGACTCGTTTCGCATAAAAAGCTCTTTAAAAGCAGTATGCTCATGAGTTTTAACATCCCGACTTTTGAATCGTTCGGAGAATTTTTCCACTTTTAGACAGGTCAAGTAAAATGCCTCGTGAATTTTGTTTTTAAATGGATCTGGCAATTCCCGTTGAGATTGCGGATCTCCCTTAAAGCACTGGATGAATTCCTTCTTTTTTTCATAATTCCAATTTCCTTCTTTCCCATTTACAGCAAATCGATCTTTTAACTGATCCAATGCATCGGGTATGTAGCGGATACTTTTTCTATAGTCAGTCAGGAAACTAAAATCAGCAGGTAAGCTGAATTTGAAATCTGAAGGTAAAGAAAAAACGACCCTGGCAGTTGTACATGCCTGATCAAAACTTTTATAAGTGGAATCAGTAAATGGGTTCTTTGGAATTTGTTGCAGGACTGCCTCCAGGCGATTCCTATCAAATATTGGAGATCCAATCACGTACTCAGCATATTTAAGAAAAAGCTGCCTTTGATCAGAACTGCTATTTTGAGAATCACCTATAAATTTGCGGATTAAGGGCAAGGCAAATAACTCTAAAACAGTATCGTTTGCCTTGCAGAAATTAGTGTAAGGAGTAGTTTTTTCGGATAGCAGATTAGCAGGTATTCTTGGAGATTCTCTGACAAGGTGACTTTTTACGAATACCTCCGGATCAATAACGTGTTCAACATATCTGAGATAAACATCCTTTTCATCAATCTCGTTGTCATTTGCATCATCATTGTTATCCTTTACGTCATCAAGAAAAACTTTCCGAACAATAGAGCTGTCCTCAGCTGGACAGATTTCTGAATATGCTTTCTGAACCACGCGTGCCAGTGAAGCCGTTTCAGGTCTGATTATTCGCTCAATTTGCTTGCCTATCTTCTTTTTGGTATCTTCGTTGTCTTGCCAGTTTATCTTTTCCCTGTCGTAGATGAAAATGGGAGAGATAGTGAATCCGGTGGTTTGTGAATTATTGTCGATGTTAGCCTGAGGAATTACATGATTCTTTGTTAAAACCATAATGTTGTCAGCATATTTCAAAGCCAGATCGATAGAGTGAGATACTATGATTGCTGACGCGTTATTTTTGGGATTTTCAATAAAATCTTTCAATACCAGCCACAACTGATGAGATGAAAAATGATCAAGGTTTCCGGTAGGTTCGTCACCAAAAAGAACTGTAAATTTTGATGCCATTGCCCGGGCAAAAGCCATACGTTGCCGTTGTCCGCCAGAATATTCTTTTGAAGTATCATTCGGATTATCGTTAATTCCAAGCTCATTTCTGAGCATTATCTCGCTATCTCTTTTTGCGCTGGCATAAGTGGCTCCTTCTTGCCGTAGCTTTCCAATCATCACGTTTTCACAAGCCGTGAAATTTTCCATGAAATTGGTTTGCTGAAAAACAAAACTATAATAATCGCTCCTTATTCTTTCAGCCTCACCCCCATTTACCATTGCCTGGGAATTATCCCCATTCTTTAAATTCTTTGCTATATTTTCATCATTCCAGGCCTTTAGCACATCTATTCCTTCGCCATCGGGTGTTGGATAGAAAACGGCATCGGATGTTGGAGAGAAATTCCCATGCATCAGCCCAATTATCTCCAGCAAGGTAGTCTTCCCTCCGCCTGAAGGTCCTAATAATACAGTAATTTTATTCCGGGGAATTTTCAGCCCGTCCACGCTAAGCACAACTGTACCTTGTTCATATACTGCTTCCAGATGATTAATTTCAAAAAGGTTCATGATTATTAATTTTTTAAATTCGGAATTTCATTTATTGCGTATTGCATTAGAAGCGCTTTCAGTAAGTCGCTATTTTGTTTTTGTGGGAATATTCGGGCATCAACCCATTCATGTTCCAAAGCTCCAAAATCGCTAACAGGTGGAATAAAAAATGCAGTTTTATCAAGATTATAGAACGATTTACCAAGTTGAGCTGGAAGGTCCTGGAAAAATCTCGCAAGCTTCTCTTTTATAAGAGCATTAACTTTGGCTGGTTCAATTGTGTATGTTTTTGAAGCTGGTGGTGTTTTCCACTTGCTCCAATTAAATAACCCAGTTTCAAATTCCCTCTCTAAAATTGATTTTGCGTATTTTTCATATGTTTTGCTGTATTGAGCAAAAAAAGTCTTTTCCGGGGCGCTTCGCTCAGCCTTGTCTATCCTTTTCATTACAGTCATGGCATACTTTGTTACCAGCCAATCCATTTGATATTCATACAAAATATTGGGTTCTCTTCCACCTTGTGAAATATCCAGAAGTTTAACTTCTGAACCATCACTGAACAAATATTTTTTTCCAGGATAACCTGTCAATAAATAACTCAGCTCAGCAAGAGTATACGCATTTATTCTAGTTTTGGAATTAGGGGAATTTGGGAAAAGTTTAAGGTCTCGAATTATTATTCCGTGCCATGCTCTTTGTATATTAGTCCTTATATCTGCATTTCCAGCTTTCCCAATATCAGTATTGTTAGGGAGAATTAATTTGAGTGCGTCATCAATATTTTTGCGTTCCGGGGTACTTAGCAGAATAGTCTCATTAAAAACTTTGCTTGGCATTTCACCGGCTTTTTTAACGATTTTCTTTGCTATGTACCTGGTTGAAAACACTTGCTTCACATCTCCGGCTGTGAGTGGGAAAACCTTGCTTTTACTGTTAATCGCTAAATTAATGATGGATCGAATACTTTCTACTTGCAAGTCTTGTAACCCTGGCTGACCTTGCAACTCTTTAGCTAATTTTTTAACTAATAAGTCAAGCTCAGTCTGTAGTCCAACATTATCAATGATGGCTAAGCTTTGTTCGATAAAGTCCTGTACCTGGGCGATGGTTAAGGAAACATCAACATTGGTGGTTCTTAATCTACTTGCACCATAACCAACAGGTGTTAATTCAAACAGGTTTCCATTGGCACCGGCGGTTAAACTTATATTGCTGTTATCATACTTGGTTCTCGCCGTATTTTCGATGGTTTTTTTGAGCTGATTCTCAAATTCAACATAAGCAGGTGCAACAGTGCCACTTCTTCTATTGGCCTGAATTCCAATAATGCTGAAATTGTTTTTTGCGAGTTTCGAAATGACAGTATCGCTCGAGGTAATATATTGGGTGGCCCCTTTGGCTTCAGCCTGAGCCCGACTCCTGTCGCCTGCATCTCCTATAACAAACAGGAAATTTGAGTTTTTTGGATTCGGATTATTTGCAAAAACTCTGGTAAAAACTTTGTTCATTGCGTAAAACAATGGTTCTTCATGGTCCATATAAGTGTCATGGCAGGGAGAATTTTTAACTAGCTGAGCTATTCCCGAAAGGTCTGTTCCGAATGTATTTAAATTTAAAATGGGAGTTGCCGCTTTTATTGCACATTGTTCATCCGATCCATCCTGGAAAACAATGTAACTATACATGAATGTTAAATCTTTGTTTTTAGGATTTTCCTGGACTATTTTTATTGCATTTCTTAGCCCGTTAACAACTCCTGCAATATGCTGCGACATGCTCTGGGTTCCATCAATGAGAAAAACAAGGTTAACAACCCTAAACTGTTTATAAGCATCAACTGCAGCTTCAACTATTCTGTTAAATGTAATATCATCAAGTTCTTTTTCGTAGGTCTTTTGTTTATTCGTTTTTGTGTCAATTACCGGCTTTCCATTCTTGTCTAGAACAAATGCTATAACCGTATTTTTTGTTACCACACCAACCTTTTTAACTTCTTGTGGATATTCAGCTAATAATAAATACCTTGCCTGATTTCCCACCCAACGATTTACCTCTTGATTATTAACGACTTCCGGCAAAACAATTTCATCCCTCCAATGTCCAGCCGACACAGTATTAATGTTGTAATTCGAATAAATAGCAGGCCGCAATGTGTCATTTGGAAAGCGATAAAAAAGATATTTTCCACTTTTTATTCTATTAATTTCAACTGCATCCCAGACGGGTTCTAATCCAATGTTATTATTCCAAACTGTAAAACTTGTGGTATCGATCCATCCTTTAATTTGTTCGATCAATACACCTTTCTGTGGTTTCTCATTGAGATCTAGTTGGGTTCTTTTACCTATGAGGAAAAAAGTAGAATTATCCTTGATATTGTACTGAATATCGTACACAAAATTATATTCAAATGTGAATGCTTCTTTGAAATCGCCTGGGTTATCGCTGGCTTTTGGTGATGAGTAAATCCTTGGGGGAATGGCATTAGATTCGTTAGTGGCAGGAATCCCTTTTAAAACCAAATTAGGACTATTGTTAATTATCGTCTCCGATCTTAAGCAGTTTTTCCATAGTACAACGTTTTCTCTTCTAACGTAACCGATATGGGAATTTGCTCCCGAAATGAGATTGTCTTGTGCGTCAGTAAGTGGATTTCCCTGGGTATCGAATAAGGGCACAACTTTTACGGAGAGCCCTTTATCACCAGGGTTCTCAAGCACACCCAAAGTTTCATTCATCCTTAGTTCCCGGCTGCCTGGTGTCGTGCATGCTGCATCCGTAAATACTCTTACCCTTGGTCGATTGACTATCACCAACCATTTTTCAGGAGGATTACCAAAAGTAACCTGCCTACCGGTGAGGGTTCTGTCAAAATACTGATCAGGGCGATCAATAATGCTCTGTGCTTTTGCATAAGTCCAATTAAGACCTATGAAGGCAACTATAAAAATCATGAAATTCCTCAAGGTGATTGTTTTCATTGAATATTAATTTTAGTTGTTTATTAATTTCATAAATTCCCATGGTGTTACCTGTACTGTTACTGATTTCATGGTGGTATCGAATAATACGAATTTTTTTCCACTATCTGTTATCAGTATCTTTTTATGGGATGGTAATTCAAATAAATGCGTTGTCATACCATTTTCCTCCAACCACCAGGCTTGGCCCGAATGAGTATACACGCAACCAGGGAAACCTTGTCCGAAAAGGAAATCAACCTCAGTGGTAATTGAAAGGCTAATATTTACAGGGCTGGCTAATACCCCTTTATCATTTATAGGAAAAGCCTTCACGGATAGATTTCTAAACTGAATCCATAAATATCCCATTGCTGGATTTGTATTTGGATTGAATCCGGCATGCAGAACATCAGCAACAGGGCTGCCAATTTCTTTCCCATCATTTATGCTGTAAAGGTGCATATTACCACCACCTTTGATAACGCCAAAATAGTTCATGAATTCAAAGGGAACAAAAATTTCCGATTTTTCAAACGAGGTGGAAATAACAGGACTGGCAGCGTTGTACCGGTAAATGTGTAACTGGTTGCTGTGGTTAGCCACAAAAAAAATTTGACTCATATAAAGAATCTTTGTATTGGAGATGGCCGGCTCAAATCTAAAGGGTTGGTTGTTATCCCGATCAACTAAAACCAAATTGCCAGAATTGATTGCAATTAATTTACCATCCGGAGTTCCGGCTAAAATTTTATAACCGTTGAGTATGGTTTCCTCTTGCTTCAAATCGGAATTAATATTTAAACGCTTTGGTGAACCTCCATTCGACGGCTGTAAATAAAAGGAAACGTTGCCAGTGGCAACAACGTTATTAAATGAAGCAGCTCCAACCGGAGTTATGTTTGACTTATTAAATATGGTAAGAATATCAGAATCATTTACTAAACAAACCGGACCATTTTTGAATTGAGCATCATTATAGCTTTTGGACAAATCAAAGTTAATGGTTTTATAAAAAGGATTTATTTCATTATACTGTTTCAAATTACCCTCACCGGCACGATAATAATAAATGCATTGATTATTTTGATTAAAGGCTACCTCGAAACCATTGATATTCTTACTAAAAAGTAATTGATCCCCATGTTTATAAAACAATTGACAATCTTTTATGTACACCAGCGTGTCATTAGAACCATATATTACGGAATCACACGGCAGTGTGATAATCCTTTCCCGGTTGTTAAAGAAATAATTGGAAAAGCTGGCAATCCCAGTCAGGGGATCAGTTGTCATAATGCTTCCGCTTCCACTATTTATCACCACTTCTTTAGCAAAAGTGTTGGATCCAGACTCTTCAAAAAGAAGCTTTTCACCTTTTAAATCAAATACTATTTTGGTTACCCTACCAGTATTGCTCTTTCTTTTCCATAAACTACCATCGGGTTTATATACATTTATTTCGTTATTTTCTGCTATTGCAATTGAACCCGTCCTACTCATCGTAAATGGTGTTGCAGTTGTTATTGGGTAATTAAAGTTTGTCACCATCAACCCATTAGCATCAAACAATTTTAACCCTTTAATGATACTGTTGTTGTTGACCTCATATAAAACAAAAGCCTTTTCGGAATACCAATCCGGCCAAGCTGCTGGAATGCTCCCGGGAAAAAGTATTTCCTGTGCAATTCCATTTGCGGTAACCTTATAACATCTGTTGTCAGAAGTTTCCAGAACTCCTAAGGATTTATTTACTTTCGCCAGATTGGTGACACTTCCGGTGATACCAGCTACTGGTTGTGAACTATTACCTATCCCCTTTTTATATAGTACGTTTCCTGACGTAAAAAAGATTGTGTTTTCCCCTATAATAATTAATTCAGTAATATTATTTACATCCTCCAATACTTTTATCTCAGGGACGTTTTCCTCACGCAACCGATTTATTTGGTTATATTTATTCTCAATAGGTATACCCGAATACCCTCGCAAATGATTTCTAAAATCATTCAAACAGGTAGTGTTAGTGATAGGAAAATCTTTAAACTTTGCTATTGAATCATTCTTGGCTTTTTCCCTCTTTATCTGGTTTTCCCTTTCTATGGCTTCGGCAGCTTTATTGTCAGATTCAATTTTTGCTTGTGATGCTTCATTAGCTATATTGTTAGCTACTTTGACTTCGTTTCGCAATTTGAATTTTTCTTGGTACAATTCAAAAATGGAGTCTCTTTGTTTGGTGATTTCAGTTTCAGCATTAATGGCTTGATTTCTTTGGGCCCACGCAAAAATCGACAAACTGGTCAAAGCCACAAAAACCATCGCCACCAGTGCAAAAACGGTGTTTCTGGCCCTGATTTTTTTCTTTCGGATAAAGGCTTTGCTCGTTTGGATAAATTCGCTGACTGCTTCGGGCCAGGCGATCAGTGATTCAAACGGGCCAATAGAGGCTTGGATATGGCCGCTGAGCAACCTGTCAGAGTGAGGTTTGGTCCGGTATTCATCGAAGAGAATTAAAACTAAACGCTTTTTGGCCCACAACTCCTTTTCAAAGAGTGCTATTCTTTGATAAATACAGGCTGCCAAACTATCATGTCGCAATTCGAAAGTATCGTTGTCGTTCTCTTTTATCAGTCTTTTGGTAACTAATTCGGTAACAATAGAATTTATTTCGAACTCAGAAATCTCTGGCTCATCAGGGCGGGCTGCGGCAGTGGATTCATTGGTGGCCACTTCAAACTTGTTACGGGCTTTCACCAGTTCGTTATACGAATCTACAATATCGGCACGGTTAACAATCCGTTTGGTTCCCTCTTCAGAGATCAGGCACTTTAAAACGGTTTCAATTCGCTCCTTGTTCCCAAAACTGTTGATCTGATCGCTCAGGAAGGCACCAAGAACATCATCCAGGTTGCCAAGTGTGGAAACATCGTCCAAGAGAATTTCAAAGTTGACCGGATCTCTGGTCACAGCAAGATTGTATAAGCGATCCATAACAACCTGAAGCCAGGTAAGCTCAATCTGATTACTATGCCCAAAAAGCCGTTTAATAATCTCCTGCCTGACTGATTCCGAAATCTTGACACCGCAAACTTCACATGGAAGCCGTATCAGATCGTCGGCCCGATTTTTGAAAAACCTTTCAATCCGTATGCGGTGCTTAAAAAGTGTGGGTATTACGGGTTCAAATTCTGTAAGATTCGCCAAATACTCTTCTCGTATAGAGAGTATAACTTTGCAAATACCTGTCTGGGCTAACTCATTAAGGTTTACGCAAAAACTCCTGATTTCGTCGGGCTGTCCAAAAATGAACAACTCTTCCAATTGGTCAAAAATCAGGTAAACCGGCTTCAGATAGCTCGAGTGGATTCTTTGTACTTTATCCGGAACACTCTCCGGTATAGCTCCTTTTCCTTGTAATAAACCGCTTAGTGCCGATTGAAGGGCTGTAATAATGTTGGCTCCGCGTATAATCCGGATAGGAATCCAACGGGTTCGCTTCTCAATGTAGAAATAACCATCAGGAAATGAAACCTTTTCCGAATTCTTGGTGAACAGCCCACATTGAACTATACTCGATTTACCAGTTCCTGATAACCCATAAAGAACCAAAATATCCGCTATGGATAACCTGGCCACAATTTCATTAATTTCAGACTCCCTGCCAAAAAAAATGGCAGCATCGTTTTCCGTATAAGCGTCAAGAAATTTAAAGGGATTCATGTTATGCTGCTACTGGGGCTAAAGATTCTATCAGTTTTTTTAGCTCATTCAAAAGGTCATCATAAAACGGAAGAACGGTAAGATCGAGCCTGTCATAATCTTCCTGAGTGCTTCGGGTGCCAATGTAGTCAAGTTTGTCATCCCGTAGCAGCCTGGTGAAAATGAAAATATCTTTGGTTGTTCTTCTAAGCCGCTCATTCTCATAGCCGTTAATCAAACCCTGAACATAAGAATCAGTATCAAAAATCAACGGCGATAAATCAAGGTACTTAGCTGAAACATCATCGGAGTTGGAAACAATGGCAACACAATGACTATGGATGTACTGGCACAGCCGGCTTGTTTTGGCAGGTAGTTCAATTCGTCTGGTGTTCAGTGTTTTGCATTTGTGGATATAAGCTGGTCCCGTGTATCGGTTATACTCAATAGCTATATCATGCACCGAAACCAGCGTGTACCGGCAAACAACTGAAATAGCGGAAAGGATGACAAACAACTTGTCCAGGTAATCCGGTATCTGATTACACAAGGTCCAGTCATTCTGGTCCAAACGATAATGCCCTACTGCATTTCGGGCAGGGGGCACAAATTCCAGGGCTTTTTTGAATTCTGGCGTCGACAGACGCGGTATAATTCCTTCCAAAAAAGGTTCAATTTTATTTTCCTTATAGATATTAACCTGACCTTGTAAAAGCCAAACCAGATTCCCAATGGTGGTAGTTTCAAAACGGGACTTAAAATCATTTGCTTTAAACTTCAATAACTTTCCAGAAGGAGCCAACTGCCGGTTACGATCATACAGGTCAATCATCATTACATGGACAACAAATTGCAATGCCTTTTCTGTTATGCGCAAAATCTGGTTCAGCCGGTGGTGACTTTGGTTAGCCTCAATAACCGCTAACTTTTGCATTTCATAGCCTATGGGCCAAGGAAATGAGGCAAATAAGCGAATTCTGATATCATCCATCCAATCCTGGTAATCTTCTTCGCCATAGGCTTGCAGTTTGTTTCTTAGCTGGCTGTTAAACTCACCAACTTCAACAGCCAGGTCATACAGCCATTTGTCGAAAGGGTGAGCAAACATAATGTCCCCGGGCTCTGTGCGATCGATATTTCTTTTAGCCATAATACTAAAATCGAATGTAACCTGTTTTGTGTCCTTGCGTTCAGATTTCCGTCCTAAAGTTAATAACTGTTTTATTTCTACACAATAAATTGTTTATATTCTTGCTGAACCCCAATAAACTTTTAATGAGGGATCGGGTAAACTGATTGAAGGCTTTCTGGAATTGACCAAATCACCCTCCCAAATGACAGAGGTCTCAGTTCCAGTCTTTAAAAAATCCTGTCAAGAAAGATTAAATGTTAAGCAGATTCGTTATGATTGCAGAACCCTTCGTTCGATTGTAGGCACATAATTGCCTGATATCCCAACCACAATCAGTATCCGAACTCTCTTCTTTCAACCTTGATTCCAGATACAACTCACTTTCAACAATAATATATATGGTGTCCCCCTCAACCATTCCTTTTATCGCACCCATTTCCAGCCAGGAACTAACCTGATCGTTTTACCTTCCATAATAATCTGATCCTCGTTATGAAAGGTGATGATGGTTCCTTCGGTGAGGTTCAATTGGTTCATTGCATCAAGCAATCCTTCAATCTCATGATTTTCGTCCTGTGGTCCCAGTAGCCTCGTAGTTTGGATCGGAAAAAAAGTGCTTTTAATAAATTATCTTTAAATAGTTTTT
>CAIXKO010000895.1 GCA_903919925.1 uncultured Bacteroidota bacterium | reverse complement strand
TTACCAGGTGATCGAGGCAAAATCAATTGGTGCCGATGCCATCTTACTGATTGCCGCAATTTTAACTCCCATTGAAGCTTTGAATCTTGCAACTTTAGCCAAGTCGCTGGGGCTGGAAACCATACTGGAAGTGCATAATATCGATGAACTCGGGCACCTTAATGACCAGATCAGCATTCTTGGTGTGAACAACCGGAACCTGAGTGATTTTACAGTATCTCTCGATATCTCCTTCTCTCTGTCTAAATTCATTCCAAAAGGGATACTGGCAATTTCAGAAAGCGGAATCCATCATCCAGAGGATATTTATTTATTAAAAAAAGCCGGATATAAAGGATTTTTGATGGGAGAACAGTTTATGTCAGGGATAAATCCAGTTATTGCCTGCCGGGATTTCATTTCAGAACTAAGACTAATAAGCCAATAATGGGAAGAATAATTAAAATATGTGGATTAAAAGATCCGGAAAATATTTTACGAATTATTCAATTGAACCCTGATTGGATCGGACTCATATTTTATCCGGGGTCTCCGCGCTTTGTATCTGATATTGAGAGTCTGAGATTTCTCAACAATTTGACAGGTAAACCTTTAATTACAGCCGTTTTTGTAAATCCTGATATCGCCGAAGTTGACCATGTAACCAGTGGTTTAAGGATCGATATGATCCAATTCCATGGTACAGAAACACCTGCGACATGCCAGAAGTTTCGTGATGCTGGCTTTTTAGTGATGAAAGCATTTGCAATTCAGAAAGATTTTGATTTCACTCAGACTGAAAAATACCAGGAAAAAGCAGATTATTTCCTTTTTGATACTCCAGGGCCCAAACATGGTGGAACCGGGGAGCAGTTTAGCTGGGAACTATTAAGCAATTACCATGGCAAAACTCCCTTCCTGCTGAGCGGTGGGATATCTCCGGATACCGTGGCAATTCCAGATCACCCTCATTTGGCTGGATTGGATTTGAATTCCAGGTTTGAGATATCGCCGGGAATTAAGAATATTGAATTATTAAAAAAGTTTATAAATAAAATCAGAAATGACTAAATTATTATTCAGTCCGGACAATGATGGTTATTACGGAGAATTCGGAGGAGCCTATATTCCGGAGATGCTCGTTCCAAATATATCTGAATTAAAAGATAACTATCTCAATATCATCCAGAGCGCGGAATTCAGGAATGAATTTCATGAACTTCTTCGTGACTATTCAGGGAGGCCCACTCCACTTTACTTCGCCAAAAGATTATCCGAAAAATACCAAACGAATATTTATTTAAAGCGCGAAGATTTAAACCATACCGGAGCTCATAAAATCAACAATACGATTGGACAGGTACTTTTGGCGGAAAAACTGGGAAAGAAGAGGATCATCGCTGAAACCGGTGCCGGGCAGCATGGAGTTGCCACTGCTACGGTTTGTGCATTAAAAGGCCTGGAATGTGTGGTGTACATGGGGGCTCTTGATGTAGAGCGTCAAGCGCCTAATGTATCCAAGATGAAAATGTTGGGTGCTAAGGTGGTGGCGGTTGAATCGGGTAATAAAACGCTGAAGGATGCAACCAATGAGGCTATGCGCGACTGGATCAATCATTCCGAAAACACTTATTATATCATCGGATCGGTGGTTGGGCCGCATCCCTACCCGGATTTGGTAGCCAGGATGCAATCGGTTATCAGTTATGAATTATCGGTTCAAATTAATGCAAGGTTAGGCCGCGATTATCCTGATTACGTGATTGCCTGTGTTGGTGGTGGGAGTAATGCCGCAGGTGGATTTTATGCATTTCTTGAGAATTCCGCCGTTAAATTAATCGGGGCAGAAGCAGCCGGACTGGGCGTTAATACCAGCGAAACCGCTGCAACGCTGGCGCTGGGAAAAACAGGAATTCTCCACGGTAGCAAATCCAAACTGATACAAGATAATTATGGACAGGTAATTGAGCCTTACTCGATATCGGCTGGCCTTGATTATCCGGGAGTTGGCCCATTGCACTCCTATCTTCAGGCTACCGGCCGGTGTACCTATATCCCGGTAACCGACGAGGAGGCACTGAATGCCGCCATGGAACTCACTCAGCTTGAAGGGATCATTCCTGCACTGGAATCGGCCCATGCCCTTGCATTATTATCAAAACTTAATTGGACTCAGGAGGAACACCTGGTTATCATTTTAAGTGGCAGAGGAGATAAAGATATGGATACTTACAGCAAACATTTCGACCATGAATCGCATTGACGAACTATTCCAAAAAAAACAGGGATCGGTATTATCTGTTTATTTTACCGCAGGCTATCCCGAAATAAATGATACCAACCTGATCATATCCGGACTCGAAAAAGCCGGCGCTGATCTCATTGAAATCGGATTCCCGTTTTCTGATCCCGTTGCTGACGGGCCAGTCATTCAGGCAAGCAGCCATCAGTCTATTCTGAATGGCATGAACCTGGATATTCTTTTTGATCAACTTCAGCAAATCAATAAATCCAGCAACATTCCCAAGATCCTGATGGGCTACTTCAATACGGTTTATCAGTATAGTATTGAACGGTTTATCAGCCGTTGTCAGGAATGCAACATCAGCGGAGTCATTATACCGGATTTACCACCTGAGGTTTATAACAAGGATTACCGGAAACTCTTTGAATCAGCAGGAATCCATTTTATCTGCCTGGTTGCTCCAAAAACATCCCCGGAGCGAATGAAGTATCTGGAATCGCTGAGCGGTGGATTCATTTACCGGCTTTCCTCCTCTTCTACAACTGGAAATAAACTCTCTTTGGACATGAACAATGCCTTGGGACCCCTGATGCTGAACATTCCTTCACTAATCGGATTCGGGATTCATGACCGGCAAACCTTTGAAACAGCCTGCAGTCAGGCCAACGGGGCAATCATCGGAACAGCTTTTATACGGTACCTTAATGAAAACATTAAATATGATGGTGATCCTGATGTAGAAAATCAAAGATCGGCCATGATCAATAAAATATGTTTAAATTTTCTTTCTCAGTTCCGTTGAAACCTGATCATTAAACGAAATCCACATTGGCAAAACTCCTGGTGATTCCCATCTTATATTTTACCGCCGGATGTCCGATAATCAGTATCAGGCCTTCTTTGCTTTTGAAACGGATGCCTTGATTTTTCCTGAATTTAGCTGCTGCCCCACCGCTTTGGATAAATGGATGCATTCCTCCAAGCATACAGGTTCCCAAACCGAGCGATTCAGCAGCCAGCATGGCATAAGTTGCGGCAATTATCGGATCAGCAGGATCGGAAAAAGGAGATCCGTAAAAATATAAAGCTGCCGGAGCATCGTAGGTTACCATGTTTTCTCCTTTTTCCCTGGCAGAGATAAAAATATCCATCATCTGCCGGACAAAATTACGGAATAGCAAGTCGTTTTCTTTACCCCAAAAAGGACGGGCAAGCATAAGAAACCATCCCGAAGTCATCCATTTCAGGCTTTTGAGGTAATCGCAGTAGTCAAAACTGAATTTCCGGACTTTCTCCGCCGTATCCAAAACCAACACATTGGTATCTGAAGGAGGCAACCCCATCGGCGCTTGTGTGGCAGCGGCCAAAATTTTATCAATCAGCTCACGATCAACTGGTTTATCTTTAAATTCCCGGATACTCCGTCGGCGCTGCAGTAAATTGAGGTATGAAAGATAGGTAGTTGCATCTTCTTTCCGTGGAAGAGGAAACAAATGATCGGCTGAAGTAAACCGTCCTTCAATCCGGATCGCTCCATTAGGGCAAACCGACATGCAATGTCCGCAGCCAATGCATCCGAAAATTGGATTCGCTGCCTGAGATATTTTTCCGTTAATCACCTCCAGTCCGTAATCTTTACAGACCGAAACGCATAGACCGCAGCCATTACACAAATCCTGGTTAATGATGATTTGTGCAACATCTTTTGTGCGTGTTGTTGGAATTGCCATATCTTATTTTTGAGCAATGATCAGCATTTCATAGTCTTCTGTTGTAAGAACATCGGACCTGCTGAAAGCACCGAGCTTGCAGCCAGAGATACTAACTTCTTTAAAACCGAGCGATTTCAGCAACCAGGTAATTTCAGATGGAACGTAGTATCGC
>CAIXKO010000894.1 GCA_903919925.1 uncultured Bacteroidota bacterium | reverse complement strand
TAAAGGTATTTCTGTTGAACCCATTGAAAACGGGTATCATATTTTGATTCCCGATGCTTTACGAGTGGGGCATGAGGCTCATTTTGCTCAGGTTACGCGGAATTTCCTGAGATATTTGAAAGAAGGATCACTACCGGACTGGGAGGTGCCGAATATGCTGGCGAAATACTGGTTGACTACAACAGCAAAAAAGATAGCAAATGATTAAATCTGAAAAAATCAGTGGACTGATTGCTGCGCCTTTTGCTCCGATGGATGAGCGGGGAGTGCTTGCTTGTGAGCGGATACCGGATTACTACGATTTTCTGGAAAAAAATGGTATTGCAGGTGCTTTTATTAACGGATCAACGGGGGAAGGGGTATCGTTATCATCCAAAGAGCGGATGGTTATTACAGAACACTGGATGGCCAGGGCAAGGGAGAAGAAAACGGTTAAAATTATAAATCTGGTAGGTGGTACTTCTTATCAGGAATGCATTGATCAGGCCCATCATTCAGAAGATCAGGGTGTTTATGCGATTGCCCTGCTAGCTCCTTATTATTTCAAACCGTCGTCGGCCAGTCAGTTAGCCGGTTTTTGTGCAAAAGTTGCGGAGTCGGTCCCTCAGTTGCCGGTATATTTTTATCACATTCCGGTTTTAACTGGCTGCCATGTTCCGATGATTGAATTCCTTAAGGAAGCATCTGTTCTGATTCCAAACCTGGTTGGGATCAAGTTTACGCAGGAGGATTTTATGGATTTTTTAAGTTGCCTGCGTTTTATGGATGGCAAATATGACATGCTTTGGGGCCGCGATGAAAACCTGCTTTCTGCCCTGGTGCTGGGTGCCCGCGGAGGGGTGGGCAGCACTTACAATTACGCAGCGCCATTATACCATCGGCTTATTGCGGCATACGATGAGGGCAATCTTGAACTTGCCCGGGAACTTCAGATGTCATCGATTAAAATGATCTCATTATTAGGTAAATACGGCGGTATTGGTACCGGAAAAGCCTATATGAAATATATTGGTTTTGACTGCGGTAAATTCAGATTGCCGATAAAAAACGTGAGTGATGAAGATTATCGGAAATTTTCGGCTGAAGTGGATGAGCTGCAAATGGGGCACCTGTTTTCGCTGGTTTAGTTTTTTACTGATTTTCCTCATCACTACATGCAGCCGCCGCGAAATGGAGAATCTTCAATTTTACTGGAAGCCCATTCCCCCGATTCCACCTAAAACAGGCGATAGTATTCAGCCGGGGTTGGCAGGACCGGTTACGGGATCTTTGGGGGAGCTGATGCTGGTTGCCGGTGGTGCTAATTTCCCGGATGGACCACCCTGGAAAGGTGGGGTTAAACAATATCATGATGAAGTTTTTTTATTGCGATTATTGGAGAATGGCTCATTTTCATGGGCACAATCTGACAAGAATCTACCTGTTCATCTGGCTTATTCTGCGGTTGCAACTATTCCCGGCGGGGTGATCAGCATTGGGGGTGAGAATGAGTTGGGGCCGGTTAAGGATGTATTTTTGTTTTCAGCCTGTGAGGGAAATATTGATATTAAAAGGCTCCCGGATCTTCCGGCTGCAATATCTTCGGGTGGGGCCGCCAGCGTTGGATCAAAAGTTTTTGTAGCAGGTGGACTCAACATTCATGGAGCCTCAGCAGGTTTCTATTGCCTGGATATACAAAATCCCAATAATGGCTGGGAGGTGCTGCCTGATCTTCCGGTTCCTTTGTCGCATGCCGTGGTGCTTAGCCAGTGGGATGAATCAGGTCCATGTATTTTTGTGATCGGTGGAAGAAACAAAACCGGCGAAATATCCACCTTTTTTTCTGGTATCTTGAAGTATTCCCCCGTTGATGGAAGTTGGAGCAAAGAAACCGATATCAATATAAACGGGAAGCCGGTTGGGCTATCAGCGGGTACCGGCATCGCATTTGGACCAGAATCCATCATACTTTTTGGCGGTGACAAAGGAATTGTTTTTAACCAAACGGAAAGAATAAACCTGGCAATTGAAAAATCATCAGGTCCGCAGAAAGTATTGCTTCTGGAAAAGAAAGATTCTTTATTAACCAACCACAGCGGGTTTTACAAAGGAATTTTAGTTTACAACACCTTCGATAAATCGTGGAGAGACGCCGGAGAGATTCCGGGGGAAACGCCGGTTACCACATCCGCGTTTGTCTGGAAAGGAATGGTTATCATCCCATCGGGTGAAGTGCGACCGGGCATCAGGAGTTCAAAGGTATTGGGAGTCGAAATAGTTAATCAGCAGGATTCATTAAGGGAAAAATAGAAATAGTCTGAATCAAAACAATTTCAGGTAATGGCTAATAAATCAGAAAGATATAAATCGATCTATCCGTGGGTTGTTGTGGCATTGCTATGGGGAGTGGCCCTGTTAAACTATCTCGACCGGCAAATGTTATCGACCATGAAAGTGGCCATGATGGGAGACATTTCAGAATTGAAGTCGGCGGAGAATTTTGGCCGCTTGATGGCTATTTTTCTATGGATTTACGGATTTATTAGTCCGGTAGCTGGATTGGTGGCCGACCGGATCAATCGTAAATGGCTGATTGTTATAAGTTTGTGTGTTTGGTCGGGTGTAACTTTTGCGATGGGGTTTGCCACTTCTTTTAATGAGTTGTACCTACTTCGTGCGGTGATGGGTTTGAGCGAGGCCTTGTATATTCCTGCCGGGCTCGCCTTAATAGCTGATTACCACAAAGGTTCCACGCGCTCGCTTGCCATCGGGATTCATTTGACAGGGTTATACCTGGGGCAGGCGCTTGGCGGGTTTGGTGCCACGGTGGCGCATCATTGGTCCTGGCAACTAACATTTCAGTCGTTCGGTATGGTTGGTGTTATTTACAGTATCGTTTTGATCTTTTTGTTAAAAGAGAGCAGGACCCCTGATGAGGAGGCGCAAAAGACAGGGGTTTCAGGATGGAGCTCGGTGAAAGGCAGTTTAGGGATGCTGTTGGGCACGATGAGTTTTTGGGTGATCCTGTTTTACTTTGCCACTCCCAGCTTTCCGGGCTGGGCGGTAAAGAACTGGTTGCCGACCTTGTTTTCGAAGAGTCTGGGTATCGATATGTCAGCAGCGGGGCCGATTACTACGATAACGATTGCCGGGTCCTCGTTTATTGGAGTGATAATGGGAGGAATACTATCGGACCGATGGGTATTG
>CAIXKO010000893.1 GCA_903919925.1 uncultured Bacteroidota bacterium | reverse complement strand
CTTATCATCGGATCCGGGGCCGCGGCCCTGAATGCTGCGCTCTGCCTGTGGGAATCGGGGGTGAAGGATATCCTGATCGTTACGGAGCAGTGGGGCGGGGGTACTTCAAACAATGCCGGGTCGGATAAGCAGACTTACTATAAAATGTCGTTGGATCCATCGGTTACTGACTCTGCCGGCGAAATGGCTGCCGACCTGAGCTGGGGTGGTGCGATGCATGGTGATATAGCTCTTTGTGAGGCACAGCATTCGCTTCAGGCTTTTTATAACCTGGTGAGGCTGGGTGTTCCTTTTCCACACAATATATATGGGTCCTTCCCTGGCTATAAAACCGATCATGATCCAAAGGCACGGGCAACATCGGCTGGCCCCCTTACGTCGCATCTGATGTTTGGATGCCTCGCGCGAAAAGTAAAAGAGTACGGCATCCCAATTCATAATCATATTGTTATCGTTGAATTACTTACCAAACAAACTGCTGGTGAAAAAGAGATTGCCGGGGCCATTGGTATCGATAAAGGTAGAGTCACAGAACCTGATCATGGCCTGGTAATGTATGAGGCAATGAATGTTATCCTTGCCACTGGCGGTCCGGCAGGTATTTACCGTGATTCAGTTTATCCGGCCAGCCAGATCGGTTCCATCGGAATGGCTTTAAAGGTGGGGGCCAAAGCACAGAACCTGAGCATTTCTCAATTTGGGATCGCGTCAGTTAAGTTCAGATGGAACCTGTCCGGTTCTTACCAACAGGTTGTACCCAGATATTTCTCAACCGATCAGGATGGTATGGATGAGCGGAATTTCCTGAAAGCACATTTCCCGGATCCTGAAATCCTGTTTACCGCAATTTTTCTTAAAGGTTACCAATGGCCGTTTGATCCAAAGAAGGTGGAGAATTTTGGTTCCTCGAAGATTGATTTATTGGTTCATCAGGAAACAACTTCGGGTAGAAAGGTTTATATCGATTTTACACGGAACCCTGAAGGATTCTCGATGGAAAAACTCAACCCCGAGGCGCGGGAATATCTGGTGAAATCGGGTGCCCTGGCCGATTCTCCCATTGAGCGGCTGCAACTTCTCAATCAGCCAGCCATCGATCTGTATAAAAGTCATGGAATCGATATCACCCGGGAACCGATTGAAATTGCTGTTTGTGCGCAACATAATAACGGCGGATTAACCGGCGATATCTGGTGGGAATCCAACATTAAACACCTGTACCCGATAGGAGAAGTCAATGGATCTCACGGCAATACAAGGCCGGGTGGCTCTGCCCTCAATTCCGGCCAGGTGGGCGGCATCCGTGCTGCCATGAAAATTCTTGACACCAGGCAGTCTGCCGTTGTAGAGACGCATAATTGCGTGTCAGTCACTCCTCACTCGTCACTTGTCACTCTCCTGCAAGTGCTGAAACGCCTATTATCATCAAAAGGCTCTTTGCAATACCAGGACGCTCTGGCAGAGCTTCAGCAGCGGATGTCGGACCATGGAGGTCCTGTCAGAAATTTGGAAACAATCGATCAACAAATTGAACAAGCCTGGAGCCTTTATCACCGGCTCAATCACGACCTTAAAGCCGTTGAACCTTCTGAAATTGTTGAGGTTTTGCGTGTATTCGATCTATGTTTGACCCATGCGGTTTATCTGGAAGCGATTGCTGAGAATCTGAAGAATACCGGTGAGGGATACTTTGCTAAAGAGAATATTCTGGAAATCAGCCTGGATGAGGATCTGAATGTTTTGAAAAGTTGGCTCCCTGTACGGCCAATCCCGCACGAGGAAATGTGGTTTGAACAGGTTTGGAAAGAACAGAGGAATTTAAGAAATTACACAGAAACCCAATTATGAAAGTTGCAGTAGTAACAGGAGCGAGCCGCGGAATCGGGTTAGCCATTTCAAAATTACTGGCAGACAAAGGCTATCAGGTAGTTGGCGTATCCAGAAATATTGAGCCTGGTGCACCATTTGGCATGACAATAAAGGCGGATGTTGCAGATATTGAGAATCATACCTCAATTCTTAACCAGATCGCTGCCAAATTCAGACGGATCGACCTTTTGGTTAACAACGCAGGGGTGGCTCCGCTTAAAAGGGTCGACATGCTGGAAGCAGGTATAGAAAGTTTTGATCGATTGATGAATATCAATTTGAGGGGACCGTTTTTCTTTACGCAGATGATCGTAAATTATATATTAGAGCGTAAAGAACGTGAAGAACGTGAAGAACGTGAAGAGGGTGAAGAACGTGAAGAACGTGAAGAGGGTGAAGAACGTGAAGAACGTGAAGAACGTGAAGAGGGTGAAGAGCGTGAAGAGGGTGAAGAGGGGAGGGGACGGAGTATTATTTTTATTACGTCGGTGTCGGCGGTGGCATCTTCGCCGGAACGTGCTGAATATTGTATTTCGAAGGCGGGGCTGAGCATGGCTGCTCAGGTTTTTGCCGATCGTCTGGCATCAACCGGAATATCGGTGTATGAAATCAGGCCGGGGGTGATCTATACCGATATGACCGCGGGTGTTAAAGACAAATATGATAAAAAGATAGCGGAGGGTTTGATTCCCGAGGGCAGGTGGGGGCAGCCTGAGGATATCGCCAAAGCTGTGGTTGCTCTTGCCGGTGGCGATATTCCTTATGCAACAGGGACAGTGATCGAGTTGAGCGGAGGCATGAATATCAGGCATCTGTGATGAAAATTGAATGAGAATGAAGCAAAAATATTTACTTTCATTACTGCTGCTTACCATTACCTTCCTAACAGCACATTCACAGATCGTCACCACCCAATTCGGCCAGATCCGCGGAAAAATGAACGGATTGGTTTATGAATTCCTGGGGATTCCATTTGCTACACCACCAGTAGATTCTCTGAGATGGAGGGCTCCGAGGGAACCGTCGGCCTGGACTGGCGTTTTATCAACGGCAACTTTTGCGCCTGTATGTCCCCAGAAAAGGTACGGACAGGGTGACACAGTTTCCACCATGGAAGGGAATGAAGACTGTTTGTACCTCAATATTTGGACTCCTGAAACCGGACCTGGAAACCGGCCGGTTTTAGTTTTTATTCACGGAGGTGGAAATCAGCAGGGTGGTGCCAGTGAGTCCGGTGGTGGTACTCAGATGTTCGTGGGCAAAAACATGGCTGAAAGAGGCAACGCGGTAATAGTAACCATTCAATACCGGCTGGGCCCTCTTGGATTCCTGGTTCATCCCGGATTGGAGTCTGAGAATCCACTGGGTGTATCAGGGAATTATGCCGTGATGGACCAGATTCTGGCATTGACCTGGATAAAAAACAATATTGGTCAGTTTGGAGGAGATGCGACCAAAGTAATGATATTCGGAGAAAGTGCCGGCGGTGTGAATGTTGGGAATCTGCTGATCAGTCCACTCGCTTCAGGCCTTTTCCAACGCGCTTGCATCGAAAGTGCCGGGCCTGTAGTCAATTCATATTTAGATTCAAAAAGCAAAGGAACTGCTTATGTTGAAGGGTTCCATCCAACTGGTACCGATGTCCAAAAGATTGCTTTCATGCGTTCGCTGCCTTCCGATTCCCTGATCAGAG
>CAIXKO010000892.1 GCA_903919925.1 uncultured Bacteroidota bacterium | reverse complement strand
TATACCCGGACTGGTATTGTTAGCCTCAAAATTGGCATCTGGTATAACATTGGAAACTATACCACTGACAATCAAGGAAAAGGCCTGCGAGCCGCCGCTTAAAGTGCCATCATGGTCAACAGTGATGGTATAAGTAGCACCAGCAACAGGACTGGCAATATAGACCACTTCCACATTATCGACATTATTCTCTGCAATATTGGTTGCTGCATTGGCCGGGTTATCCCGATCGAGTTTCCATGGATACCAGGTACTTGCTGACTGGGAGATCCGTAAATCAAGGTCATTCACCAGCATAGGGGTGATAGGGTCGAGAGAAGCTGCCTGAGGTGTTCCGGGTGGATCGGTCCAAACAACCGTAACTTTAAAAGGCTGGGTACCCATGGCCACCACATCGCGGGTGTAGGTGGATCCATTGATTAACACTTGTTCGCTGATCACATCATTTGCCTGATCTTCTGATAATAGCACAGCTGCTTTTCGGGTATTCATCAAACCCCACCCAAACTGGTAATCCGGTCCGGTAGTAGTTCCGGCTTCATCGGCGGTATGAATCACCAGGGCTTTTAAGGTGGCAGAACGCATATAGCTGGCTTTCAGATTGAAGTGATGCTGCTGCAACAAGGCAAGGGATCCAACTGCGGATGGTGTTGCCATTGAGGTGCCGCTCATGGAAGTATAGCTGGTATTACTGACATTATTAGACGAGTAGAGGCCTGCTCCGTTAGTCACAATGTCCGGTTTAATCCTGCCATCGTCAGCAGGGCCCCAGGAGCTGAAAGAGGTCATAACCACACTGGAAGGAGTGGTGTACCCACCTGAAATATCTTCCACAGCACCGACCGTCAGAACATTTTTTGAAATTCCCTTCTGTTCGATGCAATCGTATGGCCCATCGGCGGGATAACCGGTGCCAGTATTACCACGGTCGTTACCGGCCGACTTACAGATGAGGTAGTAGGGAGCATTTTGTGCAATCTGGTCCCACAGCTGCGCATAGGAATCGTAAAAGCCAAACAGATAATCTTCCAGTGTACTGATAGAGGGGGTTCCGTTCCATGCCCATACGGTGCCTGTCCAGTACCAGCCCCTGACAAAACCATAGGAATGGTTACTGATGAGTGCCCCTGCAGCTCCCTCCGTAGCCATTTCCGAAGCATCTGAATTCCAGTCGAAGGAACGTAAACTGGCCTGATAAGCCATGCCTTTGGCTCCTGCAGCAACTCCGGAAGCCATGATGGTTCCGGCAACATGGGTAGAATGGGAAGCTGAGGAGGCACCATCTCCCACAGTGACCCGGCCGTTAAACTCCTGGTGAGTTGACAATGCGCTTCCGGAATCCCACTCCCTCACCGTAATTCCTGTACCGGTGAGGCTTAATCCCGCTCCCCCACCCGGATAAACTTTGTTGGTTGAAATAGTTGCCGCAGCATTCACATTGTCGGTGGTATAGTATTGCGGACGGCCGTTTTCGTCGAGAAACTGAATTTCCATCATGGCATCCCCAATCCGGACCGTAACCGGATAACCGTTGGCTACTGCCCATTCAACGGCCTGAGCTTTCCTGATAATGTATGCATTTGCTTCTCGCTCAGATAGGGCCAGAAGCGCATCAGTTTGAGTAATCGTTTGCGAATAACCCGAAATAGAAATGATTGCAAAAATGGTGACAATAAATAAATATAGACTTTTCATAGGGTTGTGCTAATTAGTTGAATACAAAAACACCATTATCACAAATAGTTCCTTTTCCTGCATTCCGTTTACCGGGTAAATGTAAACGTTTGTTTTAGTAATATAATAATTTCACCATTATATTAAAGCCTTTGGCATCCATTTAAAATCAGCGTTTTTTGGTACGGGTTAGCCATTTTTCCAGGTATCACTTGTTACCAGGTAAACGAATGACAAATTCCGTAAAGCTTCCTTCCTCCGTTTCAAAGCTGATCCGGCCATTATGTTTTTGCACAATGATATCATAACAGATTGATAGTCCCAGTCCAGCGCCCTGTCCGGATGGTTTAGTGGTAAAAAACGGTGTAAATAATTTATCACGGATTGCCATGGGAATTCCGTTGCCATTATCGCGAATACGAATTTCCACACTGTTACCCTGTTTTAATGTACGCACCGATAAAACGGGTAAAAATCCGATGGTCATGTCCTTCTTTTTCTCGTAGGCTTCATAGCAGGCATTATTGAGGATGTTGAGGAATGCTCTGTTGATTTCCTGCGGGATAACATTTAGTTTTCCGATTGATTTATCAAAAGAAGTTTCCAAAGTGATACTAAAATTGGCATCCTGTGCGATCATTCCGTGGTTGGTAAGTCTGATCGCCTCTTCGAGCATGGAGTTGATATCAGTGGGCTGCAATTCGCCGGTGCCAGTGCGGGAGTGCTGAAGCATGCTGAGCACAATGCTGTCGGCCCGCTTGCCATGTTCCAAAATCTTAGCCGAGTTTTGCCTTAGGATAGATAAAACTTCACCAATCTCAGCCATCTTA
>CAIXKO010000891.1 GCA_903919925.1 uncultured Bacteroidota bacterium | reverse complement strand
TTCAGGGCTTTGGATGTTGTGGTTTATTGGATTAATTACACAGGGCTGCACCCTGTGCTGACAAATTGCGCCCTATCAGGGCTTAAGTGGTCTTTATCTCCCTTTGTATTCCCTTCATCCTTACTTTACCCTTAACCCTTATCCCTTAACCCTTACTTAGCCCTTAACCCTTATCCCTTAACCCTTACTTAGCCCTTAACCATTAACCCTTTACCCTTCAAGAGGATTTGTGCGCCGCAAGAGCCAGAATGATGCCCAAAATAATGCTATAGAGGGCGGCCACAAGCACCCGAAATTCGGAAGGAAGCAGAAAGTTGAATGTTTGAGCGGGGATCCAGAAAAGGGGGATCGTTTTTTTGAAGACAAAATCCCACTGAACGCGCCAATTGATGCCGGCCATGATTTCGCGGACATTGACGGGAGAGAAGAAGCCGCGTAAAGTGCCTCCTGTTTGAACGATATGAGTATCGGTAATTTTGTGAACGGTCATGAATACCGGAGCAAAGAACAGGTTAAGGGTGGTGCCTACCATAAATGCGGTAAGCAGCTGGAGCCAGGAGAAATGGTTGAAAAAATCCTGATTCAGAATATCGGCAGGGTTTGCAGTTGGGTAAACTATTCCCATTGATGCAAGCATTGCCGGAGCACCTTCGGCAAATATCACAAACGCCATCTTGATAGAAATTCCAAGGAATCCCCATACGATGGCCCTTGGGAGCAATCCGAACCCCATTAACGGATATCCACCTTTCCGTATCCTTAACCCGATAACTTCACCTAAGGTTGCCAGGACAAAGAACTTGGCAAAACTCATGATATAGGGTAATTCATGATTGAGTACCCGATAGCGATCGATTACCGAAGGGAACACAAAAAATGGAACGAAGATTCCCATGAAAACTAACATTAAAATCCAATCGCCTTTTTTCATAATCACTTCTTAATCAATCCTTAACCAAATAATGCTATTCTTTTCTCTCTTCTCCATCTTCACTCTTCTTTACGTTCTTCACGTTCTTCACGTTCTTCACGTTCTTTACGTTCTTCACGTTCTTCACGTTCTTCACGTTCTTCACGTTCTTCCCCCTCTTCCCTATTAAATATAAAAAGCTTCGAGTTTCCGAAATCACTTTGTTCTGCAGCCCGGAACGGGAAGTGAGGAGCTTTTACGCCGGAGCCAAACCATCCGGGGCCTATAAAAACCCTTGCTTCATCCCAGAGATTTCCGGCAATAAGTGTGTTAAAAAGGGTGGGGCCGCCTTCAATCAGAACCGATTGAATATTACGGGCATGAAGATCGGCCAAAACCTGCGGCCATACTGGTATTTCGGGGGATAATCGGACAAACTGGAGATTAGGTTCATCCGGGTGAAATGCACCAGTATATATTAGTGTAGGCTGAGCGTGGTTAAGTAATCTGAGAGTTACCGGATGAAAGTTGTTTTGCGAAGGATTCTGGAATCTTTCGAATAGTTGGCTCCGGCGGTCGATAGTGATACGAAGCGGATTGTTGCCAATCCAGGCCCTGACATTTAGCTCCGGGTTATCGAGTAAAACGGTTTGGGAGCCAACCAGAATTGCCTGTTCCTCAGAGCGCCATTTGTGAACCAGGCGGCGGCAGGTTTCGTCGGTTATCCAGGTTGGTTTTTTGTTAGCGGGTTTATCGCGGAGGGAGTCAACAAAACCATCAGTTGACTGCGCCCATTTAAGGATCAGCCAGGGGCGTTTTTGCTGATGGAAAGTATTGAACCGATGGTTGAGCCACCTTGATTTACGCTCCAGAATCCCGGTAATCACTTCAACCCCGTTTTCACGCAAGCGGTGAATTCCACCAGAGGCAATGGAGTTTGTATCGGCTTGTCCGATCACTACTTTTCCGATTTTGTGGCTAAGAATCAGATCGGTACAAGGAGGAGTTTTACCTTGATGGTTGCAAGGCTCCAAATTCACATACAAGGTTGATTCTGGCAATAGAAGGGGATTGGAAACGTGCTTTATCGCTTCAACTTCAGCATGAGGTTTTCCGTAACCGGTATGAAATCCTTCGCCAATGATTGCCCCATCATGCACGATTACTGCCCCAACCATGGGGTTAGGGGCTACTGCTCCAAGGCCGTTACGGGCGAGATCGAGGCAGCGTTGCATGTAGAATTCGTGCGAAAAAGTCATACGGGCAAAGATAATTAAAAGAAGGATTGGGGGAAGTTGGCAATTGGCAGTTGGCAGTCGGCAGTCCGCCAAAGGGCAGCAGGTATAGACGCATACTTGCGTGACTTTTATCGGTTAGTCAAATAGTTGCGGTGTGAGTTGCGTAACAGGATGGATTAATCAGGAATGGGCTACCTTGGAGCCCTCGGAGGCGGGGATTTTTACGATGGGAAAAAAGGTTGTTTGGATTTCATTTTTTTTACTGACTGTAGTTGTCTGCACAGGCATTCTGCTGGTTAAATCCTTCACCCCAAAGAATCAGCACACTTATGAATTTGTGGAGGTAAAGCCGGAAATCTCCCTTTACCTGGATTCTATGGAGAAGAAAATGTGGCATTATTATGCTGTTAATCCCGATTCTGCCGAGATATTGCTGAACCAAACGCTTCGTTTTCTGGATTCGATTAACCTGCCGCAGAAGCAGTTTTATCCCTGGATGCAGCTGGTGGAACTTTATCAGTATCGAAAACCCGATTATGAGAAGGCTGCTGAATGCCTGAACAAGGCTGTTCTGATTTTCATTAAGCAACCATCGGTTTTCATGGGAAATCCGTATATAATGATCGATATCGGCAATATCTTCCTTTATTACCAGCGATATGGAGAGGCCATTAATTTTTACAATATCGCCAATGATATTGCCAATGCCACCACTAATCCACATCCGAGGATACTATCGCTGCAAAATATCGGGATGGCCTATTCCGGTATGGGGATGCCGGATTCAACCCTGTTTTTTCTGCGGCTTGCCGGCAGGAGCATACAGGATACCACTGATATGGTAATGGCTCAGAATGACCTGAGTATTGCAGCCTGCTTCAGCCAGATGAACCAACCTGATTCGATTTTCAGGTATGCAAAAAAAAGTTTGAATACGTTAAACAATTTCCAAAAAAAGCATCCGGAAATGAATCCGGAATCGCCGGACGTACTTTTTATCGGATGGAGCCGTATGGAGATGGTTTCGCATAAATACCTGATGCATGCTTATCTTATTAACAATCAAACCGATAGTAGTGTAGTGCATTTTAACCGTGCAATGGAGCATTCCAGGGGTATCGGTTTCGAGGATTCAAAAGCGGGTTTGTTTGTTGAGATGGCTATGCTTCAGTGCCTGCTCGGGAGTCCGCATCGGGCCATGCAGTATGCTGATTCGGTGATCAGTATAAACCGGAAATTGGGTGACGGCGGGATGGCTCGTGAGCATGCTGATTCATTGGCCCGAATTATGGCACGGTTTGGTGTAAATGAGGGAAGAATCAAGTTTGAAGCTTTAACACATCTATATGACGACAGCTTGAGAGATGGTCAGCAACAGGTAAAATTGCCTGAAAACGATATGATCCTTACCTCTGTGGCTATTGAGCAGGCTATTGAGAAAGTGAGGGCCGGCAATGATACAACCCTCAGGCGCAACAAAATGCAGTTATTCCTGATCTTAGTTTTGCTGGTAGTTGTAGCCATTATTCTTATAGCGCTCCACATCTATCTGAGGCAAAAAAGGACCATTGAAAAAGCTTACCAGGAATTGGCGGGGAGGATCAGCCGGAATATCCGGCTGGAAGATGAGATCATCAGGAGCCAGGCCAGGGATCAGGGTACAACATTGCAGCTGGCTGAGAAACTGGAATTCAGGATGCAGCAGGACAAACCCTATCTGAATGGCGATCTAACGGTGAATGATCTTGCTGCCATGCTCAATACCAACCAAACGTATATTTCCAACCTGCTGAATCAGCAGTGCGGTTTGAATTTTAACGAATATATTAACCAGCAGCGCGTAAAGGAATTTTGCAGGCTGATTGACGATGGGGCCATCGAATCGCTGAGCATTGATCAACTTTCCGAAAAATCGGGATTCAAAACACGATCAACTTTTTACACCGCTTTCCGTAAATTTACCGGTATGACCCCCGCGGCATTCATCAGCGCCCGCAAAGAGATCTGTGTGCAATTGCAATCATCTGTTTCATAGAGCTTTAATCAATTACCTGTCCGAATTCAATTGAGTCCGGAAATCCATATTTGTATAATTCCGGACAAGTTTATCCTTTTATTTGAGGGTTTGCGGGGTTATTTTTGAAACATGTGAAAAGGAGAAAACTTCTTGCCGTGGAGCAAAAAAAGTCTACATGTTTCACCAGGAAAAAGTCACAAGTGGCTATTGAATTTTAAAACCCTGAAAAAT
>CAIXKO010000890.1 GCA_903919925.1 uncultured Bacteroidota bacterium | reverse complement strand
CATTTTCGATTGCATAAGGCGCATACAAGTTATATTGATTGATCTATCGAGGGATATATGGGCATACATATCAGCGAGTTACTTTAAACAAAAAATTAAAAAGGGAGAGGTTGGGTCGTCCACTATGCCGCATAAGGTTAATCCGATTGATTTCGAAAATGCAGAGGGTAACTTCGGCTTTGCCAATGCGATTTTCGACCATCTCAGTGAAAAGCTACCGGTATCGAGGCTTCAAAGAGATCTGACTGACTCGACTGTTTTAAGGAACGTTGGAATTCCATTGGCGCATGGAATAATTGCATTGAAATCGCTGCAGAAAGGGTTAGACAAGCTAATTATTAATGAGGAAGCAATTAATCGGGATCTTGAAGATAACTGGGCCGTGATATCCGAAGCTATTCAAACTATTCTGCGCCGCGAAAACTACCCGAACCCTTATGAAGCGCTAAAAGATTTAACACGCAACAACGCACATATTACCAAAACTGCCATCCACTTGTTTGTTGATAACCTTGACATTAAGCCGCAGATTAAGGAGGAATTAAAAGCTATTACACCATGGAATTATCTGGGTGTAAAAAAACTCAGATAATTATTTTCAGCATTTTTTTTAATATCACCCACCGTAATGAAGACTTTTTTCCAGATTATTAAACAGTATATTTATCCATACAAGGGTTATGTTGTCCTGAATTTGCTTTTCAATCTTTTGGGAGTAGTTTTTTCGCTGCTCAGCCTGATACTGATCGGCCCTTTCCTGGGCGTTCTCTTTGGCGAAACGGCAGTTGTTAGTGAACCTGCCAGCCTTGAATTCACCAGGCAATCAATCCAGCAGAATTTCAATTATGTTTTAAGCCAGATGGTTGAAAAGCAAGGAGCCCACACTGCATTGATTTTGGTGAGTTTAATTGCTGTTTTGCTGTTTTTCCTAAAGACTGCCAATATTTATTTTGCCAATTACTTTATGGCACCCATCCGCAACGGGGTGGTCAGGGACTTGCGTAATCAGATTTATTCTAAAATTATTGAGCTCCCATTATCCTATTATTCGCGAGAGAAAAAGGGCGATATCATGTCGCGACTTACGCAGGACGTTCAGGAAGTGGAATGGTCAGTAATGGCCTCGCTTGAGAAGTTTTTCCGGGACCCCATCAACATTCTTATTTTTCTGACCGGGATGTTTATCATGAGTCCGTCGCTTACGGTAATCGTTCTGGTGGTTCTTCCGGTGGCGGCTTTCCTGATTGGGTCTGTTGGCAAAAACTTGCGGAAGATTTCATCGCGGAGTCAAAAGCAGATGGGCCTTTTAATGTCGATGGTTGAAGAAACCTTATCGGGTTTGAGAATAATCAAGGCTTTTAATGCTCAGAAGCAAAGCGAGAAAAGTTTTCAAAAGGAGAATCAGGTTTTTACACGGACCATGAATTCTATTACCCGTCACCGCGATCTGGCTTCTCCGCTGTCCGAATTTCTGGGTTCGCTGGTAGTGGTTGGGCTGATGGCATTTGGCGGCAACCTGGTCCTCCAGGGACAGGGAGGTTTAAGTGCAGGCGCCTTTATCTCCTACATAGCTGTTTTCTCGCAGTTGCTGATTCCCGCAAAATCGGTTTCCACCGCCTATTATCATCTCAATAAAGGGTTAGCTTCCATCGATCGGATCAATCAGGTTTTGCAATCCAAAAATCCGATGAAAGAGGAATCAGAACCGGTTGAGATCACCTCATTCCAGGATAAAATTGAATTGAAAAATGTTAGCTTTTCATACGAAAATGCGTTGGTCATCAATGATATCAGTCTAACCATTAAAAAAGGTGAGACGGTGGCATTTGTGGGTCAGTCGGGCTCCGGGAAATCAACGATTGTGGATTTAATGGCCCGATTTTATGATGTGGTGGACGGTGAAATTTTGGTTGATGGGAAGGATATCAGGAAATTAAGCACTCAAGGGTTGCGCAATTTAATGGGTATTGTTCCGCAGGATCCCATCTTATTTAACGATACGATTATTTCGAACATTGCGTTTGGCAGCGTTCCGGATCATGCCCAGGCTGAATCGGCGGCAAAAGTTGCTCATGCCTGGGAATTTATCAGCCAGATGGAAGAAGGTCTGGAATCGCACCTGGGTGACCGGGGCAGCACCTTATCAGGCGGACAACGGCAACGGATTTGTTTAGCCAGGGCCATTTACCGGAATCCGCCTATTCTGATACTGGATGAAGCCACCTCCTCACTGGACTCAGAATCGGAAAACTATGTGCAGTCTTCCATTCAGGATCTGATGAAAAACCGCACAATAATTATCATTGCTCACCGGTTATCGACCATACAGAATGCCGATCAGATTTATGTGATCAAAGAAGGCAAAATCGCTGAACAGGGAACTCATGCCGAATTATTAAATTTGGCTGGTGAATACCGATATTTATTTGAATTGCAAAATCATGGTGGTCAATAATTTTTGGAACGCGCAGGTCACTATCCGGAAAGAGGTATCTGATCTGTTTCCTGTTATTGCAGTCGCTTTTCTTAGAGGAAGTATCCAAAACAGTTTGACCAATCCTGATCTTTGGAGTTTGATTTTGGAAAAATCAAACGGAATTGCCGGCTCGATGGATGAAGAAAGCATCCGCAAAGTTGAGGCCATCAGTGATGGAAAACAAGCTTACCGGCACCTTGGAAAGGACCCCAACCGATACAGGCTTTCTGCCGAAGCGCTTCTGAGGAGGATTGTTAAGGGGAAAGGCCTTTATCCGATTTCATCAGCCGTTGATGCCCTGAACTTAGTATCCATCAGCACCGGAATCACCATTGGTGCATTTGATTCTCAGGATATTAAAGGAGATATTGAATTAGGTATCGGACTTCCCGGTGAAGAATTTATGGCGATTGGCAGAGGGCCATTAAATGTTGAAAGGCTACCTGTTTACCGTGATCAGCTGGGTGCCATTGGAAATCCAACCTCCGATAGTGAGCGAACGCAGATAAAAGTATCGACCACTGAGATACTGATGCTAATTACAGGCTTTTACGGTGACAAAGGAATTGGGAATGCTTTAAAACAATTGGAATCGCTATTGACAAGGTTTTGTGAATGCACAAAATGCACAACAGGTTTTATATCTTCAGTTATCATATGAAATCAAAATCTATCCTGATAATTACCGTTTTACTATTTTGCCAGTGTTTTCAGATCGTGAAATCACAAGAAATAAATAATTTCCCTTTTGATCCATATGCGATTTTGAAAACCTGGGACTATGATTTCCTGGTTAAAACCATGGGCAACGGTGAAGAGGTAGTGGCCACCAGTAAAGGCCAAACCTATCTCTCCGGCTTACGGTATCCTTCCAACTTATTTGGTGTACAAGGAAAGCTTGAATTCTCATTTACTAAAGACAGCATTTCACGCATACAATTCAGGAACGGACATAAGGTGAGGGTACCGAGCACCGACCTGGCCAGTGGAAAAACCCGGGATCCAACTGCGAACAGCGAGTTTAAGCTAGCGATCCAAAAGCTGGATTCCATTCAAAAACTGGATTCCCTGAGCCGAGATTCGGTAGTGAGGGCAATTTCAGAAATTCTTGGACCACCATTGAGCAACGCAAGAACGGCAGTTTCGGAAAAAAACGCCAGGCACGCTGCTATCTGGATCAACAAGGGATATAGCTGCTTGTTTAAGGATTACATTGATTACAGCGAGGTTGTTTTTACTTTATCGACCGTTCCCTCATGGACAGTTGGAGAGTTTAATGTCCCGGCTGGAACTGAAATCATCCAAAAGTTCATGGTTAATACCAGGAAAATGAGCTGGACCGCCAGTCTGCTTGGTTTTCCATCGAATGATCGGGAAATTGTTTTTTCTGATATTTTTCTTTTACTGGAATTT
>CAIXKO010000889.1 GCA_903919925.1 uncultured Bacteroidota bacterium | reverse complement strand
GAAAGAATTGAAAGCTTATTATTTCCTTTAAATTCGTCTTCAAGCCTGTTCATCATTTTCACTGCATCCCAACAGTGAGGGCACCATGTTCCTGTAAATTCAAGTAAGATGTATTTACCTCGTAGCTCCTTACCCGAACAATTGATCTTTTTCCCTAAAACAGGCAATTCCCAGTCGGGAACCAGTTCTCCGATTTTTAACTGTTTGTTTTCAATTTCCTTATTATTCTTACCCAATTTTCTTCCAAACAGATTCTCTTCACTGAAATAATTTGCCGGCAACGGCTGATCAACCTTTGTGCCCGATAAAGTCAAAACAACGGATTGCGGACTCATTCCGCCAGAACTTGATTTGTAATAGAGTAGGAAAGATGATTCCTTATCAAAACAAAATTCAACAATTGGAGCAATACCTGGATTGTTCGATAGAATAGAATATTTCAGACAGTATTTTCCATTAAGCAAGGTGTCCGGCCGTTGAATAATATTCACTTTGCTATCTGCTAATGATTTATCTATAAAGTCACTCAGCTCTTTCGGTGTAACCCGTAAATAGATTGAAGAGCGATGAATTGCCGGTGAATAACCATTCTCAATTATTATCTTTTTGAATTTCTCAGGTTCGTCAAAGAGGCTGTATTTGTTGATCGCATCATTTCTTGATGAATAAAAAGCATTATTGAAAAATGCGATAAAGTCGTTGTCGTTTCTCCTGTACTGTTCTTTTGTTTTGAAAAAATAGTAAAAACCACACAATGTGTCGCGGGGTACTTTTTGGATAGTGAGCGTTGACTCCGAATGCATCGCACTCTGAAAAGAGCTTGTTAAAACCAGATCGCAATCGGCCTGAAAGTTGGTAATTGAATTCAATTTGCCAGCAATAAGCTTCAGTTGCGGAAACTGATGAGCATTTCTTATCAGCAACTGTCCGTTGGATAATTCACAACTGGCTGTTAATAATAAAATTAGAATAGTCTTTTTCATAAGGTTGCCAGCATTCGAGTCTGTTTAAGTACAGGCTTGTCCTCAAGGTCATTAAACATAATGCTGCCTTTCAAAAATTTGGTATCATTGTCCGATGTATTGTAAAAGTCATCTGTAAAGATTAATACATTTCCTTCGCAAATCAATAATCCTACCAGAATTTATTTTAAATTGAACTTATAAACGTTGAATATTTCATAAAATTCAAATCTGCTTTCCATGTTATAGTCGTTCCCGATAGTGCTCTTTATATTGTTGCCGGGAAAGTAATAATCGGATCCGGCATCCAGGTAAATAATGTCTTTCCACTTCTTATAATCAACATCATTAATGGTATTTATTACAAAAACATTTTCGGATTTCAAAGATTCATAAATATTGATATAACCACTGGAATTATCGTATTTTTTGAAAATATTCTGATCATAATAATAAGCATAATTCAAAATAAAATCCTTCGGACAAATTAATACGAGGGTCTCTTTACCCTTAATTTCTTTAATTTTGGCTACGGTATCTCTTACATTTCGTTTATTAGAGATGTTTGGATGTGCCGAAACAATAAAAAGCAAACAAATCAAACCCGGTATAATATATTCAATTCGTTTTATTCTAATTATATAATCAATTGATATTCCTGCAAGTAAGCAAAAAGCTATTGATGCTGGCATTAAATACCTGTCGATAAACATGGGAACCACGTATGAGATTCCAAACATAAAAAAGAATATAAATACAAACCAAAAAACAACTAACCTGCTTGCCAGCCCGGAGGTCTCCGTTTTCCTTTTAATAATATACCGGATAATTGCTGATAAGAAAACCAATATCAATGAAGCAGCAATTACCGGAACATTGGAAAAGGTTCTCAGCATTCCGTATATACTATCAAACCCTTTGGGCGGCATCACATACGTTCCGGTTGTATAGGAACCATAAAAACGAGTAAAGAAAACTACTATGTTGGGAGAAAATAATAATACCAAAATACCCAGCATTATCAGAAATTGTTTCCAATAATTAATAATGAGTTTCTTATAAAAAAGAAAGAATAAAACCTGAACAATTAAAACAAAGAAACCAAAATAATGCGTATATATTAATATAATATTTACCAATATAAGTGCAAAATAATATTTTCTTACCGAAATTCCAGCTGATTTGTTTGTCCCATCCAAAGGTTTGCTGATCAGGCTGATTAATCCCAGAAAATAATACATCGACATGATGGTAAGCATACCTAATAAGGCATAAGATCTGGATTCATGTGTTAATAATATGTGATAATTAGAAAATATAAAAATAATACCTGAATAAATTGCAATTTTATTGTTCAGGTGTTTTACTCCTAATTTGTATATATAAAAGACGGTAATACTGCTAAAAATCAAAGAGGGAAGCCTGACGGATAATTCAGATATGCCAAATAGTTTAACCCAAAAATGCAAAAATATTTCATAAAAAGGGGGGTTATTGCCAGCAGACAAGCAATTTATGATAGAACCGATGTCCATCTGCGCATAGTATATGCTAAAAGGCTCGTCACCACCTATGGAGTTATTTGAAATATAAAGACCTTTTATCAAAAAATTCAAAAGCACTAATGCGATCGACATGAATACATATTCCTTGTTTCCGATCTTTTTCATTTCCATTTTAAAAAAAATTATTCATGTGAAAGAACCCGTTCTGAAACCGAACATTCAATACTACTTCCGGCTTTGCCCCTTTATCTGCCGGTTCACAGGATATACCCACCGTTGATGTTTTTCCTTTATAAACTTCCGGTAACGGACCATGCAAATAAAACTCCCCGATAACCTCATGATTTGCGTTGTAAATGCAGGCAAATTCCATGGTATGCGGTATGGAAAGGTATTGACCGGGCTGGAGTTTAACAGGTATTTCCACCACCCTGCCATCAACCGAAACACGGAAACTATTTACCGCGCAGGGCGAGGATTTGTCCAGGCGAATGACGAACTGAAAATATCTTTTGGATGTTGGATAATGCGATTTTTTGGATTCTGTATACGAGGGCCAGTCTACGGTCCAGGTCGATTCTTTATTACCGCCGCGATGGATCAGGTCATCCGATAATCCCACCTCATTGTACAAACCCGGGTTATGAGTCCAGCTCCAGTTGATGCTCAGGGGCCTCACCGATTCGGGTCCGCTGTTGACCGGCTTTGCATTCATAGCAGATGGTGGCAGCACATTTAATTGTTTGTTTTGCCAGAAATGGTCAAATTTCAGATCCCAGGCTCCATCGGGTTTATGCGATAATTTATACACGACATCTGTTTGGCGGAGTGCCATCTTTTGTTGCTCTGAAAAGGCATTTTCCGCCCTTGCCTGCTCCCAGAGACTAAAGGTTTCCACGATCTTGTTGTATTCAGGATTTGCCTGGATTGCTTTGATGTTTAAACTGAAGTCTACGCCCGATTCCCAGCCGGTAACCAGTCCCATGATCCATTCGATATCCTCGCCGGTTGCCTGGTCGGGATAATACTGCCCGAATTTATGGGGCATGAGGTTCCGCATCAGCTGCAATTGCCGGTACAGCCGGTAGTCAAGCATCGAGCCCCTGAAACCCCGCTCCATGTCGCCTTCACCCCAGCTCTCATGGGAGGTCATGTGCCAGGTATACTGATTGAAAATTGAACCGGCCACTAAAACTTCCTTATTATTCTCCTTGCATCTATCGTAGAAGTTTTTCATGAACAAGTTGCCGGTATAGGGGCCATAGCCGGTTTCCATGCAGCTTTCAAACCCGTCGACAATGAAATTTTCGAAACCTCCCTCCACCAGGATTTTGCTCAGCCGGGTTGAAAATTCATTGCTCATGCTGATGGTGCCGGGATAATAATTAGCGTAACCCGCCATATACATGAATCGCACTCTGCTGTTTTTCAGGTGTTTTGTTGCTTCGGTATCCGATGCCCCGCGCTGGCACTCACTGATCACGATTTCATTGCCTTTATCAGCGTAACTCTTGAACTTGACTATCTCATTATCAATCCGAATCACTTTATTTGCCGCTGCCATTAAAGTAGCGCTAACCTCCTTATCATTCTGAAGTACGATTTCCTGGTCGTCCTTTTCAATATCCCGTATCAATTCAGATTCCGCTTTCCAAGTCTGCAATCTATCATCGGGCACGGGAGAAACGTAAGGCTCCGGAGCGGTTATCGGAGTCAGGAAAGTGGTGAGGGAATATAAGGTAAGCCCCAACCCGTTTTTGCGCGCTTCATCACTGTCTTCCCTGATTGCCTTCATTCCTCCGGGATATATTTTTGGATGGATATCGAAATGCCCGTAATTGCTAAAAAACCCTCCCGGCCTGCACAAGATCCTGGCACTCAGTATTTTTGATAACTTCAGGTATTCCCCGATATCTGACTGGGTATAGCCGCCCCACATGCAGAATTTCTGGCCTTCTTTGGTCCTTTTTATCCAGGTACCATTAAATGTTGGATGTGGCAATCCTTCTCCAAGTTCAACTTTTTCAATGAGGTTCAGTTCGTTTTCTTTACCTGATTGACACCCGAAAAGGGCTACCGATGAGCCGATTACCGTTACTCCGGGAATGGGCTCCGATTTCCTGAGATTATCATAGCCATTCTCCTTGCAACTAACAAAGCGTCCCCGGGTATGGTCGAAAGAGGCAAGTTGCATCAGCGATCCGTAT
>CAIXKO010000888.1 GCA_903919925.1 uncultured Bacteroidota bacterium | reverse complement strand
GATGCCCAGATGATGTGGCTCACCAAGAATCCTGAGGATTATGGGGTGATCGTAGCCGGTAACATGTTTGGCGATATCGTTTCCGATGGCTTTGCCGGCCTGATCGGTGGATTGGGATTTGCCTGTTCCGCCAATCTGGGTGAGGAAATAGCAGTATTTGAACCTACTCATGGATCGGCCCCAAAATATGCCGGTTATCCGGTTTCCATAGTTAACCCGATCGCCATGGTAGCCAGCGCCTGCATGATGCTCCATCACATTGGCGAAAGTGAAAAGGCAATTCGCATTGAAAAAGCTATTGCTGAGGTAATTGCTGAAGGTAAAGTGAAAACTTACGATATGATGAAAATGACCGGTTCGCCTGATGTTATTGCCAAAGGAGCTGCTTCAACAGATCAGATGGCGGACGCAATAATCGCAAAATTATGAACCAGGAAGTTTTGGAATTGTGGCCCGAGCTGATGTGGATTCAGGATTCGGACCTGCGTGAAAAAACCGCACGTACCTGGGAAATTGCCCTCAGTCGCAGCGTTTTAACCGCTAACGATTTGAATAGCATACCGTTTACCTTGCTTGTACCTAATCTTACGGTAACCTTCATGGCACATAAGCGGGCAGTGGTTCATATTGCACGCGATGCCGGGATCAAGTGCAACGAGTTTTTTGGGGCCGATCTCCCGGTTGATATGGATGTGCTTATAGCGGGTGCTATCCTGGCGGACGTTGGAAAATTGCTGGAGTATGAAATGAAGGATGGCAAGGCCGTTCAGGGGAAGTACGGTTCTTATCTGAGGCATCCATTCTCCGGTGTGGCACTGGCTGAGGAATGCAAAGTTCCGCCAGCCGTTTGCCATATCATCGCGGCCCACGCCCATGAGGGCGATCTGGTCAAACGTACCACCGAGGCTTACCTGGTTCATCATGTTGATTTTATGACCTTTCTTCCATTTAAGGACAGGCTAAAATAGTGATTGGCAAGTTTTCCATATCAGCATTATTGTGCCTGTTCCTGTTGAGCTGCGCAAAAGAAGATTTGGTTCCTGTTGCAGGTTTTATCAGTGACCCAAATCAATCTATGCCTGTTGGTGGGGTTAAAGTTGAACTTTGGACCCAACAAATTGAAGATGGAATATTCGCGGCCAATTATGTACTCGCAGGTACCGACACCACCGGATCAGATGGAAAATTCCAATTCGCAATCGAAAAGAAGCAATTTACCGGAATGTATCTGATAATCAGTAAAACGGGGTACTTTGGATATCAGGCGGAAATCAAGGTGGAAAAAGTGAATAGTGATAATAGTTATAATGCAGATTATCAATTATTACCAAAAGCAATGATCCAGGTACGGATTAAAAATAGCGCACCTTTTAATTCTGCTGATTATTTTGAATTCAGAATATTAAATGGCTTTACCGGATGCCAGGATTGCTGCAAGGGCGATAAATACCAGTTCTATGGTATGGATGTTGATCAAACCGTAGACTGCCAAACCATTGGCCATCAATTTATTCAGATTCAATGGCTGAAACGTAGAAATGGTGAACAAACCACCAATACCGAACGCTTTTTTGTAAATGCTTTCGAAACAACGGGTATCGATTTTAATTTCTAATAAATGGTATTATGGGAAAAACAGAATTCCCTCTGGTTTCAATTATTACAGTCAACTATAACCAATCGAAAGTTACTTGTGAATTGCTGGAATCATTGAGGAAAGTTACCTATCCAAACTATGAAACCATTGTGGTTGACAATGGGTCACCTACCGATAGCCCGGATAAGATCGGAACCTTGTATCCGGAGTGCCGGCTGATTAAATCCGCAAAGAATCTTGGCTTTGCCGGAGGTAATAATTTGGGAATCAAGCATTCATCAGGTGAGTTTCTGCTATTTATTAATAACGACACCGAGGTCGAACCAGGATTTCTTGAACCCCTCGTGTCTAAATTGCAGTCCGATCCCCGCATGGGTATGGTGAGTCCCAAAATTCGCTTTTATTTTGCTCCTGATACCATCCAATATGCTGGCTACACACCATTAAATAAGGTTACCCTTCGTCAGCAGCTAATTGGATATCGCGAGAAGGATACCGGTCAGTATAACTCTACGCGTGAAACTTTTTCGATTCATGGTGCTGCCATGATGGTGCCCCGTAAGGTAGTTCTGGAGGTGGGTATGATGGCTGAAATGTATTTCCTTTATTATGAGGAGCATGATTGGGCCGAGCGGATCAAGCGGGCAGGGTATACTATTTATTATATAGCTGATTCCCTGGTTTTGCATAAAGAATCAATTTCAACTGGCAAGGAGAGCCCACTTAAAATCTTTTATATTGCCCGAAACAGATTCTTGTTTGCCCGACGTAATATTAATGGAATAAACCGCTTTGTTACGTTGATGTATTTATCATTTTTTGCTTTTCCCAAAGGTCTTATCCTACAGATACTTCGGCGCAGACCGGACCTTGCAAAAGCCATTTGGAAAGCCTACTTCTGGAATTTCTTCCATTTTTCTGAGATACGCAAAAACCAATTTCTAGAATAACTATGAAAACACTAACCGGGGATTTTTCTTCAGCAACTATTGTCGGTGGATCGGGCTGGTCCACCTATTCCGACGCTGATATTGTCGTTTATTTTATGGGTTCACTTTTTCTATCTGATATTGCGGCCAATCCTTGCCAGGATCCTGCAGGGCATATTGCCGGATTGTTTAAAAAAAGCAATACTGATTGTTTTCGCGAGCTCGATGGAACCTATCTTTTGGTAATCAAGCACAATAGTTGCTTTTACCTGATCAGGGACCGATTTGGGAGCGGTCAGCAAGTCTATTTTAATCAAAAGGGATTCTCAACACTGATCACCGGATTGCCGGGAGCATCAAATACAACTCCGGAACCTGATTGGGATAATCTGACCGGCTTTCTGCAGTTTGGTTACAT
>CAIXKO010000887.1 GCA_903919925.1 uncultured Bacteroidota bacterium | reverse complement strand
GTTGGTGTTTTGATGATCAAATATAAGAAAAACCTACTTAACAACCTAACAATCAACTTATTAATGTTCCACGTGGAACCAATTTAGAATGATTCTAAATAACATTTTGGCCCACCCCCGGTATCAATCATTATGCGTGATCTGTAGGGACGCATAATGTCGTCCACATAGCCAGCAGCTTAGGTTGACGGCTATGGGGTTGGGGTGGGTACTTAAAAGCTGGTTATATAAGAGTCCCGCAGTATGTTGGCTATATGGCCCCATAAAAATAACTTAGGAAGTTACATGAAAGACGCATATTTGCGTGTCCATATTTGCGTGTCTCTCTAGAAGTGACAAGTGACGAGTGACGGGAAACAGAAGAAACGTGAAGCGCGATGCAGCAAGCTATAGCTGAACAGGGACCATGACCACCAATAAAAGCATTGCGCTCACCTGAATTCTAAGGTAATAATCAGTAATTTTGAGGGTGCTCAATTTAAAGATATCTGCATGGTTAAAAAGTCAGCCACATTAAAACCACCCCAAAGGAGTACGGGAATACTGGCCGATATCTGGTTCTTTTTGATCAAAAAGCCTGAACCGGTTACCTTGCTGAAATTTGAGAATGATGATGACCGCGAAAATTACAACAAGCGTATCCTGCAGAGACTAGGAATCAAACCCGATAATTTTACCATCCTCAATATTCATCAGATTGAAGTGGAGGCACCACCCAGTTATGTTTTTAATGAATTGCTCAAATGGAACGGTGGTTCAACCTGCTGGCCCAACTATATTGCCAAACTCGAGCTCATTGACGGACATCTTGAAAAAATCAGGATATTGCCTTTTGGCTGGTCAAAATACCCGCTGGGTTTAAAAAGCTTGTTCGGTTTTAAACTGATTCCGCTTTTTTTGATGAACTCTATCCGTTTTAAAAAGGTTCCCGATTCTTTTGATTTCGATAATGCCCGTTACCTTCTCTACCGCTGCAGCGGGGGTTATCCGATCGGGTTTTTTTCCATGTATGTGCGATCCTCAATAGCCGATTTAGGCGAAACTTCTCCGACAAAACTCTTTATTATCGTTGGATTTAATTTTTATGGTAAAAAAGATTGGGCCAAAAAAAAGCTGGTTAACCGGGTGTGGGAAACCGTTCACAACCGGGTAACCTCCAATGTTATTTACAGATTGAAAATGTTGTGTGAATGGAGGCTCGAGAAGATCCACCATCAGCCTGATCTGCTCAATCAATTTGGACCAGGCGCAGATAACAAATAAACCCTATTTTTGCCGCGCGATTTTAATAAAATATAGAAATGCCTGTAATTCCTGATTTTAATGAAAAGCAAACGATGGAAAAATATTCATCTGCTTTTTCATTGTCCGATATGGAAATTTTTGTTTTTCCTGAATTGCTCTATCCGCTGTTGATTGCCAATATAATGAGCCCTGTTATCTGGACCTGGCGCGAGGATCCCTGGTTTGCCGATATAAATAAAAAATCATTTAATTATAAAATAAACAGAATAAAACAATACATAATGGATCATTATGTATTTAATCTGGATCTGGATACATGGGGGTTAACCACCAAACAAACCGAAATTGATCGATTTAAAGACTTCATGGACATGGAGTTGCTAAAGCAGTCGAATGCTTTATTTGGTTACGAGGGCGATAAGTATTACTTTGAAATGGATATCCGGCGGCATTTTGGATTAGATAAATATACGAGTGATAAAATCCCTTATTGGAAAACAGAAACGGTTGAGGCCATGACCGCTTTTCGCTATAAGGAATCTTTTACCAGTGGGGCAGGGGAGTGTGTTTCATTTTCCATGTTGTATGCTGCTGCCCTGTTTATAGTTGGCCGCATACCGCTCGAAAATATTTTCCTGATGGGCACACCCTTACACTCTCAGGATTTTATTGATATTGGCGAGGGCGTTCTGACTAATAACCGGCGAATAGTTACTAAAAAAATGTGGTTCAATGGAACTGCATTATCTACCCGGGCACGTAGAGCTATTGAAAACGAAAAGGTTACAATCGTAGCACATCTATCCGGATATATTCACTACATGAATGAAAAGGCAACTATTAATGCCGATACCTATCGCCGGTTTTCCGAAAAACTAAAGCTTTTCCTTACAACGGAGCTTTCTGCCGTGGTATTTATTAATTTTCTGCGTTATCACATGAGTTTTAAAAAATGCTTCCAATACCGGCATTTGGTCAATGGCCATTACTACTATATTGCTCTTGAAAAGATATTTGAATATGAACATTCTACCCGTCATAGTTTTTCCGGAGTAACCCGGGGTGCATTAATAAATGAGATTGATGATGAGGAATT
>CAIXKO010000886.1 GCA_903919925.1 uncultured Bacteroidota bacterium | reverse complement strand
TTTGGTGTTGACCGGGAGGTTACCAAATCAAAGGGGAATATTCTTTACGAACTGGATGGGCACTCAGCTCTGGAGCTTTATAAGCGATATCTGGGAACTCATGCAGCTGATCTTCCTGCATCTGCACTCTTATTCCCATTAAGCCTTAGGTTGAAGAATACGGAAACTGCCCTTGTGCGAACCGTTCTGGCAGTTGACGAAAACGATGGAAGCATGACTTTTGCAGGCGACATTCCGCAAGGAGAGCACGTGCGACTCATGAAAGCCAATTTCGACCGGTTGATCGATGGAGCCAATGATGCCGCTGAAATGTCGAAAATTAGTCTTCAAAATTCAAATCCTGATTTGGCTATACTGATCAGTTGTGTTGGACGCAAACTGGTACTCAAACAGCGCGTGGAAGAGGAGCTGGAGGTTATTCGTGAGGTAGTTGGCCGTAAAACAACCATGGCGGGGTTTTACTCGTATGGGGAAATCTGTCCGATAAAGCCCTTCGAACAGCATTGCGAATTGCATAACCAAACCATGACTGTTACGCTCTTTAAGGAGGATTAAACCATTAATATGATGGATACCAGTTTTAATAAGCTGCTGGCTCGCCAAATAAAGAGGCATTTCGGATCGGTAGATCAGCTTCCAGCCGAACTGTGGAATATTTTCCGGGATATAAACAATACGTATGAAAATTTTGAGGATGACTCCAGACTACTTCAAAATTCGATAGAAATCAGCTCTCAGGAACTCAGGGATGCCTTTCAAAAGCAAAAGCAAAATGCCGAAGCTCAAAAAGAAACGATTAATAAAATTAAGGAAGCAATAAATGCACTTTCGTCTGTCAATCAAAGCGAGATTAGCAAGGGTGATGAAGTTTCGTCCGATAGCAGCAATCTTTTCAATTCGCTGATTCATTTGATTGAAGAACGAAATCAGGCTGAGGAAGCGCTCCGGGAGAGTCAGTTCCGAATGGTTTCTCTGACCAGTACAGCGCAGGATGCTATTTTGATGATGGATCCTCAGGGATTGGTTTCTTATTGGAATATTGCGGCTGAACGGATATTCGGATATACTTCAGAAGAGGCTATTGGCAAAATGCTGCATGATTTTATTGTGCCTGTTCGATTTCACGAACCGCACCAAATGGCGTATCCCGATTTTTTACTTACCGGCCTGGGGGCCGCAATTGGTAAAACTTTGGATTTGATGGCTGTACGCAAAGATGGCAAAGAAATTTCAGTTCAATTATCGCTATCTTCTTTCCAGCTGCAGGATGGCTGGCATGCGGTTGGCATTCTGCGTGATATTACCCAAAGAAGGTTAATGGAAACCCAGCTTAAGGAAAGCGAAACCCTTCAGCGTTCATTGATCGAAAATGTTTCAGTTGGTATCGTTATAATTGATCAGGAAACCCGGGTTATCGAAAAGGTAAACTCCTTTGCTGCTTTACTGATCGGTGAACCGCAGGAGCAAATTATAGGAAAGCGGTGCCATCAGTTCCTTTGCATGGCTGAAGAGCATTGTTGTCCCGTTTGCGATGAAGGTGTGAGTTTGGATAATTCCGATAAAGTATTATTTCGTGCTGATAAAACTACTCTGCCAGTACTTAAAACTGTAAAAAAAATAAATATCGGAGGCAGGGAAAAACTTTTGGAGAGTTTTGTTGATATAACCATCCAAAAAGAGGCCGAAGAAGCACTCAGCAATGAACGTGCTCTATTCCGGACTATCATCGATTTAATTCCTGATGGGGTATATGTGAAGGATACGGCTGGACGGAAAATACTGGCCAATCCGAAAGAAGTTCAGTTTGCGGGTAAGAATTCAGAAAATGAAATTTTGGGGGAGACTGATTTTCAATTGTATCCGGATAGGGAGGCTTCCCGATCGCTTCATGAGGATCAATTTGTTCTGCAATCGGGAACATCCATTATCGATGCTGATGGCCGGTTGATCGACCGCGATGGAAAGCTTCACTGGCTGATGATTTCAAAAGTGCCATTGCGCGATATTCACGGAAAAATTACCGGAATTGTTGGTGTTACCCACGATATCACGGAACGAAAAGAGGCTGAAAACGAATTAAAGCAAGTTTCCACCCGTCTGGCTTTAGCTACCCGCGCAGGTGGTGTTGGTGTTTGGGACCTGAATCTGGTTACCAATACCTTATTGTGGGACGACCAGATGCTGGCCCTTTACGGTATGGATAAAGGAGTTTTTGATGGTACCTATGAAACCTGGCTCTCTAGTGTTCATCCCGATGACAGGTTGCAGTGTGACTCGGAAATTCAAATGGCTTTGCAAGGAATAAAGGAGTTTGATACCGAATTCCGGGTGACCCGATCTGTAGGCTCCATTCATAACGTAAGAGCCCTTGCCGTGGTGGTGCGCGATGATAATGGTAAACCTCTTCGGATGATCGGAACCAACTGGGATAT
>CAIXKO010000885.1 GCA_903919925.1 uncultured Bacteroidota bacterium | reverse complement strand
GCGGGTCGTGGCATTGGATCATTCACCTCAGCTCCCATCCCAACCAGATAAGCTTTTCCGTCGGGTGAATGCTCCATGTTTTTCCCGAAATCTACAAAATGCGGAGACCCCATCTTAACCGGATAGCCCCACATGCCGGATACTCCAAAAAGCGGATTTACAGGGGTATGCGGGGTGTCCTCCCACGTAATACCGAAATCCTTCGAAATTCTAAACCCAACCAGCGGACCTAACCAGGGCCAGTTGTAATCAAATCCTCCGATTTTGGTTGTTGCTGCCGGTGCAAGGCAGTAAGTGCCATAATACCAAATACCATTATGCACCAATGATCCGGAAGGATAGCGTCCCTGGTAGGGGGCCGGATCCCCATTTTGGGTGCCAAGACTGTAGATGTGCAGGTCGAGCGGATTGCTGCCAGCCATAACAGCCTGGCCCGTTGTGGCTTGCAAAGGTTGCTTTGGAACACTCTTATAAACCGTTTCTTTATCATAATTAACCCAACCGGATTGGGAATAATCCAATGAACCATCCAGCCTTTGAAGCTGGCCATCGGTCCAGGAGGAATATAAAGTGTCGTTGGCAGCCCAGGTGGGATACCAGGTATCACCCCAGGTACCCCTGATTTTCAGCTGGTAATGCCGGTAATTCATAGTGAATGCAACACCAGCGATTTCAGCCGACTGTTCAAAAGGGCAATCCCTGGGAGGCTCTGAAACCCAAATCCAGGGATCATACTGATTTTTCTGCTGGGCAAACACGCCAGTTGCACCTGTGGATAACAAAAGGAAAATAATAATAATTAGTTTTTTCATGTTAACTTTTTTATGATTCCAAGATGTTTCTGCGAGAATTTCCGTGAAATCGAATGCCAATCCGTTCATCCTTTGGGTCAAATCGCTTTTATTAATTAACCCTAAATATAGTATAGAGTTCTGGGGTTTTAAAATCAATCCAATGAATTAACCTGGTCGATAAGAATCTGACTCCATCCATATCGCTCCTCTGGATATGCTTTCCTGTAAAACAAACCTCAGCAAATTTTTGATAAAGATTTTGTCTTTACTTTTCTAACATGTTGAATTGCTGTGGCATACATTTTGTTTCAAGCCCAGCTGGGTATGGGACCGGATACGCCCGATGCCCTTCATTCCAACTGATACCAGAACCAGCATCAGGAACAGGGTGGTAAATGTGTATACGGCCGATACCGCGAAAATCCCTTTCCAGCCCAGTAAACCGGCCTGGAAGTAATACGCTTCTATCTCAAGGCAGGGGGTCAGGAACATCGAGAGCGACAGGGTGAAGAGTACCGATCCCTTCAATCGCCGGGAAGCCGTTGCAGGAGCATATTCGTGAGTATGGCCATGGTGCCCGTTCCTCATCCGACGCCAGTCGAGGTAAATATAAACCAACCCAAGCCCGATAAGGATCATCGGGGCAATGCGTTGTGAAACTGCCTCATACCTTTCAGACAGGCTGTAACCGGCAAACCCAACCAGAATACCGATGAGAAGGGTACTCAGGGTATGGGCAAACCCTGAGATCAGGGTCGCCCTGCGGGTTTGGCCCAGGGTCCATTTTTCGGCCTTTGATACGGCGATCAGCGGGAGCCAATGGTTGGGGATCGCGGCGTGGATGGCGCTCAACAGCAAGGTACCTGGTATGATCTGTATCATGGTGGATGGTTAGGTCAGTGGTTTTTCAATCAGGAAATAGGCGCCGAAATTCAGGTTACCTTCATCAACCAGCCTGAAGTTGCTCCGGGTGAAAAGGTTCCGCCAGCCTGCTCGGGTGGAGAAGGAGAGGCTCAGGATGTTGGCCATTGCAAAAGTTGAGTATCCGCGCACCATGACGATCAGCAGGAAGCGCCCGCCGGGCTTCAGCACACGCCAGGTTTCCTTCAACGCCGGCAACCGGTTGTCACCCAGATGGTCGAACATGTAGGAGCTCATGACAGCATCGAACTGCCCGTCGGTGAAAGGCATTCCGAGTATGTCTCCCTGCACGATGGATACGCGCGGCGTGAGTCCTGCGATGGCTATATTTCTGTTGAACAGGGCTTTGCCACCATCATCTATGTAACCCGCATCAAAACGGTCAAAACCCACGATTTTTATTTCGGAGGAGGCCTTTCCCATCGATATAGTGGTGCGTCCTGATCCACATCCGGCATCGAGGATGGTGCCGGCTCCTCCCTTCACTAGTTCTACGTAGGGCAGCACCAGGTTATCAGGACTTTGTGAGCCCCTGGCGAGAATGTTGGCGATGAAGAAGTTTACTGAAAGAAGCAAAAGAACAACAAAGATGACCAGTTGGGCCACCGGATAGGCAGGCAGGGTAAACCAGCTGTAGAAAGCCACGATGGCGAGCAGGATGGAGGCATAACCGAAACCTTTGGTGAATCGCGACGACCATCCGAAGTCGTAACCGGCAGCCTTATTATTGACCCCTGAATTCTGCACGAATCTCTGCGGCAGTATCATCCAGCCACCGTAAAGAGCGATGAGCACGATAATGGCGTGACTAACCACCATTCCGATGGCGGTGGATGAGAAAATTTTCTGATCGGGCAGCCAGTTTATGAACAGGATGGCCAGCGCTGAGCCTAAAATGATGACTATCCACGTGTGGGAATGGTTCTTGAACCAGGTTCCATTTTTTGTTTCCACATTGACTTATTTAATTTTATGAAACAAAATTCGGTGATCTGCAGCTACCAGCGTTGGCATTTCTTGCCAGGTAGTTTGCAAATCTTGCGATATTATCGGTTCCTGACCGGCAACAGCAGCATACGGCTGCTGCTCCCATATGACTTTTTCACCGGATTTCCCTCGAACTCCTCGTAGCTGATCATCAAGGGAATAGCATACCGCAGGGGGCTGATCGATGGTGCCATTATGGATATTCTTCGCGATATCGTTGATTGGCGCGATCGAGGAGTCGGATGATTTGAATATTTACAGATACTGCTGCGGCTTTTCACAACCGATGATTACATAGCAACTCCCTGCTCAGTAGAAACGTGGGAAGATACTTAGCATTTTGCCCCGGTCCATTCCGCTCAATCTCTATAGATATTTGATCGCCATCGCCGGTTTGCCCGGTTATTTTCTTACTTTTAGAAATCTACAAATGAAAATGGCAAAGTGCGGATTTTATGAGACTGGGCGGGCCCTTCTGGCTTGACCGGCGCATTCATTGAATGTGACTGAGGTGGCGAAGCTGCGTTAG
>CAIXKO010000884.1 GCA_903919925.1 uncultured Bacteroidota bacterium | reverse complement strand
TATTTCAACGGCTGATTTTCTTAATCAGGTAAATGCAAACGATTTTCATGATGAAGCAATACTCTTGAAAGGTGCCCGTTCGTTCGCATTCGAACAGATCGGCAGAATTTTTGAAGCACGCATTCACGCAACAACCATGGAAATCAGAATGAATGATGTTCGTTTTAATCTTGGACAATATCGAAAATTGGTGGGCCCTGATGTTAAAATAATGGCCATGGTTAAAGCCTTTTCTTATGGGAGCGGTGGAACAGAAATGGCTAAATTCCTGGCTCACGAAAGGATAGACTACCTTGGTGTGGCCTTTGCCGATGAAGGAATCGAAATCAGGAGAGCGGGGATAAAAACTCCGGTTATGGTTATGAATCCAGATCTTCAACAATCCGAAATGATTATTGAACATCATCTTGAACCAGAAATCTATAACTGGGCCGGCCTGACAAAGTTTGCTGATACATTGCGTAATTCCTCCCCTGTCACATATCCTGTCCACATAAAACTGGATACTGGGATGCATCGGCTTGGATTTGACTATCAGGAAACAAAAAGTCTGTCCAACTTTCTCAACAAACACCCGGAACTATTCCTAAAAAGTGTTTTCAGCCATCTGGCAGCAAGTGAAAATCCCGAAAACGATGATTTCACCGATTTACAAATCAAGCGGTTTTCAAATGCCTGTGATCAAATCCAACAAAACACAGGATACACCTTCCTTCGCCACATATTAAACTCATCCGGCATTGAAAGATTTCCTCTTGCCCACTTCGATATGGTAAGATTAGGAATCGGCCTCTATGGCATTGGAAACACCAACCTTTTAAACCTCCATCCAATTACAACCCTGAAAACTATTATTTCACAGGTACACCATCTTACAGCAGGAGAATCAGTTGGATATGGCAGACGAACAATCTTGCAAAAACCAACTCAGGTGGGTGTAATTCCAATCGGATATGCCGATGGTATTGATCGCAGGCTCGGCAATGGAAACTACCAAATGCTCGTCAAAGGTAAACCGGCAATAACTGTTGGTAACATTTGCATGGATATGACAATAATCGACCTTACCGGTATGGAAGCTAATGAAGGAGATGAAGTTATCGTTTTTGGGCCTGAAAATACCGTATCCAGCATGGCTGAGATTTTGAACACAATCCCTTATGAAGTACTAACTTCTATTTCGCCAAGAGTAAAACGTATCTATCAATTCGAATAAATTCAACCAATTTCACTGATATGCTCAAGCTTTTGCCGGTCGAGAATCTTTAGCCTACGCCCTTCCGAAGAAACAATATTTTCCTCGCTAAATTGAGTGAGCGTACGTATCGCGTTGGAAGCAGTCATATTTGACAAACTAGCCAAATCATCTCTGGATAGATATGCTTTAATGGTTTCTCCATCTTCATCAAATCCGTATGTATTCACCAAAAAAAGAAGCGATTCAGCCAAGCGTCCCCGGATATGCTTTTGAGTAAGATTAACTGTTCTTAAATGCGAAACACCCAACTCACTAGCCAGAGCTTTAAGAATTTTCAACATTAATTCCGGTCTCTTTCTTACAGTGGTTAAAACGTCATCACGCGTAAAATAACAAACAACAGAGTCCTCTAAAGCTGTGGCAGAAGCACGGTAGTTTTCATCGGCAAAAAAAGCCCTGTAACCAATAAACCCAACAGGCTTAGCTAATCGGATAATTTGTTCACGACCGGCAATTCCCTCCTTAAAAATCTTCACTTTACCCTGCGCCAAACATAGGATACCATTGGGCTTATCACCCTCACCGTAAATCAATTCACCTTTATGAAAGAATCTTGAAGAGTGAGTACGTGTCAAAGAATCTTTCTCTTCCTGAGGCAAATCCTTAAATATCGATCCCGGAGTTTCCAGGCAAGTATAGCAGGCTTGATGAATCTCAACCATTAGAATTTAGGTTTTAAACAAAAGTAAGTCAGCCGCTCATGAGCTGATGTCCTTTTTAGTTAAAAAATGTTAATGCTGAAATACCTTAAAATTTATAAGAAATCATCTATATTTGATTCTGCTCACCAATTAATCCTCTTTAGGTATGAAAAAATACTTCCTACTAATTATATTCCATAGCCTTGCAGTGCTAACGTTCGGACAAACACTGCAAAACGCAAGCGATGCCCTGGCAACTGGCTCACCTGTCTTTGATAAAAATTCCGGATGTAATTCATTCAAAACAGGTGGAAACAGTATCTGGGGAACAACTTTCAATTGGAAAAATTCGGCTGATCCTAAAGGCTGGTCATTGCCAGCAGGCTGGTCAATTGTTGATAATGCTGGTTTAGGTAACCTTTGGGTTTGGAGGAATGACACAATTAAAGGGAACTACACCTCAGTATCAACTCCTTCTTGGTTCACTTCAGCCTCCGATGGGTTTATTTGTTTACCAATGGACGAATACAATAGCCGTGGAGGGGTGACAACATCAACCCCTTCTGATAGTTATATAGAAACGCCCCGGATAAATTGCTCAGCTGTTTCATCAGTAGTGGTCAGGTTTAACCAATATTTTCGATTCTGCTGCAAAGATTACAACCTTCAACTGCTTGTAACCACTGATGGAGGTCTCAATTGGGCTACTTACGATGCAAAATTTGGTGTTGCCGGTAACACATTTACCCCTGAAGCCTACCGCTCAGTGGAAATAAATATCTCCGACGTTGCAGCTGGATTAGCTAATGTACAGCTCCGCTTTTACATGCACGGGCCTAAAAGCTATTTCTGGATGATTGATGATTTGAAATTGACAGAAGCCTATCAGCATAACTTGGTTCTTGAAGATACCTGGTTGGATTTTGATGGCGGATTTGGCACCACTGTTGGACATATTAATTACTGGCCACTCAGCCAAATGGGTAAATCCGGTGCTACTTCCGGCATAGTAGGCAATTATTTCTTCAAAGCCGCATTTCTCAATAATGGGATGGCTGATGCCCAAAGCGCAAAACTGAATGTAAAAGTGCTCAAAAACGGTACCAGCGTCCACTATGATCTTTCGCCAGGGAAAAACATCTGGTCGCTCACCCGCGATACCATGAAAATTACAAACCCTTATCTGGCTACTGATTTTGGTGATTACCGCTTTGATTTCACAGCTTCATCCGACAATCTCGATGAATATCCTGATAACAACTCTGTTTCCCTGTTTTTTACCGCAAATGACACATTAGCACATCGTGCTGACTTTTCTGCTGAATCCTCTTCGAATACCAGTGGATGGTTTGATGGTAATAACAAAGGTGATATGGTTGGGGTATCTTACGATATATATTCTCCAACCGAAATCAACTCAATTACTGCTTATCTTGCCGGATATGAGCCAGCACAAAATCCTCAGTTCCAATTTGTTCTAATGAAGGATGTAGAAGGCACTTATGTAGAGTGGTTGGCATCCTCGGTTGTTAATATGAATGCTTCTTACCGGCATCGCTGGGTTACCCTGCCAATGATCAAAGACGGAGAAACTGAATTCCTGCTCCCAGGAAATTATGTAGCATGCGTTAGAATGTGGGGGACGGACCCTCTCGATACAGCAAAGGGTTCAAATGGTTTGTCGGTGGGCTGGGATATGACAACAAAACCTACAAATACCCTGATGTACCTGACAAGTCTTGGAGCATGGTATAAAACAGGAAAACTAAACATGATCGGATTTAATATAAGCAGCACGGGAGCCCCAACTCAAGCTCCTGCTACTTTTAATGTCGATATGACTAATCCAATTGCCTACGGTGAATTCAAACCAGGTATCGATTTTGTAGATATTGCTGGTTCGTTCAACAATTGGACCGGCTCTGCCCATCTTACAGATCCTGAAGCAGATGGAATATACAGTATAACGCTTCCCGGAATGCCAGTTGCCAAAGTAATTGAGTACAAATACCGCATTAATGGTAATTGGAACTCATCAGAATATCCTAATGGCGGCCCTAACCGTAAATATACAGTCAGGTACTGGAACATATTAAATGACAAGTATAATGAAGGCGTATCCGGAGTTAGTATGGTAAATAATCAATTATCCTCAGTGAATGCTTACCCAAACCCCTCCTCAGGCTTGTTTAACGTCGAAATCACGAGCGAAATACCAACAGACCTCCTGATTACCCTTACAGACATTCAAGGCAGAATAATGCATCAGAAAAAGGTTATTTGCTCATCTCAACACCAGGAAATAATCGACAAAAATCTGGCGAAAGGCTTATACTTTTTAACCGTAAACAACGGTAAAGAAGTAACTACAAAAAAAGTAATAATCCAGTAGCACCTAAATCTTTCTATTATATAAACTTAAGCTCCGGAGCAATCCGGGGCTTTTGTTTTAAAGTGGATTATCAGAT
>CAIXKO010000883.1 GCA_903919925.1 uncultured Bacteroidota bacterium | reverse complement strand
TAGGCCGGGGTTTGGTGTGGTGCTTGATATCAAGTATCAATACGGGCTCAAGGATTTGAATAAGGATCACCTGATTATTGGAAATTCCAAACCAATAATGAACAAAGGATTGACGCTAGGCGTTGGATTCTATATAGACATCGAGTAGAGTCCGCCCGAATGTCGCCATGTTTCCCCAAACCTAATAACCCTCAAACTATTCGTGCATAGGCGTTTTAAGTACCCACCCCCAACCCCTCCCTTTTTTAGGGAGGGGTTGGGGTGGGTACTTAAAGACCGGCTATATAAGAGTCCCGCAGTATGTTGGCTATATGGCCCCATGAAAATAACTTATGAAGTTACATACATGAAAGACGCATATTTGCATGTCCCTGAGAGTCCTTGCGTCTTCCTGCTCCTTCCTGCGTCCTCTCTTGTTTAGATTTCCTTAATCATATCGTAGTTCAGTCCATAATATTCGAACTGCCCGACCACGGTAAACCCAAGTTTGCGGTAGTAGTTTACTGCCTTATGATTATCGCATTGAACGCCGCCCCATAAAATGATTCGTTTTACTCCCTGGGTTGTCAAGCCTGATACCATATAGTGATACAATTGGTTACCCAATCCACGGCTTTGCCATTCATCGGCTACTGAGGGAGCATAGGTGGCATCGTTAGTCGGGTGCAGCTTGAGCCCATATTGTTCCAGGCGGGGACGGTCGTGCTCCAGGAACCCTCGTTTTGTAATGGAATAAGCAATAATTTTCCCGGATTCTTTTTCTGCGGCAACAAAACCTGAATATTCATCAGGGAGATTCAGTATTTCGGCAATTTCCTTTAATTCAAATGAATGTGGGCCAAATCTTCTTTTGGTTTCCTGACTCAATGCCTGAAGGTACTGGTGAAGGGAGTACACGTCACCAGTACCAGACATTCGGATTTCGACGGCTTGGTTATTTATTATGGACGTAACGGAAAGCATTTCTATAAACCCATTAAATGCATCACAAGCTGATAGTAAAGTATCAGTTCAGTGGAGCCATGTAGCACCCAATACTTACAAGCTATCCCCGAAATCGGCTCTGAATTTGGCCATCAGTAGTTCGGGCCAATTGGATGTCGGCTCCAGCTTACCCATGAAGAAACGCAGTACCGGGGGTTCGTAAGTAAACCGGAGTCCACCAATCAGCATGCGGTTTTCATATAACCAGGCGAGACGGTCAATAACATACTTGATTTGTGAGAGGGTAAAAACGCGGCGGGGTACGGCAAGGCGCAGCAATTCCATATCGGCATAAGTTTCATTACCTTGCTCATCACGCTGATTCGAGAGGGAACCACGTTCCATTCCACGCACCCCTGAAACCAGGAAAAAAGCTGCTGCGAGAGCCCCTGCAGGGTATTGATATTGGGGGATATGTTCACAAAACTTCATCGCGTTTACGTGTGCGCCCAAAACACCGGGAGGGGTTACCATAGAAACACCTTTGCTGATTGCAGCTTCAACCAGGTACTTAATGAACGCCGGACTTTGAGAGATAACCGTTTCATCGAGAGTTTCATACAGACCAACTGCCATGGCTTCGACTTCGCGGATCGACATTCCTCCATAGGTTAAGAACCCTTCGTACAATGGAACCAGTGCTTCCAGTTCGCGATAAATATCGTGGTTGTTTGTACAGATACCACCACCTCGTGAAGAGCTCAGCTTGCGGGCTGAAAAGTAAACCAGATCGGCCAATCCGGTAATGGTACGGATGATTTCGCCCATAGATTTATTGTGAAACTCTTCCTCCCGCTGTTTCACGAGGTAAGCATTTTCACCAAGTAAACTGGCATCCAGAACCACTCGGATACCGTATTTGTCAGCAATCGCACGTACATCGCGAAGGTTCTGAATGGAGAAAGGCTGGCCACCAATCAGGTTTGTGGAAGCCTCCATACGGATATGCGGAATGTTTTCTGTACCGGTTTGTTTAATACATTCTTCCAGTGCTTCGATATTCATGTTTCCTTTAAAAGGATGCGATGAATTGATCACATAAGCCTCCGGGTATAGCAGTTCAACTATCCGGCCACCATTCAGCGTAATATGGGCGAGGGCAGTGGTAAAATGATAATTCATGGGTACCACGCTTCCTTTTTTTACATAAGCAGTGGCCAATATGTTTTCGGCAGCACGTCCCTGGTGTACGGGCAGATAATATTTTTGGCCCATTACCTCTTGAACTGCTTTTTGCAGACGGAAAAAGCTCTGTGAGCCGGCATAAGCATCATCGGCTTGCATCATTGCCGATAACTGATTGTCACTCATGGCATTGGTGCCGCTATCGGTGAGCATATCCAGGAAAACATCGAGCGTATTCAGCTGAAAGGTATTATAACCACCTTCCTGCAAGGCTTCCAGTCTTCTTTCGATTGGAACTAAATGCAGTTTCTGTACAATTCGGACTTTGTGTAATTCAAGCGGAATTTCTTCACCTGAATAAAACTTTACCTGCGATTGCTTTTTTTCCGTGCTCATTGAGTGATTAGAATTAAATTCATAATCCCCAAAAATAATCAAACCGATGAATTACGGATCATTCGCAGAACACCCGCTATCGTGGTTTTCTGTGTTGGTGAGATCGGGAGCCTAAAGAGAACATCTATTATTCAAAGGAATGAACATCAGGTATTTTTGCCACTCACTATCGGGCCGTGCCAATAGGACATGGTGATTTGATAGAATTAATTTATCGTGTTTTTAAAGATGTTATGAATAATTATGCATGATTATTCAGTTCACTATTTGGTAATGCCAGCCCATTGATCGGTACGGAATGGTGATGCAGGAAGACCGGCACTGTTAAATAGGTTGGCATCATCGGGATTGTTGCCCCAGGCATACCGCACGGCCACCGGATCGGGAACCTCCGTGCAGGAGATTTCGATGGAATTTG
>CAIXKO010000882.1 GCA_903919925.1 uncultured Bacteroidota bacterium | reverse complement strand
AGATCCTGTTTGCGATCAACCCGATACCTTTAGAAGCGGGTTTGTGCAGTACAATATAAGTATTCATGATTGCTTTATTCATGATGTAATTGGTGAAGGAATGTATATTGGCAGCTCCTTTTATCGCGGGCAGCATATATCGCCCTGCGATACAACAGTTTTGCCGTCCGTGATAGTGGGTGCGCGGATTTTTAATAACCGAATCGAAAGAACAGGTCTCGATGGAATGCAGGTCTCATCCGTGGTTTCGAATTGCGAAATTCATCACAATGTCCTGATCGACTGCAGTTATCGAATGCTTGGCGGACAAATGAACTCCATACTCATTGGCGGTGGAACTAAAGCAAAATGCTACAATAATAAAATCATTGACTCTTATGGAGCCGGGATTCTTGTGTTTGGCAAAGGTGGAACAGAAGTTTTCAATAACCTCATCCTTAGGGCCGGAAAACGATATCTGCCATCCGATATGGAAGAACCGGAATCAGCCATATTTATTGCCGACAAATCATTAGACGAAAAATCATTTTACGGTGTTTATAACAATACTATCGTTCAGCCAAAATCAGATGGTATTACGATTGATCCCTCGGTGAAATTTCCCACTTATATAAAAAATAATGCGATCATCGATCCGGGGGCATACAATCACTATGAAAATGAAAATAACGGAAAAACTGGTTTCGACTCCTATATTGATGACCTGGGTAATACCGGGTTATACGCATCGGAAAATAATTTCTTCATAAATTCCCTGGCATCTGCCGGATTTGTCAATGTGGCAGGCGACGATTTTCACCTCATCCCGGGTTCTCCTTTAATTGACGCTGGCCAGGATTTGCGTACCCATGGCGTTTCAACGGATCTCGATGATCGATCCAGGCCTGTTGGCGCAAAATTCGATATTGGAGCTTATGAATATTCTGCTTCCCAATCAATAGAGTATAAGCCTGATAACGCTGATTTTGATGTATCATCAATTTGTAGCGATCCTTCAGGCACCCTTACCATCAATCTCCAGGGCAATCGAAACATGCTGGTAAGGATACGTGTGTTGGATGTTTTGGGCAGAGATCAGGGTAATTGCGGAAATTTTACTATTGTTACAGGAACAAATCAGTTTAACTTACCTATCCGGAGCCATGGCCTGGTAATTTTGCTGATTCAATCTGACAGACAATGCTATGCCAGTAAAATCTTCGTCATTTAAGCGCAAGGATTTCCGAACCACTATCGAAATTGAGCCAATGGTGGCTCCGGCAACTTATCATGACCGGATTATGTTAATTGGTTCCTGCTTTACGGAGAATATCGGAAATCGGCTAAAATCCATGAAGTTTACAGTCGACCTGAATCCTTTCGGTATCGTTTACAATCCATTGTCGATGGCCGGTCAACTGAATTATCTGCTTAAGCCAACAGCCTTTCAAACAGATGATCTGGTTTTTCACCAGGAGCTATGGTACTCATGGATTCATCATGGCCGATTTTCACATCCGGAGGCGGATAAACTTCTTCAAGTTATTGATAATCAAATAATGGAGTCTTCACGGTTTTTGGAACAATCGGGATTACTAATGCTTACTTTTGGAACTCCGGAAGCTTATTATCTGAAATCCAATAACCGTTTGGTTTCCAATTGCCACCAGGTAAATGCTGATCAATTTTACACCAGAAAACCGGGAGTGAATGAGTTGATGGATTTGTGGGTTCCTTTGATTGATTCTTTACTTAGCCGGAATAGAAATCTTCGTATTTGTCTCACAATAAGTCCGGTAAGGTATATTAGGAATGGTCCTACAGGTAACCAGGTAAATAAATCGATACTTTTTTTGTTTATCGATGCGCTTCTGAAAACTTATGATGATCTTTTCTATTTTCCTGCTTATGAGCTTTTTATGGACGATCTCCGCGATTATCGGTTTTATGATGAGGATATGATGCACCCAGGTGCGAATGGGATTGAGTACGTATGGAGCAACTTTGTAAAGGCCTGCATTAAACCATCGGTTTACCCCGTTATGGAGGAGGTTGATTCAGTGATTAAAGCGGCCTCCCATCGCCCGGGTGGTTTTGTTACCAATGCCCACCGGCAGTTTATCAGCGT
>CAIXKO010000881.1 GCA_903919925.1 uncultured Bacteroidota bacterium | reverse complement strand
GGTTGCCCCGGAGTCTTCCAGTTGCTTTAACTGTTCCCAGAATCGATTTTTCAGCATTCTTACTGGTCCTGATTTTTTCAACGACAGCATAGTATCGCCATCGCCTGATTGTATAACATACTCTTTAAATGCACGGTGGGCCGAGGATTCTTCGGAAACGGCAAACCGGGTACCTATCTGGACCCCATCGGCTCCCAACGCAAAAGCGGCCACCATCGAATCACCGGAAGCTATACCACCAGCTGCAATCATGGGGATGCTGGTATGCTTCCTGATCAGGGGAATCAATGCGATTGTGGTGGTTTCTTCTTTTCCATTATGCCCACCGGCCTCAAAACCCTCAGCAACAATAGCATCTACGCCAGCCTCCTGAGATTTTACCGCAAAACGAACATTAGCCACTACATGAGCTACTAAAATTCCACGCTCCTTAAACCAGCCCGTATATTTAGCCGGGCTTCCGGCGGAGGTAAACACGATTGGGACCTTTTCTTCGGCTACCAATTTAACCACCTCATCCATTTGAGGATAGAGGAGCGGAATATTGACTCCAAATGGTTTTTGAGTGGCCAGTCGGCATTTTTGGATGTGTTCGTGCAGGAGTTCAGGTTGCATTGATCCGGCACCGATCAGGCCCAGCCCGCCGGCGTTGCTAACAGCCGAAGCAAGCCGCCAGCCACTGCACCACACCATTCCCCCTTGAATAACAGGGTATCGGATGCCAAATAATCGGGAAATTCTATTCTCCACGTTTATATACTATTGATACCAGGGTTTTATCATCACCTCCCATATTAAGCGATAGTCCAAACGGTTTATCGGGTTGCAGGTTAATCTGAGCTTTGCCAGCCTTGCCAGTGAGCTGTTCCCAAATGGTTACGGCCATATGTACACCGGTGGCACCGGTTGGGTGTCCCCAGCCAATTAAGCCTCCGGTAGTATTAAAAGGCACCTCGCCCATCCGGGAAGTTTCCCCGGCAAGAACATAATCTACGCCCTCACCAGGTTTGGCTAAACCAAGCGCTTCAACACCCAGTATGCCAGCAATGGTAAAGCAATCATGTGTTTCCACCGTTCCCACCTTGCCAATAGGAATTCCAGACATCTTTAAGGCTTTGGCAGCTGCCAGCCTGCCGGTACTAAGTTCAACAGGATCAGCTGGTTTCATTGTGATATTTTCCACTGCGTGTCCAAACCCGGTAATCTCTACAGCCTCTTCAACCGGTAAACCAATCCTGCGCAACCCTTCGCGTGAAACAATTGCAATGGCTGAGGCGCCATCGGAAACTTTAGAGCAATCAAAAAAATTGAGGTATTCAACAAAGGTTTTCCCATTTGGTTCAGTCAAGCCTTGAACTTCCAAATCAGCAACAGTGTTGTGAAACTCTTGCGCCGTATGGCACAAGCGGGCATTCTCAATAGCATTCCGATACCAACGGGCAAAAGCTTTGCGGGTTCGTTCACGACCATATTTCTCAAAATAAACACCGGCCCGGTCACTGAACTGTCCCGGGAAAAAGAAGGCATGACCAGCTTTTCGGTCCTTTGCCCATCCGGCTGTAGCCAGAATATCGGCACCATAAATGGCTTTTACACTATTCTGAACCTCCACCCCAAGGGCGAGTACCACCTCGGCGGAGCCCGATAATACTGATTTTATCCCGGTCAGTAATGCCAACCCTCCTGATGCACAAGCTGCTTCAACTCTGGTAGAGGGCTTTCCTGCCAATCCTTTATCGATATAAGGGGCAAAGGCTCCCAGATGTGCCTGGCCGTTGAAACTGCCCGCCATAAAATTGCCGATGACGGTTTCATCCACAACATCGGACCCTCCAATTTTGGAAAGCACCTGTAAACCAGCCTCTTTTATATAATCCTCCAGCCCGGGCCTGGGTTTTGCCGGATGAAATTCTTTACGGCCGGTTCCCATCGAAATGGTATTGTAACCTGCCGCCATATATATTTTCTTTTCCATTATAATCCTGCCTGATTTGATTAAACAAAATGATTAATGGGCCCGAGTGTGTGGAAAAACCCAGTGAGCAAAACGGAATTTACGTCCTCATCACTCTGTGCAACGCCACTGGTAACCAACTGTTTGCCAATCTCCTTCGACTTACCGGCGTAAGCCAG
>CAIXKO010000880.1 GCA_903919925.1 uncultured Bacteroidota bacterium | reverse complement strand
CATCGGTACTTTTGGCCATCGGCAAGATCGAAAATACGCTTTTCGTCAAATTCGATGGTGGTTAGATCTTTGGCTAACGGATTTGCCAGGTTCCGAAGTCCAAGCCCTTTATAATCGGCAGGTGATATTGCCATGAACCGATAAGCAGCCGGATTGATGTCCACAATCCTTTCATCGAAATCGACAATAACAATACCTAGTGGCGATGATTCTATGAGTAAATCGAGGAACTGGTTTGCCTCCCGCACGGCGAGCCTTTCTTCGCGTAACCGCTTGATCATGGAGTTGTAAACCTCCACCATCCCATCGGCATCCGGATTACCGTTGTTGACCAGGGTAGTTGAAAAATCGCCCTCACGCAGCATGCTCATGCTTCGGCTTATGGTTTCAACCGGACGGAAAGATTTGTTAATCAGCACAACCGTAATCCCAAAAAGAATTGGAACAGCGATTTCTGCCGTAATCAGCAACCAGGGATCGCGGCCCTTCAGGAACCAGATGGCGCAGACCAGAAAAATCAGAAAAATCAGGCCCAGCCAAAGGATCAATCTGGTTTTACTTTTCATCACCTGGATGTATTCCGTATTTTTCCATCTTACGATACAAAGTTGCCCGGCTGATACCCAGTTTTTTGGCCACTTTAGTTAAATTATCCCCATAATCGGCCATTGCGCGCAGCATCATTTCCTTTTCCGTTTCCTCCAGCGTTTTCACTTGGCCTGGGAGTTGGTAATCGCCACCGTTTGCCGGTTTCCCGGTACGGCTTGCCTGAATAAACCCATCCGCCGTAATCCGATCATAACTAAACAGTAAAACCGCGCGTTCAACCATGTTTTTCAGCTCCCTGACATTACCCTGCCAACTCTGCCCGATCAGCCATTCCATCCCATCCGGTGAAATTTGCTTCTCCGGAAGCTTATATACCGATGCTGCCTGCTCAGCAAAATACCCTGCCAACAGCGGAATATCATCTTTACGCTGCCGAAGGGGAGGTATCTCCAGGTGAATCAGATTGATCCGATAAAGCAAATCCTCACGAAACAATCCTTTGTCTACCCGATCATATAAATTCCGGTTGGTGGCGCTGATTACCCTCACATCGACGCTTATGGTGTGAGAATCGCCCAGCCGCTCAAATGTTTGGTCCTGCAAAACCCGCAGCAGTTTAACCTGCGATGTCAGATCGAGTTCACCGATCTCATCCAGGAAAATGGTGCCATTGTGCGCCATTTCAAATCGTCCGGCCCGATCGGCTTTGGCATCGGTAAAGGCTCCCTTTTTATGACCAAACATTTCCGATTCAAAAAGACCCGATGGAAGCCCACCCAGGTTCACTTTAACAAAAGGTCCCTTGCTGCGATTGCTATATTGATGTAATGCCTCTGCTATCAACTCCTTACCTGTTCCACTTTCCCCGGATATCAATACCGGGGCATGTGTTGGAGCCACCCGGCGAATGGTTTCCTGTATCTCAAGCATGTCGGTATTTTTGCCGATGATTCCCGGGAACCCTGGTTTTTGGGTCCCCGGATCATCGGAACTATGCAGATTGTTTAGGTTTCCTGATAATGAAATCGAGGTTTCGATGGTTTTCAGCAGCTGCAGGTTATTCCATGGCTTGGTGACAAAATCGGCAGCTCCCAGTTTCATTCCCTTCACGGCTAGCTCAACCGAACCCCAGGCGGTGATCAGAATAACCGGAATGCCTGGCCTTAAAAACCGGATTCGTTGGAGAATCTCCAACCCTTCCTCGCCCGAAATGGTCATTGAAAAGTTCATATCGAGCAGTATCAGATTGAAATTACCTACCCTTACCTTGGTGGTAATTTCCTCTGGAACAGTGGCAAGATCAACCTCGTAGCCCGATTTATTAAAGAGGAATTTAAGCGAACTACGGATCGCCGGATCATCATCGCAAACTAATATTCTGGAGGGTTTTATCATGCCGTTCGAAAATAGGTATAAAATACAATTTAAACCGCCATGATGGGGGGCAGAAAATCTTCTGCCCCTACGGATTGGTGGGATCGGGTGTTGGTAATCATTTATTCGGTTTTCAATGCCTCCGCCGGACGTATTCTGGCTGCAATGGTTGCCGGAATCCAGGTGCTTAGCAATATCAGCAGAAT
>CAIXKO010000879.1 GCA_903919925.1 uncultured Bacteroidota bacterium | reverse complement strand
CAAAAGAATCTGATTGGGGTTACAAGATATCGACTGACGGTGACAAAGCATTTTTTTCGAAAAAGTTTAGTTCCGGAGATAACGAGGATATTTACTGGTTAAATCTGCCGGAGCATTTAGGAACTGTTAGAATATAACCTTTACAAATAAATTATTTATATCTTTGTGGGTATGAAAGCGCCCATAGAGATAAAAATTGACCAGATGATGCCACTTCTCAATGAAAGGCAGCAACGAATCTACTTGGCTTCAGAGGCTATTGCCCTTGGTCGGGGCGGGTTTACGAAAATTTCGAAAATCAGTGGAGTGTCACGCCCAACCTTGCTGGAAGGCAAGAAGGAGTTGGAAAAGGGAATAACCGAATTCCTTCCGGATAAGATTCGCAAGCCCGGAGGTGGAAGGAAGAAGATCTACCTGCAACATCCGGAAATTATTAGCCTGTTAGATAGTATGGTAGATCCAGTAACCCGAGGAGATCCGATGTCTTCGTTAAGGTGGACCTGCAAAAGCACCAGACAGTTGGCAAAAGCTTTGGAAGAAAAGGGAATAATTGTTAGCCATGTGTATGTAGCGGAGCTTTTAAGTGAAATGGGCTATAGCTTACAAGCAAATCGAAAAGTCAACGAAGGGGGAGATCATCCGGATCGGGATCAACAATTTCATTATATCAACGATCTCTGTCAGAGTTATCTTCATAAAAGCGTGCCGGTCATATCAGTAGATACCAAGAAAAAGGAGAACGTTGGTAATTACAAGAACAACGGTGAAACCTGGGAGCAAGTCGGGCAGCCAACAGAGGTGGAAGTTTATGATTTTATTAATGCTGATCAGGGTAAAGCGGTACCGTACGGAGTATATGATATTGGCAAAAACGAAGGGTTTGTAAACGTTGGCAAGAGTTACGACACCTCATCCTTTGCAGTCTCAAGCATTCGCCGGTGGTGGATTGAAATGGGTGAGCCTTCTTATCCCAAGACTAAAAAGCTATTGATGACGGCAGACGGTGGAGGTAGTAACGGTTATAGGCGAAAGCTTTGGAAGACAGAATTACAAAAGTTCAGCAATGAATTTAACCTGGAAATTACGGTTCTTCACTTACCTCCGGGAACCAGCAAATGGAATAAAATTGAGCATCGTTTGTTTTCATTTATCTCAATGAACTGGAAAGGACAGCCATTGGTCAGTTTTGAAACCATTGTCAACCTCATAGGGTCCACAACGACAAGTAAGGGGTTGAAAGTAAAGTCAATGTTTGATGAAACTGAATACGTAAAAGGAATCTCTGTTACGGACGAGGAACTCAAAATGGTCAATCTTTTTCCCCATACTTTTCATGGAGAATGGAACTATACAATAAAGCCCAAGAAAATGCAATCGTAAATATTATTTATTAACAGATCCTTATTGTTTTCCCCTGTCACCATAAGACTGTACTTACCGATGCCGGAATCGGGCCGGTAGGTAATTAAGTTGTCCTTTATCCCGGTATTCTGCCTGGTATTATCGGGCCTGATCATAACAGCCGATTT
>CAIXKO010000878.1 GCA_903919925.1 uncultured Bacteroidota bacterium | reverse complement strand
GACTTGCCGCCATCAGTGGTTAATTGAATATTACCATCATCGGTGCCTACCCAAATAATATTCTCATCGAGAGGAGATTCATTGATTGAAAAAACGGTGGTATTATTTTCGGCTGAACTGTTATCGATGGTAAGTCCTCCGGATTTTTCCTGAAGTTGACGGGTAGGATCGTTGGTGGTGAGATCAGGCGAGATGCGCTGGAATGAATCGCCCTTGTCTTTGGACCTGAAAATGTATTGAGAACCCACATATAGCCAGCCCGATTTTTCGCCAAAAACTACCGGTGTGTTCCAATTAAAGCGAAGGGGGCTGTTCCCTTCTTCCGGGAAAGGCTTAATGTACTTGCTTTCGCCCGTTTTGTGATTGGTTCGTGAGATTCTACCTCCCTGATATTGCGAATAGGTAATATCTGGATCAGTGGCATCGGCATAAGCGTAGAAGCCATCTCCGTATCCAATGTTTTTCCAGTCTGCATTTCTGATTCCCCCGGATTTTGAAGATGGAGCCATCCAGGATCCGTTGTCCTGCAATCCTCCATATACATTATAAGGTTCTTTTTTATCAACGCTGACATGATAGAATTGTGATACAGGGAGATTTTGAACAAAACGCCAGGAGTTCCCTTTATCTGCAGAGATATAAACTCCTCCATCTGTTCCCATGTAAATCAGGCGATTATCGATGGGACTTACCCAGAGGGCATGAGTATCGCTATGATAAGAGCCCCCGCTAACCGAAGGGTTCTGGAACATTTTCCCACCGTTGGAACTCACCCACAGCATGGTTCCGGGTTTGTAAAGCCGATCGGCTTCCACTGGGTCGGGTACTAAAAGGCTGTAATAAAAAGGTCGGTCGCTGGTGACGGGCTGTTCGCTCATTTTATCCCATGAAGCTCCCTGGTTTGATGACCGGTAAAGAGCTGATTTTTCTGATTCAACCAGTGCATATAAATTATAGGGGGCAACCGGTGAAACGGCAACAGCTATTCTGCCCAAGGTTTTATTCGGAAACCCATTATGAATTTTATTCCAGGTAGCACCACTATCGGTGGATTTATAAAGAGCACTGCCAGGGCCGCCGGAACGGAAAGTAAACGACTGCCGTCTGAAATCCCACATCGAAGCATACAGAACGGTCGGGTTTAACGGATCCATGGCCATATCGGCACAACCGGCAGAAGGACCGGCATACAGGATTTTAGTCCATGTTTTCCCACCATCAGTTGTTTTATAAACGCCCCTGTCTTCACTATCGCCCCATAAAGCGCCCAAAACAGCAGCATAAACTACATCAGGGTTTTTGGGATCGATCAGTATGCGTCCGATGCGCTCACTTTTTTCCAATCCTTTGAACTCCCATTTTTCACCGCCATTAGTGGTTCGGTAGATTCCGGTACCCACTGAAACGCTGTTGCGTACCCAAACTTCGCCTGTTCCAACCCATACCGTGTCGGGACGATTTTGATCAATAGCAATGGTTCCAATGGATTGGGTATATTCATCAAAAACTGGTTTGAAAGTGGTTCCCTGGTTCAGTGATTTCCATACTCCACCACCTGCAGCACCCACCCATACAATATTAGGATCCTTGTTTTCAGCAGCGATGCAAGAGATACGTCCGCTCATTTTGGCCGGTCCTATCTGGCGGCCCTGGATGTCACCGAAGGTAGCATCGGTAACCTGGGCTTGCATGGAAGAAAGTGTGGCTACCGATAAGATACTGATTAAAAGATGCTTATATCTCATTTGTTTCCCTATTTAGCGGGTTTTTCAAACAATGTTTTATCAAGATCCATGTTTAATTCAACCTTGTCAGTAATAATAGTCATGACCACCTGACCGTTCATTTTGGTTTCTATTTTACCCGCCATGGCAAGGCCTTCCACCTGCATATAATTACTATAATAGGTATCGCTTTCGGAATCATTACCTTGAACCTTTACTTTTGTATTAGTGCGAATCATCATATAAGAATCCGCATCGAGGTAATAGGTAAAAGTATCACCATCTTTTTCTTTGGTTACCAATTTAACCTTAAAGCAAGAGGTGCCTTCCATATCTTCCTTACCATCAAGGGTTACGGTATAGCCTTTTGCTTTCCAGTTCCAAAGCATTCCATCGATATCAGCTGAATACTTCATAGATTTTAAGGCATCTTCTCCCATAGGCTGAGGTTCGGTGATTCCGGCAAAAGGGTTCAGATCCCATCCATCTTTACCATTATAGGTTTGAACAAAGGATAAGCCCTGAAATGTGCCTTCAATGCGAACACATTCAGGCCTCTTGGCAAATTGAATGAACGGTATTTCAATACCTGACTGAACGAGTTTGCCAGTAGTCTTTAGGGTGTTAACTTTCAGGAGCTTTTCCTGGCCGATGGCTTTAAAATGCTCTTTCAGAACATCATCGATAGTCTGAGCAGAAAGAAAGGCGCTGGAAACCAGCATCAATGCGGAAAGAAGGATCGTAACTTTTTTCATGATTTTGATTTTGTAATTATTCTAAGACAAAGAAAAAGGAAAAATGTTACAATGTCCGTGTTTCGCTACTCCTGATTGCATTTCAGCCTGTTGAATTCGATTCAATTACCTTTTCCTGGTAAAGGCAACAATCAGGCTGAAGAGTGAAATTACCAGCACCAATCCTGCCACAATAAATGCCCAGATATTTACTTGGCGGCTTTCAGCTGTCATGCTGTATTCCTTGAAGAAGAAATTGTAATAGCTTAAATCCCAACCGGTTTCAGATCCTTCGATTTTCGGGCTGTTAGTTTGAAGCAATAACCCTGGCATCCGGATGGCGAATTTGTAATTATCATCGCTGGCGGCATTAAAAAATTTCATCTTTCGCTGAAACTCATCAAAACTACTCAGGTATTTCGATCGGATTGTTTGAATATCGGGATGGTTAATCACTTTTCCTAAACCGATCAAAAGGTCATCGGTACCATCGTTTTTTACACTGTCGATCAGAAAACGATAAATCACATCCTTTTTTAGATCCAGATCTTCCTTTTTTAATGTAAGAGATTTGTTATCAGCTAAGACCGATAGGAGGTTGTTGTAAAAACAATCAAACATGCTGCGGAAAAGAAAATCTTCAAATTTCTTTTCGGTTACTTTATACTTTACGGAATCAAAAGCCGGATCAGTTTTGCGATCTTCCTCATTGGAGGCAATAAGGCGAATTTCTTCATCTGACCAGCTGTCCTTATAATCCAAACATTTAAATGGATTGGAAACCAGCACTTTTTCTTCAAATACAAAGCGGGTATAGAACCACCGGAATTTCCTGTTGAGGGTTGAATTAACCCGGACCACCTGTAAATTGGTATCCACAGGATTCATCGTTTTATTTAGTTCTTTAACTGAGCTAAACTCCTTGGAAACAACCAATTTATACTTGTCTTTTTCGGGTTTCGACCACTCTCTTTTCCAATCGTTCTCTTTCATCAATGCAAATGGAACCTCTGCGATTTCGGCAGAGTCTCCCTGAAAAACGATCGTCTGGTTAATACTTCCGTTGGGTTTCACCTCAGTAGTGATCCAGATATCAAGGCATCCGGGCATAATGAATATGAGTATGACCAGAATCAGACTGATTTTTAATGTGGTGTTTTTCATTTCAGTAAACTTTTATAGGTGATAAAATTTCTTTTTAACAGGTTAGAGTTTTGCTTTATTCTAAAAAGAGCAGGATTTCCGAGGAAACCAGAAAGGATTCGATTGTTTGGATTTAGTTTGAATTGAAGTAGCTCCTTTGCATTCAATTCCATTGGTTTGATTTTTAATTTACCAGCCAGGTCGGTAAATTGTTTTTCACTTAAAATGTTGCGCGCTAATGCTATCCGTTCCGTAAATCCTATTGGAGAATGATTTTTTGTGGATTGTATCCTGTTTTCAAGCATAGCGATTTTGCGAACCGAAACCATTTGTTCTGAAACAAAAAGGAAGAGCAAAACGGCAGCAGCAATGGTTGATGTGTACCGCACCACTAACAGGATTTTGTTGATGGGAGATTTTCGGACTATTTGAGCTGGTAAATTTTTGGGAATGATAATATCAGGGCAAAGCGGAGAATTGGTATTGAGTGTTAAAATTACCTGGCGAGCTTCCTGAAAAGCTTCCCGTTTCCGATTGCAGGATGAGCAATTCCGGAGGTGATCATTTAATACAGAAGACTGCTCATTATCCAATTCATCTTCAGTTAGATAAATGAGATGATCGATTTTTCTGCATTCAATATTTTTAGTCATGATAATTGGTATCCTTTACTTTTTAAATAGGAGGCAAGCTTTTTACGTGCCAGGTACAAGTTCGATTTTATGCTTGATTCCGAAAGTCCGGTTTGGTTTTGAACTTCCCTGATTGGCAGATCTTCCATGTCGCGGAGAATAAAAACAAGCTGCTGGGTTTCGGGAAGTGTTAAAATCCATGTTTGTATCAAACAGTTTAGTTCACCACCTTCGAGCAGTGCTACCGGATGGTTGTTATCGAAAAGTGCAATCTCATGGTTGACCGCTGACTGCCGGGTTTTACTTTTTCTGAGCCAATCGATTGCCAGGTGGCGCAGTATGGAAAAGAACCAGGAATTAAAAGTCGCTTTTCCTGAATACCGGTTAAGATTTGTCCAAACCCTGATGTAAGCCTCCTGTACGATATCCTTTGATTCTTCAGTATTACCTACCATCCTGAAAACGGAGCTGAACGCAAATTGCCTGGTATGCGCAATCAATTCCGCAAAAGCGGCTGAATCGTTTTTTTGTGCTCTGATCACGAGTTGTTTTATTATGTTCTGGTCCATTTGGTAGCTTTACCATATATAATACGCAAGATAGGGAGAAAGGTAGAATGGAGAAGAGCGTGAAGAGCGTGAAGAGGGTGAAGAACGTGAAGAGGGTGAAGAGGGTGAAGAGGGTGAAGAAGGTGAAGAGGGTGAAGAGGGTGAAGAGGGTGAAGAAGGTGAAGAGGGTGAAGAGGGTGAAGAGGGTGAAGAATGTTAAGGGTGTTAGGGGTGTTAAGGATGTGAG
>CAIXKO010000877.1 GCA_903919925.1 uncultured Bacteroidota bacterium | reverse complement strand
TCATGATTGGAATTAATAAACAGGCCGGGTTCCGAGTTTGGTCGTTTTCATTTTAATAATCTTCTTAATCAGTTTCATTTTTAATTTGAAGCCTTTGAACTCAATAAATCCGATAGATTCTTTACTCATCGACTCACTTTTATGAACTATATCAGCTATTGCGCCTGCCACTTTAGGCAGACGCTCTTCCAGAACCCATTCAAAATCGTCCTCCTGATTGAGGAGGTACACCGGGTTTGAAATAAAGTTTACCAGAGGCACACCAGCTTCATACCAATCTCCGCCATCGGACGGAGGATAATCACCAAGAGGCCCCTCTGGCGGAAGCAAAAATACACGATCTACTGAATTGTTAGTCACACTTTCCAAAACTGCATTAACCATTTGCTTATTAAAGGGTACAAAAACCCCTGTTCCCTCGGGTTGACCACTGGCTATCAGCTCTCCCCGGGTATTTTCGATGGCTTCCTTTGCTACATGCTCAATAGTGATTTCCAGGGCAACTTTAGGAACGATATCATTAAGATGCTGTTTGATATAGGTTCGGGTTCCGATGGACCCATAGAAATGACCGGCTGTAAGAAGAATAATGATTTTTCGTTTATTGTTTTTTGCTGCAGCAAAGTGTTTGGCCAGGGCTAGTACCACCGAGCAGCCTGATGCGTCCTCAACTGGAGATTTAAAGGGAGAATCGTGATGGCAATGCAGGATAATGATTTCATCGGATTGGCCGGGAATTTCTCCCACAATATTATTGGTAACCTCTGGTTTCTGATCACCGGTATGGGTTAATCTTACCCGGGTTTTACCACTTTTGGCAAGCTCTCTGAGACGAGGCCCCTCCGTTCGGCTCACCCAGAAACCAGGCAGCGGTTTGTCGAGTATGTCCTTTTCCCTGAATCCGTAAGGGGCATACATCCGGTAAGAGCCGCCAGGCTGATCCTTAAGAATCCCGATAAAGCCTATGGCACCCTTGTTAAAAGCTTCCTTGTAAAAATGCCAGTTTATTCTTACCCAGGTTGCCGGATGTTTAACATCATGCAGGTTCCCTTGCGGATCGTACTCTCCGAGTGAAAATTTGGCTATCATGTTCACATCCAGCATGGGAAAGGATATATCGGTTACAACGATTTTTCCTTTCCAGTTTCCACCTTGAAAAAACTTTGAAGGATCAGCATAAACCAGGTCCCCTTCAATTCCTTTATCAGGGGTATAAGCGCTGAATGGTATCCATTGCGCCGGCAACTCGTTGAAACCTGTACCTTCGTTTATCTCAAGACAGGCAGTTTTGGTTTCCCGGTATACGATAGGAATCGGTTCCTTATGAACATTATCAAGGCCAAAATTCTGAAGCTGCTTAATCAGATAGTCTTCGTTCTGGTGGCCGGCAGGACTACCTGCGCGCCGGGGTCCAAAACTGCACATGTCGTTAATCCATTGCATCATCAAATGTTGGTCAAAAGAACCGGAGGTGGGGTTTTCCATGGTTTTATTAATTAAAGGTTAGTTTTCAGGTGTTTGCACCATGCAAGGTATAATAAGTATCTAAATATATTACTATTCAGATATTAAAATATTTATTTGGATTGGGTAGGAAAAAGAAGTGACGAGTGACAAGTGACAAGTGACGTGAAGCATGACACGGCAGGACGGGTAGAGACGCCAATTTGCGTGTCTATTATGGCAGATGATTTATTTGGATAATGAGATTTTTAGCAAAGCAGATAGCGAACGGCAATAAATAGTTGTCAAACCATCTCCTCCTCCACCCACTCCACAATATTCCTTTCTTCGCGCGAAAAGTTGATGCCGATAAGGGTAATGGGTTTGCCGTTGTTCAGGTAAGGTGTGGCATAGCCTTTTTCTTTAATCTGGGCAATGGCCATTTTGGCTGGCTGATCCATCTTGAATTCGAAAATATAGATATGGTTGCGGTTTACGATGACCGTATCGATGCGGCCGTTGTTAATATGTACTTCATTGTGGATTTCGGCTCCTAACAACCTGAAAACCGAGTAGATAATGTTCTGGTAGTTTTCCTCCATGTTGCTGCGGTTGGCATACGGGATTGCGGCGATGTGACTTTTCAGGAGCTTCTGGATATCCTTTGTGTTGTTTGTCACCAATGCGATCTGTAACTGTATGATTTCTGAGGTTACCACTTCGAGGTTCCTTTCGGCCATCGAACTTAGCAAATGCTTCTCAAATGCCGTTTCGATTTCCATATTTGGAAAACGCATATAATAAACAGGCTTATCCATTAGCATTTCCACCCTGTCGATGGTCAGATAGCCCGTTTGCAACAATAGCGGGGCTGCCTGCATATTGGCCACATCGAACGAATCGAGAATAACGCTATCCACCGGACGGAACAACGTATCAAAAAAGTCGATGTTCTGTCGCTTTAATACCTTGAAGATAAAAGACGGGCTGCCGGTTGAGAACCAAAAATTACTAAACCTGCCGCCTTCGTTAATAAACATGCCCATGGACACCGGATTATACACTG
>CAIXKO010000876.1 GCA_903919925.1 uncultured Bacteroidota bacterium | reverse complement strand
GGGCCATATCGGAGGCGGTCCCTTCGGTGCCATGATACCCGGTGCGCTGGTGGCTATGAGCCTTTCCATGTTGTTAAAATTGCCTCCGGGCATGGCTTCCGTTTTTGTACTTTTTGGTGCAATTGGTATTGGTCTGGGTGGCGAAATGACTTACGGACAAACCCTTGGATTCTTGAAAAATCCGGAAACCCAGTGGTGGGGAACGCTCGGAATTACAGTTAAAGGCGCTGTGTGGGGGCTCCTCGGAGGAGCAGTTTTAGGTGTCGGCCTGGTTTATCGCTCCATACCTAAAAAAAACATAATCATAGGATTTCTTTTGCTGCTCGCCGGTATGCTGGTTGGGTTTAAGCTCATCAACCAACCTATGGTAATCTACTTTTCCGATCGCACCAATCCCCGTCCTGAATCCTGGGCGGCCCTGCTGGTAGGGGCGGAAGTTTTACTGATCTATCTGAAAAACAAAATTACGGATGACAGCTTTAAGGTGATATTGAGGTTTGTACGCTGGGGCTTTATTGGAGGTGGTTTAGGGTTTGGACTCGGCGGTTTTTGGATGGTGCTGGGCTTTAACCTCCCATCCGATATGATTTTCCAAAACTGGTGGAAAGCAATGGAATTCACTTTCGGACTGCTCTTTGGCGGGTTCCTGGGCTATGCTGCCTGGCTCTGCAGGTGGGAAATTGATGCCGGATCAGATTCCGGAGCAGCAGAATCCCAAACAGCAGAACCCGATTCATCCTATAAAACTATTTTTAAGGAACTTACCGTAACATTGGTCGCAGGACTCTTGATTTATTGGGTTTTTTCTGCCTGGCTCGATCCGGTGGTGGAGGCAGGTAAAGGTATCAGGGGTTTCACACTGCCGGGATTAAGGGATCTGGCCATCCTCGGATCAAACTTTGCTTTTTTTGGTTTAATACTTATTCTGGCCTTAATGCGATTCCCGGCTACTGCCTGGCAATTGGCTGTAACACTCACTTTTTGCCATTCTGCTATCGACCTCATGAGCGATTGGTATCCCGATTCTTCCACAAACTCTCCGGTTGTGATACGCACCGCCTGGATTTTGGGTATGACACTGGTTGTTGCAGTCCTTACGGCAATATTTCAACGAAGGGAAAACCGTTTGCATAACCTTTTTCTGCTGCTGGTTTGGTCCTCCGTCGGGATATCGTTTTTGAGATTATTTATTAATCCGGCAACCTTGTCTGTTTCCGGATTATCATTCAGCCAGATAGTTTTCGGGAGATTTATCGTGGATATTTTCTTCCTGATTTCTGCACTGGTCGTAACCTGGATTTCAAGCCATCGGTTTTATCGGGTTAATTCTAAATAAATGAAGTACTTAAAATTATTCTTTGTATTATCGATATACCTGCTGATTATTAGTGCTTTAATACCTATAATCGCACAGGTAGCAGAACCTCAGAATGCATTCCGGAAAGCAAGAAATGGGATATATGTAGTAGCCCATCGGGGTGCACATAACGGCATTCCGGAGAACTCCCTGGCAGCCTACCAAAAAGCGATCAACCTGGGATGCGATTTTGTGGAGATCGATGTGAGAACCACTAAAGACGGCAAGTTTGTGAGCATGCACAATGCAACCATCGATTCTTATGTGACAGGCAAAAAAGGAAAAGTCAGGGATTATACCCTCGCCGAATTATTGAGTTTGGATATCGGAAGCCGGACCGGTCCGGAATGGAAGGATACCCGGATTCCAACTTTCGAGCAAATTCTGCAGCTGTGCCAGGGGAAAATCGGAATCTATCTCGATCTTAAAGATGCGGCAGTCGCACCGCTCATCGATCTGATTAAAAAGTACGGAATGGACCGGGATGTTCTTTGGTACCTGACTGCCAATCGTATCAAAGAAATCCGGGAGATTGCAACCCTTTGCCCCGATTGCATCCCGATGCCCGATGCCGGACCTGCCCGTAACATTGATCAGGTGCTAAACCAGGTGAAAACCATCATGCTGGCTACCGATATGGGCCAGTTAACTGAAGAATTTGTTCAAAATTCACATGCCCTCAACGCAATGGTAACCGTTGATGAAAAAGAAGGCACAGAG
>CAIXKO010000875.1 GCA_903919925.1 uncultured Bacteroidota bacterium | reverse complement strand
TTATCCCGGCGCCACAACTGACAAGGACCTTATCGCTACCGCTTACTTTGCCTGGTCAACCAAACTTTTAAGCCTGACAGCTGAAATTCTCAATAAAAAAACCGATGCGGCAACCTATCAGGAACTTTATAAAAATATCCGCATTGCGTTCCAAAAAGAGTTTGTCACCCCCAACGGAAGGCTCTCATCCAATACGCAAACTGCTTATGTAGTGGCATTGTCCTTTGGATTGGTACCTGAAAACCTGCGCGATAGTGTGGCAGCACGCCTTGCGAAGGATGTTAAATCGTTCGGACATATCACGGCTGGTTTTATTGGGTCATCACTGGTTAATCCAGTTTTATCGGAATTCGGATATGACGAACTTGCATATATGCTCCTCATGCGTAAAGACTATCCCAGTTACCTCTATCCGATTACCAAAGGAGCTACCACTATTTGGGAACGCTGGGATGGAATCAAACCCGATGGCAGCTTTCAGGATGCAGGGATGAACTCATTCAACCACTATGCTTATGGAGCCATTGGCAACTGGATGTATTCGCAGGTTGCAGGATTACAGGAAGATCCGATTATTCCTGCCTATAAAAAAATTATTATCCGCCCGGTTCCCGGCGGTGGCTTAACCTGGGCCCGCGCTGAACATAATTCCATTTTCGGCCCGGTAAAATCGGAATGGAAAACGGAAAATAAAGAACTAACCCTCAAGGTTTTAATTCCAGCCAATACCACAGCCGAGGTTTACATCAAAACAAAAGATCAGAAACAGGTTACTGAAAGCGGAAAGACGGTACTTTCCTCTCCGGAAATCAAGTTTCTGAGAATGGATAAGGGATTCGCGGTATTTGAGGTGGGTTCGGGATCTTACGAGTTCGTAGTGAAGGAGTCGTAAAACGTGATGCGTGATGCGGAAGAATAAAAGAAAAAAGGATGGTAATGGAAGCCTATATTGAAATTAAGAATCTGAGCAAGCACTATGGCCCGATCAGGGCGGTAGATGACTTATCGATGAAGGTGCTTCCCGGAGATATCTATGGTTTCCTGGGTCCAAACGGATCCGGCAAAAGCACTACTATCCGGATGATGCTTTCCCTGATCAGGCCCACCTCCGGTCAGATCCTGCTGTTTGGGCACGATCTGGCAAAGGATCGCTATAAAACCCTAAGCCGACTGGGCGCATTGATCGAAAAACCTGATTTCTATAATTATTTGTCCGCCAGAAAAAATCTGGAAATACTCGGAAAGCTTTCCAATATCCCTAACCTGAAGCATCGGGTGGACGAACTCCTTGATTTGGTAGGCCTCCTTTCCCGGGCAAACAGTACCGTTCGAACCTACTCACTCGGAATGAAACAAAGGCTCGGAATTGCTCAGTCGCTGCTCCATTCACCCGATTTGATCATCCTGGATGAACCAACCAATGGTCTTGATCCTCAAGGACAAAAAGAAATCCGTGACCTCGTGAAATCTCTCAATCTGGATAAAAATATTACGATTCTGATATCCAGCCATCTTTTATTTGAGATCGAACAGATCGCTAACCGGATGATTATTATCGATAAAGGCAAGGCACTTGTGGAGGGGAATGTGCAGGAACTGGTAAACAGCCAGGATCGTCAGGTTGCCTTTGTACTCGCCGATACCTCAGCTGGCATGGCCGTGCTGAATGAAACTGTTTGGGCCTCCAAAATTATAAAGAGCAATCCCGATAGG
>CAIXKO010000874.1 GCA_903919925.1 uncultured Bacteroidota bacterium | reverse complement strand
CGATCTCGCTGCGCCCGTCGATAGCCGCCTGAACCTTGCTTTTTCCCATTTCGAAGTGGCGGTATATGTTTTCGAGCACCACAATGCTGTCGTCGACAAGTATCCCCACCACCATCGACAGTGCCATCAAAGTCATCATGTTTAATGAAAATCCGAAGATGGCCATGCAGATAAAAGTGGGGATCATGGCCGAGGGTATAGCCACCAGAACAAACAAGGAACTGCGGAGGCTATGAAGAAACATCAGCATAACAAAGCCAACAATCAAAACAGCCAGCATCAGGTCTTCAACCACTGCATTGGCAGCTGTTAATGTATAAACCGACTGGTCGGATGCAATTTCATAATCGAACCCCCTTGATGCATATTCCTGCCTGATTTCCTGAAGCCTCAACTGAACTCCCTTGCTCACATCAACTGAATTGGCATCATTGGTTTTGTATACCTGCAAGCCGATACCCTGTTTGCCATTTATCCGGTTAATAGTGACCGTTGCTGCAATGCCATCGTTTACAATAGCCACTTCTTTCAGTAATAACCGGCTGCCATTGGCATTTTGCCTGAGCACCACATCCCCTATAGTTTCCACATCACTGAAACCGGCATCGAGCCGGATCAGCATTTTTTGCTCATCCGATGTGATATCCCCTGCAGGAAAAGCGGTTGAATTATCGGAAAGCAACTGGTAAACCTGTGCGGCTGAGATACGATTTGCATTTAGTTTTCCATTATCGAGCGCTACCTCAATTTCACGGGGTTCGCCACCGATCAGGGATATCTGGCCGACTCCATTAACATTGGTCAGTTCAGGCAGGATGTTCTTTTCAATGAGCGTGTACAATTCCGCTTCCGATATTTTTGCACTCACCGTGAGGTTCAATACCGGAAACTGGTCGGAACTGAAACGGTTCACTACCGGATCATAAGCACCTGTCGGCAGGGTTGATTTAATCTGATTGATCTTCCGCTCCACATCCTGCTGGGCAATAATGTCGTTTACTCCTGATTTCAATTGAAGGATGACGGAAGAGGCGTTTTCCATCGATTTGGAAGTAATGATATCGAGGCCTTCAATAGTGGAAACAGCATCTTCAATCGGTTTGGTAAGATTGCTTTCTACATCTTCAGGTGAGGCACCCGGATAGGGAGTGGTGACACTGATCACCCCGACTTCGAATTTCGGAAGCAAGTCGTAGTTCAGCCCCAGGTAACTGATGATGCCGAATAAAATGAGCGCCAGAAAAGCTACGGTTATCAACAGGGGGCGTTTTATGGATAGTTCTGTGATTGTCATGATATTGCTTTTACTTGTTAACAATGGTGATCAGGCTTCCGTTGGTGAGGTTTATCTGCCCCGATATCACCACTTCATCACCAACAGTAAGTCCGCTCACCACTTCAATCGTTTTATCGGGCCGGGCTCCGGTAACAATGGAGCGGCTTTCAACATGAGTGCCTTTTACCACAAAAACATAAGGTTCCTCGCGATCCTGGATCAGAGCAATTTTGGGAATTTGCAACACCTCTGCTTCCGGGCTGAATTCGAACCTGACAGTTACGTGGGTGCCTGCCTTGAGCAGAAGGTTGTCGGTATTGCTTAACAGCAAATCAACCTGATAATTGTGGTTTTCATCACCCTTCGGACTAATAAATTGTACGATTCCGGCAAACTCCCTGCCGGGGAAAACATCAGTATCAATTGCCGCAACCTGACCATTTTTCAATAGATAAACATTCCGTTCATCCACAAAGACCGTAGCTTTTAACTGATGGGTATTAACCACCGAGGCCAGTGGAACTCCGGGACCAGCATATTCTCCTGCTGAGAAATTCTTTACTGAAACAATACCGCTGATGGGTGCTATTATTTTGGCATTAGCTATTTGCTGCCGGATCTGATCAACCTGAATCGATGTGCTGTTGAAATTGAATCCGGCATTGATCGCATTCATTTCTGTGGTGGCATTTCCTTCAAACAATTCTTTGGCACGTTTGTAATCGTCGGCCAGCTTTTCCTTGCTGAGTTCGGCTAATTTCAGGTTCAGCTCAGTCAGCCGGCTGTCGGTGGTCCCTAAAACCTGCCCTTTGGTAACATTATCACCCAATTTGACCGACAGGCTGCTGATGATTCCGGGAGTTTGCACATACACATTGGCCTCTTCAACCGGTCGGAGTACTGCTGGTAATTCTGTTACGATGGCCAGTTTGCCTGAAAACACTTTTTGAGTGGTTACCGATACCGGCACTTTTGTGCGGTCGACAACCCGGTTGGCCTCATTTATTTTCTTCTTGTTCAATAGAAGGGTCAGACTAATAGCCGCTACAACCACGATGGCAACAAGGCCGGCAATCCAGATTTTGCTTTTCATATTTTTTGTTTTATTGCTTCAATTGTTGGTAAAAGGAAAACAGGGTTCCCTTCGATTTTTCGTAATTCAACCGGGAAATCATCAGAGCATACAGGCTGTTCACGTAATTGGTCTGGGCATTCTTTACGGCATTGTCATCGCTGAGAAAATCGGTGAGTGAAGCCGTTCCTTTCTGATACGCCAGCTGGGTAGAAGAATAAATACTCTCAGCCAGTTCAAAGTTGTTCCTTGTATTCTGCAGGTTGTCATAAGAGGTGAGCAGTTCCTTATTGGCATTCTCAAAACGCATCTGTAGATTTCTGGCGGTAAGGTCCATATTGATTTCAGCGTTCAGGTAATTCAATTTGCTTTCCGATACCTGGCTTTTCCTCCTCAAACCGCTAAAAATGGGCACATTAATGCTGAGTCCGATGTAAGAATAGTCGTACCAGGTATCGAATGATTTTGAAAAAGATTGATTGTATGCCTGATTGCCCCAGCGAGCAGAGGTATTGATGCTTGGAATGAATGAAGCCTTTTTTGCCTGATAATTGATTCTCTGAAGTTCAGCATTCGCTTTGCTCATTCCGAATTCATTTAAACTATCACGGTTAAACATGGATTTTTCAGGCATGGCGGTATAGGATGACAGGTTTATGATACTATTTACCTGCAGAACGGAATCCAACGGAAAACCCATGGCATTCTTCAGCAGGTTCACCGATAGATTTTGCTGGGTAATTGTTTCCGTCAATTGATACCTGGCCGCATTCAACGCAACAGTTATCCTCCTGATATCGGTTTGCAGCACCACACCTTTAGCCAGCTGAAGTTCCGATATTTTCAATAAACTCTCATAAGTGCTGATATTTTTCCTGAGTTTGTTTTCCAGTTCCTGATAAACCAGTACCTGAAAGTATGCCTGAGCAGTATTGTATATCAGGGTTTCCTGATTTTGCGAGTTTTGAACATGAGCAAGTTTCATATAAGGTTTGGCAGCCTTGATCCCATAAATCTTTGCTTGATCATACACAGTTTGGGTTGCATCCAGAACCAGGTTGTTGTTGTATTTCTGTCCGAATTGAACAGCCATTTGCTTGGGCGACAACACGCCTGCAGGAATGATAATAGTTGCCAGTTTCAGGTTATCCACCGCACTGGCCAATCCGTTTACCTGAGGGAGGTAAATGGATAAGGCCTGCATCGATTGTTCTTTAGCAATTTGAACGTTATTCCGGTATAGCTCAACCGACCGGTGATTGTTCAGACTGTAAGCAATGCATTCCGGCAAACTAAAATCTTTCTGGGCCTGCAAACCTCCAGCTGTTAAAAAGAGAAAACAAATGACTGACAGGTATTTACATTTCATATCTATACAGATTAATTGATCGGATAAACGGAATTCGCAAAAATGTATTGATGGTAACCCTGCCCTAAATGATCGCCGGCGATGTTGAAATAACATTCAATACCACCACCAAATGGGGAAACGATTAATGGTTCTGTTAAAATAACTTTACTGAGTGTCCAGCCTTCAGGTAACACTACTGTGGTATCAGGCCGATTGGTTTCGTATGCGTGCATGACGTAGTAATTGCCTTTATTGTCTGTCAGCTGAAAAATACTGTCGGTAAAGAGTAATGCCTGGCATTTTTTTATGGTCTTGATTACCAAATATCCCTTTTCGGGTTTCAGTATATCAGTCTCTGATGGTATGAAGTCAATACAAACCGGTTCTGCCAGATCGACCCAGGTATAACCCTTATAATCACGTTGATGAATGCAATCCGGGGTAGTGCAATTCACATCCGTACCGGGTGACCGGTAGAAACTGGTTTTCTGAAACAATAAGTTCCGGTCAATGTTCTTTTTCCAGGGAAACGAGGGATCGAAATCTCCCCATTTATCCAAAGGAATCGGTTTTGATCCTCCACTGATTACAACTATTTTATCCTTTTGATTGAATAACTCTTTTGCGAACCCGATATCCCGCCAATTCAGACTATCGGGCAGTTTTGACTTTTCAGTTGAGAATGAAAGTCCTATTTCTTTTGAGGTTGGGAGTCCGCATGATTGACAGAGAAGTCCCACACACAATACTATCATCACGTTTTTTTTCATTTTTTGAATTATTTTTTTCTCTTCCGGGTTTGAGTACCGCTTAATATTCCTTTGTAAACTCTGATTCTTAGCTACTCATAGCCTAAAACGTTAATACAAGCCAAACCTATGGCTTTATAACAGATAAAAGTCAGGAAAAACAGCGGAGGTGGACAATTTAGCTGGCGAAGCGGACAGGTATACTGCTTATCGGTCAGCAAGCCAGGTGCGGAATTCGGTTACTTTAAGCTTACCCACCAGGATTTGTTCCGAACAGGGCACCCGCAATTTAACCACGAGTTTCCGGTTAAAGTGGGGCTCGATTTCTTTGATCGCAGCAAAACTGATTAAAAACTGCCGGTTCGCCCGGTAAAATTGTTTTGGATCGACCAATTTCTCCAGTTCCTCCAGGGAATGATCAATGATATATCGCTGGCTACTGAAAGTGAAGATAAAAACCAATTCATCTGCAATATAAAAATAGGCAATGTCAGCAGTGGCAACCGGAATCATCCTTCCCTTATGATTCACCAGAAAACATGATTTCATTGCAGGTTTTATGGCGATCAGTAAATTGGATAATAATTCGGAGTATTGCGATTCTTTCTGAAAATGGGCCTTTAATAATGCGATCTTATCAACGCTTTTTCGAATGGAATGAATATCGAAAGGCTTAAGAATGAAATCCACCCCATTTAGTTTGAAAGCATTGATTGCGTATTCATCATAGGCCGTGCAGAAAACAACGGGACAGGTAATTTTTACTTGCTGAAAAATGTCGAAGGAGAGCCCATCGGCAAGCTGAATATCCATATATATCAGCTCGGGCATTGGATTTGATGAAAGATAGTGAACAGAGCTGCTCACGCTGTCGAGTATTTTCAGGACATCAATGGCTGGATCAACCCTTTGTAATGTTTGAGCCAGGTCAGCAGCTGTTTGGGACTCGTCCTCGATAATCAGTATTTTCATCATGCTGACAGGAGTGGTATTACAACATCAAATGAACTTTGGCTTTCTATGATTTCAATATGCCGGCCCGATAGGTACTGGTATCTTCTGTCGATATTGGCCAATCCTACTTTCGATGAACTTTCCACCGATTGCTTGCGCTGAAGGTTGTTTGATACCGTGATTTGGCTGGAACTGTTACTGAATATCCGGATCAGCAGCGGTTTATCGCGTGAAACGATATTGTGTTTCACGCAATTTTCTACAAGAATTTGCAGAGTAAAGGGCGGGACAAACCGGTCGTAAAAAGGCTTATCGATTTTAATATCAATCGATAAACTTTGGCCAAAACGTTCTTTAAGCATGAACAGATAGGCTTCCAGGATATCCAGTTCTTCACGCAGCGTTACTTTTTCGATGGTTGATGTTTGAAGTGAATAGCGGAAGACTTCTGAAAGTCGTAAAAGATAGGTTTCTGCTTTGTCCACATCGGTCCTCATCAAGGTTTTAAGCGTTGAGAGGGAATTGAACAGAAAATGAGGATTTACCTGCTGCCGAAGGGTTTCGAACCTGGCCTGCAAACTTTCACGCAACAATTGCTCGTTTTCTAAAACCATTTTTTGTTTCACTTCGATCACCTCAAAAGTGTACTTGATAACCAGGAGAACCGTACAAAGTAAAATACCGGAAAAGACCCTCCGGTAAGGAAATTTCTCCGGGAGATCAACTATCAGGCCTTTTGCCATTAATACCTGTCGGATAATATTAATTAATAATAGCATAAATAATATTCCCAATAAATAATAACCTGGAATCATCACTTTTTTCGAATAGGTAATTTTCCCGGTTTCTGTTCCTGATAAATAATCGATACCGAAAAGCATTGCCCAATTAATAAAACAAATCAAAACAATGCTAGGTATGGTAATGAAGTAAAGATTCCGGATGGGATTATTGGATTCAAACAGCATGTTGAGTCCTCCCATCATGCCAACCAGCAGGGAGGAGTACACTGCAATTTTCAGCCGGTATTTTGATAACCCGTATTTCATAAAACAAATATATCCATATCTCTTCTAAAGCATTGCGAAATTTGGGTGAAATGGACAAAATGGAAGCGGAGTGGGACAAAGATGCAACATGATCGTAAGCTCAATGATCCGTGTAAAACATAATCATTATATTTATCAATTATTCACTCGATAGGCGTCACTTATTATAATCCAAACCGGATTTTAAAAGGCATAACGAAAACACTTTAAAATGATGTCAAAAAACATTTTACTCCTCCTGATTTATGCACTCGGGCTATCGGCAAGTGCAGCAGCACAAAAGGCAATAACCCCATCCGATCCTGAATATTATGCAATGGATCGTCCGCAAATCCGGTTCGACGATCAGCAGGTCTTGCTCTTTAATTACCGGGGATTTGTATGCCCGCGGCAATATAGCATCACCAGTTTTACCAATGTTCAGCTTTTGCCACTTAGCTCCTCAACCTATACCTTTAATCTGAATTTCCTCGATCACAACACAGGGATTCTGGTTAGGGATGACGTGCCCACCATCTGGGATAAGTGGATAAATGAGGAAAAAGGGATCGATCCGCTGGGATCCAACTTCCGGCCAAATTCCCCATTCTTAATGGTTACCCAGGAGGAAACCTGGCAGCCGAATGCTTATTTCAGATCCGGCACATTCCACAAGGAGATTGATGGTAAATGGCTAAGTTTTTCCATTAAAAGCACCACCAATGTTTCTTATAACAGCGATGAAGTTTATTTGAAAATCGTTTTAAAAAACAGGAAAGAAAAACAGTTAACACTGACACTTATCCCGCAGCAAATTGCAAGTCAGATGAATTGCGACGGAATGAAAGGCTCCGGCAATGCCCGTCAGATTGATGCATTTACCTTTGGAAGTGAACGGATGCACGCCAGGGTTTCTTCCAGTATCGTAACGATTAATGAAAAAGGATTTGAGTTAACCCTTCCTCCGGGAGAATACGTCACGGCCTGGTTTGCGGTTCAGTTTTATCCTGCGAATACCAAAGCACCGGAGTTGGTGCAACAGGATATTTCCAAACGCATGAATGCCGCTGACCAGGTAACCCGTGATAAGTTGAAATGGGCTTATGATCATGTTCCGAAATTGGAGAGTACCAATAAAAAGCTGCAGGAGTACTATTACCGATGCCTTCTTTCCGTACTGATGTGCCGTTATGAAAATCCGAAATATATTACAAACCCTTTCTGGGCAGTAGGTTACTGGCCATTTACCATTAGCTGGGATACCTCCTACGCTTCCGATGTTTTGGCAATGCTCGATCCCAATAGTCTGAAAGAGGCTATCCTGACCGATTTCCGCGAAGTGAAGATGAAAAAAACTTATGTGAGCTGGAAAGGTGCTGAATGGGAAAATCTCTATATCCAGGAACCTTTTGCATTGCAAATTATGATTGAGGCATACTTAAGGCACACCGGTGACTATACTATTTTCAGCCAAAAAGGTGGTGACGTCACCGTTTGGGAAGGGATGCAGCAATGGGTTAATGAATTAAAGACCAATTATACCAATGCCGCAGGCTTGATCGATGTTGGCTATGATACGCAAAAAATTATTGAGATCAGGACCGATGGTTACAATCATGTGGTTCCTATCGTGAATGTTCTGACTGTTCACCTGCTCTACCGGATGTCGGAGTGGGCCGGAATTATTCAGGATAAGAATGCTGAAAAATATAAGAAGGATGCCGATAAGCTGAAATCTTTGATGAACCAGCATCTTTGGAACGACAAAGAAGGATGGTTTGATAACCTTTATCCCGACGGAACAAAAGAGGCTATCTGGACCGATCATCTGTTTGATGCGCTCGGTACCGATTACTTATCCGGTACACAGGTGAATAAACTGGTCAGTCACCTCCGCGAGGGTGTCTTTCTG
>CAIXKO010000873.1 GCA_903919925.1 uncultured Bacteroidota bacterium | reverse complement strand
TGGCAACCCGTTGGCAATCAGGTGGAAAAATACAAAGTAGCTCATGGATTCGGATATACACGGGTGGAATCGGAAATCGATGGAATACAATCTGATCTATTGTTTTTTGTCCCCCGATCGGATAATCGGGAGATCTGGAAATCGGTATTAACCAACCATACCAATCGAAATAGGCGGCTAAAAATTACCGGATATGTTGAATTTGCCCTCGGCCATGCCCTGGTCGATTTAATTAATCAGTGTGATGATCAGCACTTTAACCGCGCCCATCTCGATAAAGATCTGAATACCCTCTTTGCCACAAAAACCTATTGGGTAACTCAAACGCGGGGCACCCAGCAGCAGGAAAACAAGGAGTGGGACCAGTGGGCATTTTTTACGGTTAACCATCCGATAAAAAGCTATGAAACCGTGCGCGAGGAGTTTATCGGCTTTTATCGGAATGAGAATAACCCATTGGCACTGGAATCGGGTTCACTCCGCAGTAAGGATACCGATTTTGGCAACACCGTGGGAGCCATTCAGATAGAAATCGAACTTGCACCAGGGGAGGCTAAAGACGTGATTTTCCAATTAGGCGTGGTCCCTAAAATTGATTTTAATACCAGCAAAAATAAAGTATCAGAGTTTAATGACATCGCCAGGGTTAATCAGGCTTTTGATGATGTTAAGAGCTACTGGAACCGTTATTTCAGCTTTACCAAAGTGCAAACCACCGATCGCGATGTAAACACATTTATGAATGGTTGGTCGCCCTATCAGGCTAAGGTTGCCTTTGATATCGGCAGGGTAACGAGCTTTTATTACTGGGGCATTGGCAGGGGATTTGGCTTCCGCGATACCTCGCAGGATACGATCGCCATAACCATATCGGACCCGGAAAAGGCGAAAAGCCGGATATTGATGCTGGCGCGTCAAATGCAGAGCGATGGCAAGGTTTATCATCACTTTTACGGCGATGGTCAGGGGGAATTCACCAAACATTGCGATGATCCACTCTGGTTTATTCTTGCCGTTACCGATTATATTAAAGAAACCGGTGATGTGGGTTTGCTTGATCTTGTGGAGCCATTCACGGATAACCGGTCGGGTACGGTTCTCGATCATCTGATGTCGGTGGTAACTTTTGTAAAAGGGAACCTGGGTGCCCATGGTCTGCCCATTTTTGGCCGGGGCGATTGGAACGATACACTCGATTATATTGGCGGTACCGATGGTGGCGAAAGCGTTTGGGGAGGCATGTTTTATGTTTCGATGCTTAACCTGCTATCCGGTCTGCTGGATTTTATCGGACGTAACGATCTGAAATCGGAGGTATTAGCTGTGAGCAGCAAGATGGCTCTTTCGCTTGATGAAAATTGCTGGGACGGCGATTGGTACATCAGGGCTTTCGGTGAGAATCAGAAACGCATTGGATCGAAGGATAATAAGTACGGCAAGATTTTTATCAACACGCAAACCTGGGCGGTACTGGCGGGACTGGATCCGGAACGTCAGATTACGGCACTAGAAAGCGTTCACCGCGAGCTCGATAGTTTTGAGGGACCGAAGAAATGTACCCCGGCCTACCGCGAAATTGATCCCAATATTGGCTTGGTAACCCGTTGTGTTTGGGGTAAAAAGGAAAATGGCGCCATTTTTGGCCATCCTACTACCTGGCTTATTCAGGCCGAGTGCATGCTTGGCAATGGTAATGCCGCATTTGAATACTATAAAAAGATGCTTCCTAACCGGATCGATTCCGATACTTTTCATGCTGAGCCTTACGTGTATTCGCAATACATCACCAGCAATGAGCATGATACAGCCGGCAGGGCGAGCCATTCGTGGCAAACCGGCACGGCAGCCTGGATGTACCGCGTGGTTTTGGATTATATTTTCGGTGCACGCGCTGGATATCACGGGCTAATCATTGACCCTGTAATTCCATCGGAATGGAAGGATTTTACTCTGGAACGCGTGCACCGCGGAACACGCTACCTCATTCATGTGCAAAATCCAAATGGGGTGCAGCAGGGAGTTAGTCAAATTACTGTTGATGGAGTGGTGTTGGAGGGGAATGTAGTGCCACTAAAGAACTCGGAGATTTGTGAGATTGAAGTACTGATGAGTTAAATAACAAAAGACAAAAGACAAATAACAAATAAATAACAAACACCCAAAAAAACAAAAACACAAAAAAGAAAAAAAGAAATAAAAAAAACAAAATCCCGAAAAAAACCTGGTTAGATACTTAAATTCCGAGCCGATGCTGGTTTGGTTTTTGATTTTTGAAGTTTGCGATTTATTTGTCATTTGCTTTTTGCTATTTGTCATTTAAATTTTGAAGTTTGCGATTTATTTGTTTATTGTTTTTTGTTATTTTAGTTCAAAGTTAAAGTTCAAGTTCAAGTTCAAGTTCAAGTTCAAACTATTCTCTATGAAACGTTACCCAACCAACCCCATCCTCACCCGATCAGATGTACCCGATATCGCCCCCCATCTGATTGATTGCTCCTCAGTATTTAACCCCGGTGCCATTAAGTTTGGTGATAAGTACCTGATGATGGTACGCACCCAGAGCCGCTCGCGTGAAACTTTTATGGTGATGGCTGAAAGTGCCGACGGCATCCACTTTACCGTGGAAGATAAAATTGTTGACTTTAAAGGCATTGAGAATGTAAAAGATAAAGTTTATCACATTTATGATGCCCGCATAACCCGGCTGGATGGCACTTATTACATCATGTTTGCCATGGACATGGATGCAGGTTGCCAGCTTGGACTAGGTCAAACTGACGATTTCAAGGAGTTCCGGTTTTTAGGAATCACCTCCAATGAAGATATCCGCAACGGCGTGTTGTTCCCTGAAAAAGTCGGAGGGAAATACATGCGCCTCGACCGGCCAAATAAGGCGCGTCACAGCAGCGGTCCTACCTCAGGGAGCACCATCTGGCTTTCATCGTCCGATAACCTGATTGATTGGGAGCCGGTTGCTCCGGTAATCAATGGACGTTTTCACTACTGGGATGAGTTTATCGGATCGGGCCCGCCACCGGTAAAAACGCGCCAGGGATGGCTGCATATCTATCATGGTGTGGCCACCCACTTTGGCAGTGCCAATATTTATCAGGCCGGCGTTATGCTGCTCGATTTGAAAGATCCATCTGTAGTGATTGGCAGAGGTTTATATAATATTCTGGAACCACGGGAGCCATGGGAGCTGTCGGGACAAGTGCCTAACGTTGTTTTCCCTAGCGGAATTATCGTGCATAAAACTGATTCTGAAGGGTATGCACTTCCTGAAAGCGAAGTATTTGTATATTACGGTGCAGCTGATACTTGCGTGGGATTGGCTGTATCGACAATTGCGGAACTGATAAAACATTGTGGATAACGACAAAAAAACAAAAAACAAAAAGCAAATAACAAATAAAACTCAACCTTCAAAATCCAAACCAGCATCGGTTAAGGGTTATAGTATAGAATAAAGCTTTGTTTCAGTTTGTTTTGTTTCTATTTTTGTCTTTGTTCTTTTGTTTGTTCTTTGTTTGTCATTTGTTTTTTGATTTTTGTCATTTGTTATTTATATGTTATTTGCTATTTGTCTTTTGTTATTTGTTTTTTAAGTTAAAACTATGAACCTCACCCTATTAGATTGGTCCATCGTACTCCTCCTCCTCGCCTTGATGGTTGGATTTGTTTTCCTCAGCAAGACTTTGATGAAAAGTGTTACCGATTTCCTGGCCACCGGGCGAACTGGTGGCCGCTATATTATTTCCATGTTTCAGGGAACGGCAGCTTTGGGCGCCATTACAGTGGTGGGTGCCATGGAGCAAAACTTTTCGGCCGGCTTTAATGCACGATGGTGGGAGATGCTTACCACCATTATCCTGGTGGCGCTGAGCGTAACCGGCTGGGTTGTTTACCGATACCGGCAAACCAGGGTAATGACAATGGCCCAGTTTTTTGAGGTGAGGTACAGCAGAAGTTTCCGGATCTTTTCCGGTTTTCTGGCCTTTACCTCAGGATTGGTTAACATGGTGATCTTCCCGTCAGTAACCGCGCGATTCTTTATCTATTTCTGCGGTATTCCCGAGATCGGGCAGATAGGACCCTGGTCGGGGACCTTTATCATTGTTACCGCGCTGATGGTTGGCATACCACTGTTTTTCATTCTCACCGGCGGGCATATTGCGGTGATGTTTACCGATTTTGTGCAGGGCGTTTTTGTCAATATCGTTTTCGTTATTATCGTGATCCTGCTGATTATCAAGGTTGACTGGGCACATATTTCCCAGGCTATGGATGCGGCTCCCAAGGATGCCTCGCTGATCAATCCTTTCCAATCCGGGAAGGTTCAGGATTTTAATATCTGGTTTTTCTTTATCGGGATGTTTGGGCTGGTATATACCAAACTATCGTGGCAGGGAAATTCATCATTTAATGTGGCAGCAAAGAATGCCCATGAGGCCAAGATGGCCGATCTTCTTACCAACTGGCGCCTGATTCCGCAATGGGGACTGTTTCTGGTATTTATCCCGATAGTTGCTTACACCATTTTTAATCATGCCGATTTTAAAGCCATCGCCGACTCCATTAACGGTACGCTTGCCGGAGCAGGAACCGATGCCATGAAAAGTCAGTTGCGGGTACCCATGGTATTGAATTACCTGCTGCCAATTGGGTTTAAAGGTGCTTTTGCAGCTATTATGCTGGCCGCTGCCATCACCTGCCACAATACTTACATGCACTCCTGGGGAAGTATCTTTATTCAGGATTGCATTATGCCGCTCCGCAAAAAGCCATTTGAGCAAAAACAGCATCTGAAATATTTGAAGATGTCGATTCTGGGTGTTGGTATTACCATTTTTATCCTGAGCATCCTGTTTCAGCAAACTGAAAAAGTTTTCCTATTCCTGGCCATCTCGGGTGCCATATTCGTAGGCGGTTCCGGAGCGGCAATTATCGGAGGGCTATATTGGAAACGCGGAACAACAGCTGCTGCCTGGGCAGGCATGATCACCGGTGCTGTTACCGCAACATCCGGAATTGTACTGAATGCCGTTTACAAAGATTTTCCGATCAATGGTCAGTGGTTCTGGTTTATCGCAATGGTATCGGCCGCCGCGGTATATTTTGTTGTTTCCTTAATCACTTGTAAGGAGCCATTTAATATGGACAAAATGCTGCATCGCGGAAAATATGCCATAGAAGGCGAAACCAACGTGGTGAAAACCGAAGCGGTTAAAGGCTGGAAAGTTATGGGGACAACAAAAGAATTTACCCGCCGCGATAAAGGGGTAGTCATTGCCACCTACGGCTGGACCGCTATCTGGACGGTGGTTTTTGTTATTGGCACCATTTATAATCTAACCTCCGAAGTTAAGAATGAAGCCTGGATGAGTTTCTGGAAAATCTACACCTGGATCTACCTCATCACCTCGATTATCGTTACTATCTGGTTCACCATCGGAGGGTTACAAAACCTAAAGGAGATGATACATGCGCTCCGGACGATGGTAAGGGACCATAAGGATTCGGGGTATGTGGAGAAATGAAGAAATGGAAGAAATGGAAGAAATGTGCTAATGTGCCAATGTGCCAATTGGAAGAATTGAAGGATGCAAGGTTTGGGTAGGGGACGACCCATGTGTCGTCCCGTCTTCCCATGTGTCGTCCCGTCTTCCCATGTGTCGTCCCGTCTTCCCATGTGTCGTCCCGTCTTCCTATGTGTCGTCCCGTCTTCCCATGTGTCGTCCCCTACCCCCATCTGTCGTCCCGTTGTTTTACTTTTTTCGGATGCTCACAGTTACAACCGTTCCATTATCAGAACTTTCAGTGGTAATGCGGATATCGTAGCCCAGCTCATTCAGTAGCTGTACACGGGAAAAGGTGAGATCCCTGCCTTTTGAAATATAGCGGAAGGGTGAGGTTCTGAGGCTTGATGCAGCTTTGTTGATGCCGGCTCCGTTATCGCTCACCACCACCTGAATTCCATTTTTAGCATGCGGAGTTATGGTTATTCCGAGGATGCCCCTGGAGTTTTTCAGCATCAACCCATGCCGGATGGCATTTTCCACAAATGGCTGAATCAACATCGGCGGTATGTATATTGCTTCCAGATCTATAGTGGGATCGATTTTCCAAATAACATCAAAACCATCAGGAATGACTAACTGATGAAAATCGATATAGTTTTCGAGCAATTCGATTTCGTGACTCAGCGATATTTCTCCTCCATCTGGTTTATTAACGGTTTGGATTTTTGCCGGACCAGCTGAGTCCAGGTACCCGCGGATCAGTTTGGCCAGTTTTATCAGGTATGTATTTGCCTCATCGAGGTTTAGTGATAGAATCATGGATTGGAGGGCAGCCAGTACATTAAATATGAAATGAGGGTTCATTTGTGCCTGAAGGGCCCTTACCTGAACTACTTTAGCCTGGCGGATGGTATCAATTATCCTGATTCGGGCGCGGACAAGGAAGACGAGTGAAATGATGGAAGCAAAAGCAAATAACCCGAATAGCGCATGAAAAAACCAATCGCGCTTATAAATCCAGATATTCGTTTTAATCGTTATGCTGGCTGTAGCATATTCAACATCAGGCAGGCCGGGTACCTTGGCCCGGAGACTGATAACCGTTTTTCCATGGGGAAGATCGGTAAGAACCGCGTAATCGGTCTTTTGCCAGGCCGACCATTCCCCTACCCCGTTATCTTGCTTCCAGGAGTATTGAACCGGGCTGGGACGGCTGAAACAAATCGCATCGAAATTAACAATCGTTGATCCTGCATTAACAGGCAGGTTGACAATGCTATCGTTAAAACCCAAAATTTCACCGTTGCAGCTGGAGAATCTCACGTTAATCCTGTTGTTTCCCCAGCTGATTTTCTCAGGATTAATCCGGGTAACTTCGGTTGCTGATGTGATCCAGATATTGCCTTTCGAATCTTTAAAAGCACCATCCTGACCAGGCTCTATACCCATGAATCCGTTCGATTGATTAAACAGCCTCAGGTTGATCGCCCCGGAATGATAGTACTCTATAAGGTCCATAAAGTAAAGCCCCGCCGGCTGGCCAATAATCAGCCAGGTACTGTCGGCCGAGGTAACCAGCGATACCTGCCCTTTCATCAGATCAGGGCCCACCGGGGAAACAGAATCCCCGGAATTGTAGTACCGGCATAGTCCATCGGTGGTGCCAAACCAGGTTGTTCCCTTGTAATCATGATGGATGGAAATCACCCCATCGGCAGGCAACCGCTTGTTACTTCGGTTAAAGTTGGAAAGCGAGTCCTTATCCCAATTATATCGGGTAAGACCTGAAAAACTTCCGAACCAGAAATATCCATCGCTATCTTTTTCAATCGTTGTTACAAAATTCCGAATTTCCAAACCCTTTGCCTGATCAATGGTTCTCACCAGCTCATACGTCCGGTTGTACACATTAACTTTCCTTTGCAGGCCCGCCAATGTCTGTTTTCACGTGTTATCGTAAAACACAGTTAAAGCAGGTCCGGTTCCAAAAACTTTCCAACCCGGATTATGCCAGGCAAAAATACCGGAGCCCATAGGCAGATAAACAGTTCCCTGCTCATCCACCGCAGTTTTAAAGTAAAAACCAAGTACATCCCGCGAGTAATCCAGCAAATTAACCTGCTCAATACTTTTTCCATCGAATAACTTCAGTCCATAATGAAAGGAACCAAACAACATTTTTCCTTTCCGGTCCTCGGCGATCGTCCAAATCTGGGGCAAAACATCCTTATTAAAAGTCTCGAAACCTGGATTGAGCATACGGTAGAGGCCATCCTCTGCTCCTATCCACAATGCCTGGTTACCATCATAAGCATGGGCATTGTACTGCATTTCGTGGTAATCATCGATAACGAAATGATCAGGATAAACTTTAATCATAATCCGACCGGGAAGGGACTTTTTCACAAAGAAAACGGGGTCTTTCAGGAGGTTCTCCCCTGAAAATTTTCCATGAACGACTTTTGCAACTTCATCAAATCTCGCTTTAGAATATTTCAGGATATGAAATTTGAGGTGTCCATAATATCAGCGTAACATACTGACTGGTCGGTGGTTTGAACGGCAGCAATGGAATCATTGGTACGAAAAACAGGGGTATCACCATGGTTTGTTACGTCATACAGATCAGTTTTTGTGTAAACAATCATGGAGTTATTTTCATTACAAAAATTACACCCCAGCGGTTCATAATATCCATTTATTGGCAGTTTGGCTGTTGGGTGATTAACGCCGTTTTCAAAATACCCAAAGTCGTAACTGTCCTTAGGATTTTCATTTGTATACCACAATTTCCCATCGGGAGTACTGGCAATCCAGGCATATTTACCGTCCACATTAAGGAAGGAAGTCAGGTTCTTTCCATCAAAACTAGCCGGCCCATTGCTGGTCCCAAACCAGATTTTGCCATCGGCAGCTTCGGTTATGCCAGACACTATTTCGCCAGGAAGGGAATCGGCATTCACCGGCTGTTCAAAGTCCTTCCCGTTGTACCGGCAAACTCCCATTTTGGTTCCAATCCAGAGATATCCCCGGCTATCGCTGAACAACGACATCACCTGCATTTGCGGCAACCCGTCGCTAATGGAATAATGGCGGTATGGCGGGTTGGTGAATTGCCCGTATACCCCGACTATCAGGCTATGGATCAGTAATATGGGGCAAATCAGAAAGTATTTCATCGGTAAATGCAGCAACAAAAATCACACGGTATTGCAAACATAATCGTACTGTCCGAGAATTATGCGCCTTATAGTAGTTTTATGTTTCAATCTGGCGGATAAAATCTTTCGATACCTCTCAGGTACCCAATTTCACGCAATCCACCTCACCCGCTGCTCCCGCGCTCGTTCCGCTGTCGCTGCACTCACGGGAGAGGGGAGCGATTTCTGTATCGGCGTTTGTGATTAATCATCAGTGGGACACCAGCACCGGAGCCAGCTCCAGGGATCAGTGGTGTGCCAGCACCGGAGCCAGCACCAGGGATCTGTGGGACACCAGCACCGGAGCCAGCACCAGGGATCTGTGGGACACCAGCACCGGGATAAATCCCGGAGTTACCATATCGGCCGTTCCTCCGGAACTATTTGCCCAGTGCGTCCTTAATGCCGGAGGCATGACCGATTTTGTAACCCGTGGGCTTCAGCCCCGGGCATGGACCTACTCCGAGCCATGGTGCTGGCTCCGGGGACCTGCTCCGAGCTATGGGACCGGCTCCGATCCATGTGAGCTGCTCCGGGGACCTGCTCCTGGCTATGGGACCTACTCCGTGCCATGGTGCTGGCTCCGGGGACCTGCTCCAGGCTATGGGACCTGATCCAGGCTATGGTGCTGGCTCCGGGGACCTGCTCCAGGCTATGGGACCTGATCCTGGCAATGGTGCGGGCTCCGGGGCCCTGCTCCTGGCTATGGGACCTACTCCGAGCCATGGTGCTGGCTCCGGGGACCTGCTCCGAGCTATGGGACCGGCTCCGATCCATGTGAGCTGGCTCCGGGGACCTGC
>CAIXKO010000872.1 GCA_903919925.1 uncultured Bacteroidota bacterium | reverse complement strand
TCGAGTTTCAAAACCTCCCTAAATGCCCTGACCATACCCGCGTTAGCTGCCACACCGCCCTGGAACATGACGGGTGGAACAAAATGTTTACCACGTCCTAGCGTGCTTTTAAGGTTACGGGCAACGGCAAAGCACAATCCGGCAATAATATCCTCCACCGGAGTGGCAACCTGCTGCAGATGAATCATATCGCTTTTTGCAAAAACGCTGCATCGTCCGGCAATACGAGGTGGGTTTTTCGATTTCAGCGCCATCTCCCCAAATTCCTTTTCAATCTTTACCCCAATTCTCTTAGCCTGCTGATCGAGGAATGAGCCTGTTCCGGCAGCGCATAAACTGTTCATCGAAAAATCCGATAACCTGGAGGTGTCAGCAACTTCACCCTGATCCATGAAGATCAGTTTTGAATCTTCCCCACCCATTTCAATCACCGTTCTAACCTCCGGGTATAATCTGGAAACCGCCGTAGATTGGGCTATAATTTCATTAATATGCAATCCCCCCAATACTTCCGCAGCCTTTTTCCCTCCGATTCCGGTAAAAACCATGAATTTCATGTCCTTTTCCGGGTAAACTTCAAAAGTGCTTTCCAAACGGGCGAGCAACTGGTGAAAGGGTTTCCCGTATCCGTAATCGTAAAATTCCTCTAATATTTTGCCATTTTGATCAATTACAACCGTGTTTACTGAGATTGATCCAATATCGATACCAATTTCAAATTCCATGTTTGATAGCATTATTTTCTGATCCACAGGTTCCTGATGAACTTACATCGCGGCTAAGATAATATACTAAATGATTTTTCATGATGATTTATCTTGCTAATTCATTAACAAATTAAAGATAATCATGTCTTTTTTAAAGGAATTGCCCTGGTTTTATAATAAGGCCCTGACAATTCAGGTTTTACGGATTCTACTTCCAGGAATCCATCATTTCCCAGCGGCTGACAGCTTCATTAAAGGTATCAGCTATGAATTTGGCCTTCTTTTTGGTATAATCTTTGGCTTTTTTAACATCAAAATCAAGATATCCTACGCCAGCTTCAGGCAGGCGGGTGGTTGCCCAGGCCGGCATCATAATAACACCTTTATCGGTACCGGCGTGGCCGAGATTATCCTTGCCCAGCTTTTCGTACATTTTGCGATCAATATAATCCGGGTATTTCGACATCACCAGGGCCGCTTCTTCCAGATCGCCGTGTCCCGACTGAATCGGTTTCTGTCCATATACTTCCTCGGCCAGATTCCACGCAGCTTCCCACCAGCTCACAATCATAAAATGAGCACCGGTTTCCATATGCAACTTAGTAATTGCTTTTTGCATGGGCTCGGTATTTCCTCCATGTCCATTTATAATCAGGATATTTTTAAAGCCGGTTCTCACCAAATCCTTCAGGATATCATAAATGTACTCCTGAAAAATTTCGGGCCTGATCATGATCGATCCCGGAAACTGCGAGATTGAAGCCCCGGTAACCCCGTGATTCACCGAAGGGGCCACCAATGCATTTACGTCTTCCCAAACATGATCGGCCAGGTTTTCCGGAATAAAATTATCAGTACCAATCGGGCAGGCTCCATGTGATTCCACCGTTCCCACCGGCAAAATGATCCGGTCAGTAACTTCCGG
>CAIXKO010000871.1 GCA_903919925.1 uncultured Bacteroidota bacterium | reverse complement strand
TTTTCCCTTTCTCCAAATGTCATCTACCCTCCAGATTTTACCATCCACCCCTTAGATCATGCAGTTTACACATTCTGACAAAAAATCCGAAACACATTCCATATCTTTCGCAGGTCAGTGTAAACTTGGAATTTATCAGGATGGGAGGTTTTTCGAAATATGATTTGCTAAAGCCTGTAATCGAGTGGGTTGATATCCCTTCGGGGAATTTCCTTATGGGTAGCCCTTTGAAGGAAATGGACAGGGTTTCTGATGAGATTCAGCATCCGGTAACCTTGAATGGTTTTAAAATCAGCAAATACCCGATTACCTTTCAGCAGTATGACAAGTTTTGTGAAGCTACCAGCCGAAGGAAACCGGAGGACGAAGGATGGGGACGGGATAATCGACCGGTCATCAATGTGAATTGGCATGATGCTCAGGCTTTTGCAAGCTGGATGAACTCCCGGTTGCCCTCTGAGGCTGAATGGGAGTACGCCTGCCGGGCAGGTACAAATACACCTTTCCATACCGGAAATTCTATCCTCTCCTTGCAAGCTAATATCAACGAAATACCATCCGGTAATAATCCTGGTGAATTTTTTCAAGGGAAAACAATTCCGGTGGGTCAATATTCACCAAATCAATGGGGTTTGTATGATATGCATGGCAATGTGCTGGAGTGGTGCCTCGATTGGTATGGCGAGTATACTACTGATAATCAAGCTAATTTCATAGGAGCTGACAATGGAAATTACCGTGTGCTGCGTGGTGGTTGCTGGAGCCTGAGTTCAAAATACTGCCGTTCCGCGCATCGTTCAGATCGTGAACCCTTATATCGGTTTTGTAATATCGGCTTTCGGATCGTTTCCTTACAGCCTTGGCTTTGTTAGCAAAATTTTATATCGAAAACCGCATTCCTTCATCAAGACGGGTGATACTCAATTTTTAATACATCAGACGTCCTAATCAACCCCTTGAATTTGGCATTGCCGCTGAATTTTAGTAATTTGGTGGTTGTATTAATCAGATCAATTCAACACCAAAGCCATGAAAAAAAATTTTCTTAATTCATTTAAACAGTACTCGTTATGCATTGTTTTGATCCTGGTGAGCTGCCTTACCGGGTGCGAAAAGTATGGAAGCTATATAAGTTATGGTAAAAAAGGCTTTACCAACACTAACGATGATTCAACCACTGCTGTAAAAGGTACGGTGCCCCGTATTGAATTAACAAATCAGAACACTAAAATCACTGTTTATCTGTCTGTAACTGACCAGAATGGCAATCCATTCACGGAATTCAACGAGTATAACTTTACCATTCAGCAAGTTTGTAAAGGGTCAACCGATACAACCTTAGTAAAAGATGTTACCTTTTCATCGATGAATCAACAAGGCAAAAACGTTGCTGTGGCGGCTACAATGGACTATTCAGGTAGCATGGTCTCCAGCGATATTACTCAGATGGAGGCTGCCTTGTCGGACTTTGTCAAATACAAGAATTCGGCTGATTATATTGAGATCATTAAGTTCAGCAGCGGTGATGATGTGGTTCAAGCCTTTACCAATGATGCAGCTTCTTTACAAAGTGCGCTGGTAGCTGCCTATCCGGGTATCGGTGGATCAACTGCCTTTTTTGATGCCATTTATACCGGTTTAACCGATTGCACTACCCTTATTAGCTCTAAAACCGGTTTGCTCCCTGCGGTTATTGCTTTCACCGATGGAAATGAAAACAATTCACAAGTAAGCTTCACTGATGTAATCACGTTGGCCCAGAATAACCAGATACCCATCTATTCAATTGGTTATGGATCTGTTAATCAGCAAATCATGGGCGATCTTGCCTCTATGACAGGGGGTAGGTATTCCTACACTCCGGATGCAACCCAGCTCAAGCAGTTATATAGTATGATCAGCGGTCAGCTCAAGAATATATACCAGGTAAGCTGGAGTTTTGTTGATCCAGGATGCGATGAGGTGCAGGTAATCGTAAAAACTACCTATACTTGTAAAAATGGAACTTATGTTTCCTATACTACAAAGAGCTTTTTTCCAAAGTAGCCGAAATTGTTAAAGACCCTTCACTTTTGAGATATGATCCAAAATACCCAACAACGGATTGTTAATCTGTGGTATATAATTACAGTGGTTTTTCTTGCCTGGGTTTTTCTTCCTTCATTGCTCGGTATCGATGGAATGGATGGCGGTTTTGGTATCAGCTTTATTGCCGGTTTTATGGTGATGGTTGGTGTTATCGTCATCGTTATTTATCGCTCCAGGGCAAAACAGCTGGAGAAGATTCTGACAGGTGAGGGACAGATTGCACTTTGGCGTTATTCGCCTAACGAATGGATGCGATTTGTGGCAGCCGATTTTGAGGATGAAAAGAAGGCAAAGAAAAACTTGTTTATAATGGTTGCCGTGATTGCAGCGATTGTTGGAGTGTTGATGACCATCGTTTTACAATCCCTGCTGATCGTTTTAATTATTATAGGTATCATGGTGGTAGTGGCAATCCCGGCTTTTTTGGTACCGGTATTCCGGTACCGGAAGCTAAAAAGTTCGGAAGCCGAAGCGCTAATTGCCGAAAATGGAGTGATTGTTGGCAAGATGTTTCATCTTTGGGTTAAACTGGGTGCACGCCTCGACGGGGTTTCGCTTAATACCGCTGAGGAACCCGATATTATTGAGTTTAACTACTCGATGCCTACGCGGAATGGCAGGCAGGAGGAGGTGGCTCGCGTACCGGTACCCTTCGGAAAGTTAGAAGAGGCAACCAGAATTGTTGAGCATTTTAAAAATAAAATTAATACTTGAAATACTGATCATTAATTTTGAAAAAACTAATAATCTTCTTTGCCGTTTTGTTTTTGACGGTTGCCGGATGGGCACAAAGTCCGGAAAAAATGAGTTATCAGGCAGTGATTCGAAATGCATCAAATCAATTGGTAACTAACCAGTTGATCAGTATGAAGATTAGTATCCTGAAAGCCTCGCCGGCAGGAACGGCTGTTTATATCGAAACCCAGTCCCCAACCTCCAATAGCAATGGATTGATATCGATTGAAATTGGCGGTGGTGTGGTACAATCAGGTACGTTTTCTTCCATAAACTGGGCCGATGGCAATTATTTTATCAAAACGGAGACAGATCCCACTGGCGGTTCTGATTACTCTGTTTCAGGTACCAGTCAGCTGCTCAGCGTACCTTATGCCTTTTATGCCAAAACTGCCGGAAGTACTGTAGGTAACGCCAGCTTTGAACATTATGTGGGCGAACTGTTTGGGGGAGGCATTATTGTTAGCGTTTGGAAACTAAACGGAGTCGAGCATGGGTTAATCGCCTCACTGGCCGATATCAGCGTAAGCGAGGTGTGGAGCGATGTTATCGATGTACCTATCGGTGCAGCTGCTCAGAGCCCTGTTGATGGGCAGGCAAATACACGGGCCATCATCGCCCAGGCCGGACATACAGGGGGCGCTGCAAAATTATGCGATGATTATACTTATCAGGGCTTCGCCGATTGGTACCTCCCAGCTGCCTGGGAACTGGACCAGTGCTACAATGCAGCCTTTGTAGTAAATACCATTCTCGGTCCCGCAAAAGGATTCCAATTCGATATCTATTGGGCCTCCACTGAGGATCCATACAATGGTAATGCAGGGTGGATCAAGATATTCTATAATGGCAAAGAAGGCAGCGTCGACAAAAGCGTTAACACACGCGTTCGCGCAGTCAGAAGATTCTAAACAAATTGGCCTGCCGCGGAATATTCACCACAGCAGGCCAGGAATGTCATAGATTTATGAATAATTATACAGATCCTTCTGTTTTCTGACCTGGTGTACGTGTTGTGCCCAGCCCTTCAACATTGGCAAGCTTTAACAAATTGGCACCAAAATCAGTGTCCGACAATACGATCTCAAGTCCTTCGGGTAAAACATTTAAACGCCGCACATTGATTGCTTCTTTTGCAAAATCCGGTATGCTGTTCAATGCACTCAATTTTGTTGCTAAAACCGCATTTAGTGAACTCGTTAACTCTGCAGAGTGATCCTTAAAGTAAGTGTCGATTTTTCCTAAAATCGTTGAATTGGCATATCCTGCAAATGATCCCTCAGAATTAGCCCAGTAGGAAACATACTGAACTTTAACCAAACGCTCCCCGGATACATATGGACGGAAATATATGTCGATTGTCAGGTGTGAATCTGGCGTGGTTTCCTCTATCAAGCCTTCCATTCGAATTTTAATGGTCCTGGAACCTGGTACCAGGCTGACCTTTGGGCTTCCTTGCCATTCCACTCCCCCAACCACAATTCCAGCTGCCTGGCCGGCGGCCAGCGTTTGTAGCTGCGCTGCGGTAAATATCACTGATGCCAACCCGTGATTCACCACCTGAATACTGGAAAGCTTATCATTCATTCTATTGCCAACGTATGCAATATTTAATAATGCACCATTTTGTGATCCGTTAATTTTCAAATATCTGCCGTCCATCTTGGCATTCTCATACAAGTAAGCTGAACAATGAGCCGGAATTCCTGTCAGCTTTAATGAGCTGATTTTATCATGTAACCCGAAATGAATCAGATCATCGTAAAAAACGATCGGACAGTTTGTGCTAACCGGAAATATATGATTGGGACCTGCATAATCGGCGTCTTTGTATAATTGCAAAGTACCTGAAAACTTCCCTTCTCCGGCTCCCGTAAAGTCAAACCAGGCGCCATGATCAGGTGTCCAACCTATAGTGCCTTTCTGGAATTCATTGTATTTGCCGTTGTTCTCCGGATTCATTTTGGTTTCATCCGTTTTGGGGTAGCCTATCCTGGTTTCCCAGCCGTTTGCTGACCATAAACTGCGGATACCGCCATGAATTTCGTGTGCACCGGTATCCGGGTGCCAGTATATGGACCCGTGTTCAAAATGATTGTATCTGCCAGCACCATCCGGAGTAGTCGATTCATCGGTTTTGGGATAACCCAGAACGCTCTTTTCCAAGCCCAGGGCTGACCACCTCTGCCTGATCATTCCGTGAACTTCATAGGCACCGGTGTTGGGGTGCCAGTAAATGCACCCATGATCAAAATGCCGGTAATGACCAATACCATCGGGACAAACACTTTCGGCGGCAGTTGGATTGCCCAACAAACCTCCAGCACCTCCTAACTGATTGTACTTTACATCAATTGCACTCATAATTTTTTGATTTTGATTGTTATCTTAACCCTTT
>CAIXKO010000870.1 GCA_903919925.1 uncultured Bacteroidota bacterium | reverse complement strand
TGAAATGTGGATAACCGAACGTGATTCCTCCGGGATTTCGACCATGGTTTCTTTCAGCGAATTTAAGGATGTCCGTTATGATAAGGATATCCGGAAAAGCTACTTGCAAGGGCGTCTTGGTGGTATTCCCAGAATTTTGGTGAATAGATCATTGCCAAAACTTACACTCTCAGAAACGGGCAGGAGGAAGATCGGATGAAAGCCAGTAGAAGGAACTTCCATCGATCGCTGGGTGAACGGCGATATCGTAAACTCTTCGTTATCGCAACCGAAGGATACTTAACCGAGCCTCAATATTTTGCATTATTCAATGAATATCAGCCGATTGTACATATCAAATGCTTGAGGGATAAATCTAAAAACTCTCCACCCCAGGTTCTTAGGAGGTTAAGGACTCAACTTAAGAATGAAAATTTTATGAAGTCGGATGAAGCCTGGCTGGTTGTTGATAAAGATCAATGGACAGATGCCCAATTAGGTCAGTTATTTGAATGGTCGAATCAGTCTAGCCAGCATGGTTTTGCCTTGAGTAATCCGAAGTTTGAATATTGGTTATTACTGCACTTTGAAGAAGGCAATGGTATCGCCAGTTCTCACGATTGCTCAGGTCGTTTGCAAGTCCATTTACCTGATTATGATAAGGACATCAACTCTCGAAAATTCACCCGGGAATTGATTGAAGCGGCAGTCCATCGTGCTGAAGTACGTGACAATCCTCCATGCCCTGATTGGCCAAAGGTAACCGGAACTACAGTTTATAAATTGGTAGCTAAAATTCTATCGGACAACTAATTGGCCGAGTGATATGTCAAGTATTTTGCGCAAGTTACTTGACATTTCAGAACAACAACGAAAAAGGAAACGATTTAAACTAGTTTTAAACGAGTTCAAGTCAAGTTTAAACGAGTTGTCATTATATTGTGCAGAAAATAAGGTTATGTCCGGAATAAAAAATCTTACTATAAATGAGTTCGAGGCGAGAATAAATCGCTTTGATCCAACTTATGTCCAGGATTGGGATTCATGGTTAAACGTTCATCCAGACCAACAAGCCGCCCAGTTTGGTTTCGTTTTGCGAAAATGGCAGGCATGCCGGCCCAATCGAATGCGAAGGACCAAGATGGACAATCTACATGAACCACCCTACCTTGAAGACCTCCTTACGGAAGCTAATCCTTATTTACGAATCCTTGATGATTTTGAAATCCGGCAAAGCGAATCCCTTTCCCAAGAAAAAACTCATGCCTTATCAGAATTATGGAGGGTTTTTCAAAACCTTCCATATCAAGGACGAGCCTTTAATGGGTTGGCTAGCGTTACTGGAATCTCCAAGGCCGTTTTACTCTTGACCAAGGGTCGGGTTGGTCCGGCTCTTGACTCAACAGTTCGAGCAAACTTGAATGTGGGAAATATCTTGACCGCTGGTCACTGGATTGACGTATTAAGGGCTGTCAATGAGGATATTCAAATTTTCGAAGCCAAAAATGGCATTACACTAACTATGGCAGCACCCAGATGGGCCCAGCACCTGAATAGTGGCCGTATCTACGATATGGCACTAGGGCCAGGAGATTGAGCGGACAAGCGTTCCAAGCTACTTGTCGGTGTAAATGTCAGTGTAAATAATTCTGAAATTAATACGGTTTAACTCTTCGAACAGCGAAAGAAATGATAATCAGGGCAACACAACAGTTAATGCGGTTATCCGGAATTCCACCGGTTAAAAATACCGATGAGCCCACCTCACCTTTTCCGGGTGATTGGTATGCCAGCCAGGTGACACGATTCGATGGAAGCTTTACTGTCATTCACTTTCTTCACAACCCGACCCGGATTTCGGTATTGGTTCCGGGAACTTCCCTGGATTCCGCCATACCTGTTGTGAGGGATCGGGCCGCCGCGCTGCTGATGAGAAAAGGTTTCGGGCGGTTGTTGTTTCAATATGGATTATTAAGTCCCCCGGAGTTTTACGCAACCAACAGCCGGAGCGTAATTGCTTCCATGAATCAGATGAGGTATGAAATTGAATTCCAACTTGCCTTGCCAGAAACTATTGAAGATATCGATTTAGCCCGGATCGAGGACTTACAATTTGAGAACACGTTTAGAACAGGGAGCAAAACCAGAGATTTCACAACCCCGGGCAGAATCCTGCGCGAACTCATGCCGAAGCTATCATGAAAAATGAAAGAACACTCAAGCTGAACAAGGACTTCATACCTTGCGATGCCTATGAAAATGAAGAAATTTACCCCAACGGGATTTTTCATTTCAATATTTCGAGAATTTTAGAACATATAATCTCCGGTCAGCTTATTGTGGAGCAGAAAGATGTTCGAATCCCTGTTTGGTTTAAATCGCATGGGGGTGGTTGTATTAATGAGGAACATCTAAAGACGGTTAATTTAGAAAAGCCTGTCCTCCTGGCGGAGATTAGTCCGGGAAGGTTTAATCTCATCGACGGCCACCACCGGATGGAAAAAGCCCGACGAGAAAACGTCGAGATAGTAAAATCATACAAGCTAAAAGGGGAGCAACTGATTCCCTATTTTATCGCCGTAAGGGGCTATGAGGCATTTGTGGGATACTGGAACACCAATCTGTCTGAGCAGGAATCTGTGAAAAAAGCCAGGGAGAAACTTTTAAAACAGAATCCACTATAATCCGATGATTGAAGCAGTCAGTAATTATCAACCCCTGGCAAGTTTGCAAGGATACAGTAAGTCTGAAATCAATACTTTGCATTTGAATCCCCTCTCGCCGGATTCCCCTATTGGAATCAGTCCCGGCCTGCTTCTGGAGCAAGTCGAACAAATGCCGCTATTTTGATGCATTTCCAGGTGCTATGGCAGAGTTGGAGTATGAGCTTGATTCAGATCCATGGGAAAAAGGTTACCGGTGTTTCCAAAACCGGGTTATCACGAATTTCCTGGAAATGTTTGGATTAGTTGAACATAAGTCGGACCGCTTTTTTCTTGACCTGGAGGTAATGATCCAACCAACCGCTCTATTCCATCAAGTTTTCAGGATTATGAAACCACGTTT